>NZ_JBRBAF010000014.1:0-106032 GCF_052805975.1 Chromobacterium sp. W521
GTCGGCGCGCCTTGGATACGAAACCGCCGGGAAACCGGCGGTTTTTTTATTGTCCGGCCAGTGCGCGGAAACCGTAATGCAGCAGCGCGTAAGCGCCCAACAGGGCACAGGCCAGCGCGCCGTAAGCCAGCGCCGAGCGCCCGGCGTGGCTCAAATCCGTGCTGCTGGGCAGGCAGCCGTCCCAGCACTGCGCCGCCAGAAAGCCCAGGCCGGCCGCCGCCGGGCTCAGCCACGGCCAGCGGGCCGCCAGCGCCAGCAGGCCCCAGCCCAGCGGCAGCAACAGCAAGGGCGCGATGCCGATGGGCAGCGCGTTCCACCACGTCAGCCGGGTGAAGCCCACCTGGCCCAGCGTCAGCTGCCGGCCGTTGCGGCGCGGCCACACGCTGAAGCGGCTGGGCCGCGCCCGCAGCAGCCAGCCCACCAGAAAATGGCAGAGCTCGTGCAAGGCCGTGCCCGGCAGCGACAGCGCCACATAAGGCCAGAACCAGGCGCGTCTGCGCAGTTGCCGGCTCAACAGCAGGAACAGCGCCGGCCATAGCAGCACGGCGGGGGAGGAGACGAACGGCGCGTACAGCGGCTCGAGGACGGACATGTAGGGAAGAGGGCGGGCGAAAACCCGGATTGTGGCATGAGGACGCGGCCGGACCAAGCCGGACGCGCCCTCACGCTTGAGAAGCTAGACCTTGAACAAGTTCTGACGCTTTTTATCTCAATCCGCGCGGAAGCGGTTAATGGCCGCATCCAGTCCATGAGCCAGGCCGGACAGCTGCTGCGCCATGGCGGAGGACTCCTCCACCGACAAGCCGTTTTCCGTGCCCATATTGGCGATGCGCTCCACATTCTTGGCGGCGTCGTTGCTGGCCGTGCTCTGTTCGCGCATCGCCTCGGCGATCTCGCTGGTTTTCTCGAGTAGGCGCGTGGACAGCATGCGGATCTGCGCCAGGCGTTCGGACAAGGTGCCGCTCAGCGCCACGCCGGCTTCCACCCGCTCGGTGGCTTCGCGCATGCTGGCTACCGCGGTGGTGGTGTCGCCTTGCACTGCCTTGATTTTCTCGGAGATTTCGCCGGTGGCTTGCGCGGTGCGTTCCGCCAGCTTGCGCACCTCGTCCGCCACCACCGCGAAGCCGCGGCCGGTTTCGCCTGCGCGCGCTGCTTCAATCGCCGCGTTCAAGGCCAGCAGATTGGTCTGTTCCGCGATGTCGTGAATCACGTCCACGATGTTGCCGATCTCATCGGAGCGCTGGTTCAGGCCAATGATGATGGTTTCGGAGCGGCTGATCACGCTGGCGATCTCGGACATCTGCTGCGCGGCCTGGCCGGCCACCTCGCTGCCGCTCACCGCTTCGTTCATGCTGCTCTTGGCTTCGCCGGCCATTTCCACCGCATGCTCGGCCACCAGATTGATGCTCACCGTCATCTCCTCCACCGCGGCGGCGGTGGAGGAAGACGCGTCGGTTTGCACCTGGGACGCCTCCGCGATGCGCTTGGATACGCCGGACAGCGCGTGGGCGGTGTCGTTCACCTGCTTGGCGTCCTCGCGGGTCTGCTGCAGGAAGGCGCGCAGATTGCCCAGCAGCTGCGCCAGCGCGCGGCCGGTTTCGCTGACTTCGTCGCGGCCGGTCTGATCCACCGACACCGTCAGGTCGTTTTTCTCCGCCGCATGGCGCATAGTCTGCTGCATGGCTTGCAAGGGGCGGGTGATGGAGCGGACGATGGCGAAGGCCAGGGCGACGCCCACCACCAGGGCGAGGCCCAGGATGGTCAGCATCATATTGCGGGTGTTTTTCATGCTGACCGCCAGCGCGTCCTCGGCGGATTGCGCCGAGTCGTCGGCCAGCTTGCTCAGGCTGTTGAGCGCGTCGCGCGCCTCATAGAGCTTGGGCTTGAACGGCGTGATGCCGGCGTCGCCCACATTGGCCCGGTTGATTTCGCCGCTGGCGATCTTCTGGTACAACCCGTTCATGCCTTGCTCATAGCCGGAGATGCCGGCCAGCATGCTGTCGAAGGTTTTTTGGTGATCCGCCGCCATCGCCATGGACTTGGCGGCGCCGGCCTGATTCTTGAACTCGGCGATGTGCTTGTCCAGCAATTGTTTGTTGGTCTGGATGCTTTGGTCCGAGTTGTCCGGGTTGCCGATGCTGATGAAGATGTTCTTCTCATCCTGGCGGATGTGCAGCATGCTGCTTTGCATGGCGTTCATCTGGTAGCGGAACGCGATTTTCTGGTCAAACAGCGAGGTCAGCTCGCCGTCCATCTGGTTCAGCGACCACCAGCCGGACCCCCCCACCAAAGCCACTGCAAACAGCAAGCTGCCTGCCAGCGCGGCGATGCGCTGCCCGATAGTGAATTGACTTAACATAATGCCCCCCATTGGTGCCGGTATTCGTCTTTTTCATAGCAAACGCCTGTGAACTGGCGATTGCGTCAAGGTGTGAAGGCGCAGCGCTTCGTGCTGGCATGGACTCCAGCTGGGGCCGGGACTCTGGAATATCAGGAATGGGCCCACAGGCCGGAACGACGGAGTGTTTCAATGCCAGCGCCTCTCCTCGTGACGAAGTGGAAGCGTGCGTCTTCATTGAATAGGCGCAATCATAATTCACGTCGCGTGATAGTCCTAATGGTTATTTTTGCATCGCAAAGCGGCAATATAGGGTGTATGCCCAAGCGGGCGGCTCAGGGGGAGTTCCAAGGCCAGGCAAAGGAGCTGGCATGAGTTGTTTTCATGCCTTTGGCAATGTAAATGCCATAATGCCTGTGTTAGAGTTTTCAAATGTCAAAACAATACTGACGAGATGAAGACATCCTTTCCGCATCAGTCGTTGCGCTCAAGGCAAGGACTGAACCAAGCCGGCGGCCCGCTTGTGGCCAGCCGACGTCATGCGATGGCTGGCATTGTGTTGGCGGCGCTGAGTCTGAGCGGCGCGGCGTGCGCCGCGGACAACGAGCAAGTGGTGGGCGAAGGAGGCCGCCTGCTGCGTTACAGTTCCACCCAGGTGCGCGTGGAGTTGGACGCCGCCGAAACCGCCTCTTATCACCAGGCCCGCGACTTCTACTGGCGCGGCGTTACCGTGGCGCAAGCGCTGCGCGCCGGCGGCAAGGCGCTGGCGGCGATGGGCTACGGCCGGCTGGAGGAAGACGCGGACTTTTCCCTGTTGCGCGCCGAGCGCCATGAAAAGCTGGTCAGCACCAGTCGGGAAGTTCTGCGCGGCCTGCTGAAAATGAAAATGGGCCTGCCCGGCAAACCGGACCACCAAACCTTGGAAGCGCTGATTACCCTGCGGCCGGCCGTCGGCGGACAGGGTGTCTGGTTGAGAGCCCGGTTCCAGCGCACCATTTGGGACAGCAATGGCGACTCCCGCAGCAAGCAAGTCAGTGAACCTGAGCTCTACCGCGACTTTTTCGCAAGGCTGAGCGGTTAATCGTCGCCGCTCGCGGCGCTCCTTGTCTTGCTTCGGCAAAATGCTGATAATTAATTGGCAAATTGCCAAATCAAGGAGGGGCCATGAAAGCGCTGCAAGTCTTCGTACCGGAAGCACCGGTCCCGCCCATGGTGGAACACAATCTGTTGCAGGAACTCAGCGTGTTGGTGGGGCAGGAAATGCGCAACGATTTCGATGTGGCCAAAGTGGTGGAACTGGGCGTGGACACCGGCATGCTGGAACGCCTGGTGGATGCCGGCCTCAGCCGCGGCGAACTGGAGTTCGTCATCCCGCCGCGCACCCTGTCCCATCGCATCAAGAAGGGACAGACGCTGAACACCGAGGAGTCCGAACGGGGCGTGCGCGTGGCCAAGCTGCTGTTGTTGGCGGAAGAGCTGTTCGGCGACAAGGACGCCGCGGCCCAATGGCTACGCAAGCCGCTGCATCGTTTTGAGGGCAAATCGCCGCTGGACATGGCCCATACCGAGCCCGGCGCGCGGCTGGTGGAACAGTTGATTGCCCAAGCCAACGAAGGCTACGCCGCGTGATTGTCTGGCGCATCAGTCGTTACGCCGACCTCAACGGGCTGGGCGGGTTGCGCTGGCCCGGGCGTTGGCACCCCGCCGGCCAGCCCATCGTCTACCTGGCGGATCACCCGGCCAGCGCCATGCTGGAGGCGCTGGTGCACCTGGAGGTGGCCAGCCTGCCGGCCACCTTCACCCTGCTTCAAGTGGAGCTGCCGGACCGCCTGGCGCAAGCGTTGGACCAGGCCAGCTTGCCTGCTGACTGGACCTTGCAACCCGCGCTCACCCAGAGCCTGGGCCGCCACTGGTTGCAACGCCAGGCTTCCGCCGCGCTGCAAGTGCCCAGCGCGGTGGCCCCCAATGCCCACAACTACCTGCTCAATCCCCTCCATCCCGACGCCA
The DNA here is from genome assembly GCF_052805975.1 of Chromobacterium sp. W521. Taxonomy (NCBI): domain Bacteria; kingdom Pseudomonadati; phylum Pseudomonadota; class Betaproteobacteria; order Neisseriales; family Chromobacteriaceae; genus Chromobacterium; species Chromobacterium sp. W521. Next base: position 4,346 of record NZ_JBRBAF010000014.1, read on the forward strand.
GCGCCTGCCGGATACTCAGCGTGCGGGACGTGCCTTGGGATGTGCGCCTGAGGTCTTGATTAAGCCCCCTGATTCGTCGCCAAGCGCCTGTGCATTCCCCGTGCGCAAAGGCTTTCGCCTTACTTCACCCTGGCTCGCGAAACCTTAAATTTGTTCATGGAAACAATCGTAAACAAACTCTTGGCGCAAACCGGCCATGCCGCGCTTTTACGCGCAGGGTATGGCGAGTAGAGTCGCAGAACGTGTTTACGGTCTCGCAAGCTAGAGCGAGACAAGGCGGAAGCGGCTGAGAAAGCGGAGTGTATTACATGATACGTGAGCAGTTCGAAGCAGTTTTCAATGCCCCTTGTCTATGCATCCCGCTGACGGGCGGCAGATCGTAAACAGGTTTTGAAAAACTAGCCAAGGGCTCATGCAAGCCCAGGCCGTCGGGGCAATTCAATCCACTTAATTAATATGCGAGGAATGCAATGACAGTCTGGATCAAATGGGGTGGCAAAGCAGCCGCTGCTGCGTTGCTGCTCTGTACCGTCTCGGCGGCATGGGCGGACGCCGTCCGCAAGGATATTCTCCCCGCGGACACCGATGGCGGGATTGTGGCGGATAGCGGGCCGCACATCGTTTTTTCGGCGGAGAAGGGCGGGCGCGAGCCGCTGCTGGTCTTCCTGCCTGGAACCGGCGGCGAAACCACGCGAACGGCGACAAACGAGCAAGCCTTCATCGACACCGCGCTGGCCCAGGGCTACCGCTTCATCATCCTGTCCTATATCGATACGCCGGCTGTCTCTCAGGTCTGTACCCGGCCGGTGTTGGCGGCTAATCCAGACTGCGCGGAGCAATTGCGTCAGAAGCGCGCCTTTGGAGAAAACACCACCTCGCTGATCAAAGACAAGCCCAAGGACGCCATTGTCCATAGACTGGCCGCTCTGCTGCGTTATCTGTCCAAAACCGATCCCAAAGGCCGTTGGGAACAGTATCTGGACAAGCAAGCCATAGACTGGAGCAAAATCGTGCTGTCCGGGCAGTCCCAAGGCGGCGGCATGGCCGCCTACATCGCCAAGCGCGTGGCCGTCAGAGGCGTGATCGATTTTTCCGGCGGCTGGGACATGCGCGCCAACAACCGCATCGCCTCCTGGTATGCCGCCCCCGGCGCCACGCCGCCGGACAGGTTGTTCGGCACCTATCACGTGCAGGAAAACTTTGCTCCAGTCATCCGCCTCTCCTACAACGCCATGCGCATCCCGGCGGACCACCAGTTCGCGCTGAACAAACCAATACGCCGCCCCAATGCCGACAATCCCGGACATGGCGAAGGCGCCAGCAATCCGGTGTATCGGGAACTGTGGCAGGAGATGTTGGAAGAGCTTAAGCGGGGATAGAGATCGGGGGCAGGCGGGGCTGGCCGCATAAGAAAGCCATGTTGTTTAGAGCGCCATCCTCGCCTGCTTGATTGACCGAGTACGTTGTCAATCTTGTGCAAAAGCCATGCGCATTTCTTCGGCGCGGCGGCGTTCCTGTGCCCTCATCAGCTGATTGGCTGCCACCACGCCCACGGTCACTAGTGTGATGAAGACCGTAGCCAGCGCGTTCATTTCCGGATTCAGGCCGAGGCGCACGCGTGAGAAGATCACCATCGGCAGGGTAGTCGAACCGGGCCCGGACAAAAACGCCGACGTGATCAGATCATCCAGCGACAAGGTAAATGACAGTAAGCCGCCGGACACCAGCGCTTGAGAGATCAGCGGCAGGGTGATGACGAAGAAGGTCTTGAACGGAGTGGCGCCCAGGCCCATCGCCGCCTCTTCCAGCGACAGGCTCAGCTCTCGCACTCGGGACTGCACGATGATCGCGACGTAGGACACGCACAGCACAGTGTGACCGATCCAGATGGTGGTCAGCCCTCGGCCTTGCGGCCAGCCCACCCAGTTCTCCAGATTGACGAACAACAGCAGGATAGAGATGCCGATGATCACCTCCGGCATCACCAGCGGCGCGCTGATCATGCCGGCGAACAATGGAAACAGGCGGAAGCGGCCGAAGCGAGCCAGCACATAGCCGGCCACGGTGCCGATCACCACAGAAGAACTGGCGGTCAGCAGGGCGATCTTCAAGCTCAGCCAGGCAGATCTCAGCAGTTCTTCGTCGTCCAGCAGCGCGGCATACCACTTGGTGGAGAAGCCGGACCAGATGGTGACCAGCTTGGATTCGTTGAACGAGTAGATCACCAGCAGCGCGATGGGCAGGTACAGGAAGGCGTAACCCAGTCCAAGCACGGTATACGACAGCGGTTTGCTCGGCTTGATCATGGTTTATCCCCTTCCATCTCTTTCAGCTGGTAGTGCTGGAACAAGGCCATCGGCACCAGCAAGAGCAGCACCATCGCGCAGGTCACCGTCGCCGCCATCGGCCAATCCATATTGTTGAAGAACTCGCCCCACATCACGCGGCCTATCATCAGCGTATCGGAGCCGCCCAGCAGTTCCGGAATCACGTACTCGCCCACCGCCGGAATGAACACCAAAAGGCTGCCGGCGATGATGCCGTTCTTGGACAGCGGCAAGGTCACTTGAACGAAGGCCTTCCACGGCTTGGCGCCCAAGTCGTAGGCTGCCTCCAGCTGGAGCAGATCCATCTTCACCAAGTGGGCGTACAGCGGCATGATCATGAACGGCAGGTAGGAGAACACCATGCCGATGTAGACCGCCCAGTTGGTGTGGTAGAGGCGCAGCGGCTCATGGATCACGCCCAGCCACATCAGGAAGTTGTTGAGGAAACCGTCGTTTTTCAGGATGCCGATCCACGCGTACACGCGGACCAGGTAGGACGTCCAGAACGGCAGCATCACCATCATCATCAGAGTGTTGCGCATGCTCGCGTCCGCCCGCGCCATGTAATAGGCCATCGGGTAGCCAATCAGCAGGCAGAGCAGGGTGGACGCCGCCGCCATCTTGACCGAGGACAGGTAAGTGGCCAGATACAGATCGTCGTGCAACATGAACACGTAGTGGTCCAGGTTGAGTTGGATCTGCAAGATGTTGTCCTGCATCTCAAACAGCGAGGTGTACGGCGGCACGCCAATCCGCTGCTGGGCGAAGCTGATGCAGAGCACCAGCATGAACGGAACCAGAAAGAACAGCGTCAGAAACACAAAGGGGATGGCGATCACCCCAGTGCGGCCCGAAGGCCGCCAGCGTTGGGTCGGCTTTTTCATTTGGTCAGCACCAAGGCGCTGGTTTCGGCCCAGCTGACGAACACTTCGTCATCGTAGGACGGAGCGTCGTCCCGTATCAGGGCCAGGCTCGGCACGTTGGCGATCACCACCTTGCCGTTTTCCAGGGTGACGTGGAACAGCGTGTAGCTGCCCATGTAGGCCAGGTTGGAAACCGTGCCCCGCGCCCAGTTGCATTGCTGCTCCGGCTTGGCGCGGGTGACGTTGATGCGTTCCGGGCGCACCGATACGCTCACGTCCATGCCAAGCGGGCCGGTGATGCCGTGGCTGACGAACAGCCGGGTTTTGAGGTCCGGGGCCTCGATAAACACGTGGTCGACTTCATCTTCCACCACCTTGCCGTTGAACAGGTTGGTGGAGCCGATGAACTCGGCGGTAAAGCGGCTGTTTGGGTATTCGTACACCTCATGCGGGGTGCCGATCTGGATGATCGCGCCTTCGCTCATCACCGCCAGGCGGTTGGCCATGGTCATGGCTTCTTCTTGATCGTGCGTCACCATCACGCAGGTGACGTCCACCTTATCCAGGATATTGACCAGTTCCATCTGAGTGGCTTGGCGGATTTGCTTGTCCAGCGCGGACATGGGTTCATCCAGCAGCAGCAGTTTCGGGCGCTTGACCAGCGAGCGGGCCAGGGCCACGCGCTGTTGCTGGCCGCCGGACAGCTGGTGCGGCTTGCGCTTGGCGAACTTGCGCATCTGCACCAGTTCGAGCACGGCGTCTACACGGTCGCGGATCTCGTTCTTGGGCAGGCCTTCCTGCTTGAGGCCGAAGGCGACGTTGCCTTCCACCGACATGTGCGGGAACAGGGCGTAGGACTGAAACATCATGTTGACCGGGCGCCGGTAAGGCGGGATTTTTGCCAAGTCGTCGCCATCGATCAGCACGCGGCCGGAGGTGGGCTGTTCGAAGCCGGCCAGCATGCGCAACAGCGTCGATTTGCCGCAGCCCGAACTGCCCAGCAGAGCGAAGAGCTCGTTTTTGGCCACGCTGAGGTTGACATGATTGACCGCAGTCGCGTCGCCGAACTTCTTTACGACGTCGATGATTTGAACGAAATCCGCCTTCGATGCCTGGATGGCTTCCTTCTCTCGATGACTCATGGGCATGGTCATGATCTTTTCTCCTCTCTTTAATAGAAATAAGAGCCGCTAACAAAACCTCGCAGAGAACCTGAGCCAAGGCGCGCCGACGCAGGCAGTACAAGTCGTACGACAAGGAGGCGCAACGCGGGATCAGGGGTTTTGTTATCGGGTCCAAAGGTACAGCCCGCCCCTTTGCGTCTTCCTGAAGCGGACGCAGGGGCTGTTAACATTCATCGTTGCAAACCGGTGGGGAAAAAAATCCCTGCATCCGGGGGATGCAGGGCAAACATGCGCGGGGGCGCTCACGGATCAAAAGGTGTAGATGAGGCTGCTGCCGATCAGGTTGTTGCTTTTGCTCCAGCTGCCGTCGCTTCTCTGGAACACCGCCTGATCCGCCCAGTCGTGTCGATATTCGAACTTCACGGTGAGTTGCGAGGTGGGGTAGAGCATGAAGTCCAGCGCCACGTCCTGGCGTCTGGCGCCGCGGCAATCCAGCCCGCCGTTGTTGGAAGCGGCCAAACAGGCCGGGGCAATGCCGAAGCCGTTGACGCCATCGGTGCCGGCGGAGGCCTGCATCCCACTCAGCGCCGTGCCGCCGGTATAGGTGGTGCCGGCGCCGCCTCCGTTGCGGCCGGTATCCAGGTAGTCCCAGCGCAGAGCGGACCCAAGCAGGCCAAGCGGTGCGAAGCTCCACTTGCGCACGGCCAGCAGCGAGGCGCCCCACCAGCTTGCGTCCCCGCCGTTCCAGGCCGCAGATTTTTGACGGCCGAAATCCAGCTCTGCGTTGAATGTGAAATCGGCGGCCACGTAGGCGGCGTCCAACTCGGTGAACATATAGGGCGTGAACGGTTTGTCGCTCAGGCAGTTCAAGCCGTAGCGGCCGGCGGGGCAGCTGCTCTGCGCATTGCCGGAGTAGACCGATTGCCTCCCTAGCGCCGCGGACCAGCCCCAGTCCCAGAGGCCTTTTACCTTGTCGATCCGCCATGTCAGCGTTGGCGTCCGGTTGCTTTGCGCTCCGCCGTCGGCATTCTCCGCCAAGTGGGGATGGGTGCGATTCTGCTCATTGCCGAGCAGCACTTTCCAGGTGTAATCGCCGCTGTCGGTCGAACCGGTATAGCCCAGGCCGACAAAATAGCCCGGCACGCTGAAATCGTAGAGCAGGTTATGGCTTAGCGTGGGCAAGATGTTGGACTGCTGAGATTCGTAGCCGGACACGCTGGGCATCAGGCCGGCGATGATCTGCTGGGTGTTGCTCAGTGGCAAGGTGATTTGTGCGGCGTTGAATAGCCCGCCTCCGGACCCGCCGTCCAGGGTGACGTTGCCGGCGCCGCGGTTGGGCATGATCTGGATCTCGGCGAAGGGCGCGGTGGGGCCGGTGCCGAAAATTTTCTTGATGTCCAGGTATACGTCGCCGATTGAGCTGTTGTAGTAGCTGTAATTGTTGCTGTGGTCCAGGAAGCGGAAGCCGCTGTCTTTCGCATTGGCGTTATAGAGGTAGACCGGGTCCAGATAACCGGTGACCGACAGGCCGGCGATGGGGCCGGTGCTGGCGGCATCGGTGAGCGACTGCAGCATCAATTCCTGTTTGTTCAGGCGCTGCTTGATCTCTTCGCTCTCGTCCGCCCGCGCGGATTCGCCGGAGGGCGTGATACCGGCGTTCTTGAGCGCATTCTCCAAAGCCTCGACCTTATGCTGCAGGGCTTCCAGCCGCGCCGCCGCATCGCTGTCGCTGGCCGAGGCGGCCAATGCGACTGGGGGCAAAGCTGCAATCAGCGCAGCCCCCAGCAGTGCCTTCATCTCTTTCTCCATCTCCATCTCCTTTGCGCTTATTGGTCTTAGAGCCTGTTTACGATCGTAAACAGGTTCTTAGGACATGACTTCCCCGCACCCTCCGCCTGACAGCGGGGGCGTTGTTCTTGAAATATTCAGGGAGCGCCGGTTAGCGTCCGGCTTTGAGTTCGGTGAATTCCCGGTTGATCAGGCGAGTGATCGCCGGGGGGACATCCTGTTCGAGGATCAGACGGCTGCGGTCCGCGTCCGAGGGGTAAATCATCGTGTCATTGGCGATATCGGGCGAGACAAGGTTTCGCACCGCCTTCACGGCGCTTGGGAATTTGATTTCAGAGGTGATTTCCGCCGCAATATCCGGGCGCAGCAGGAAGTTGATGAACTTCAGGGCGTTGTCCATATGTGGCGCGTCGGCCGGAATGGCCATCAAGGTAATCCATAAGGGGGCGCCTTCCTTGGGGATCACAAACTTCAGATCGGTGGGGTGCCCGGCTTCCTTTGCGCGTAGCTTGGCGGTTAATACGTCGCCCGAGAACGCGGTGGAAACGCATAAGTTGCCGTTGGCCATTTCGTCGATATAAGTGGTCGCGTTGAATTGAGTGACGTAAGGGCGGACCTTCTTCAAATGCGTAAACGCTGCCTTATAGTCGGCCGGCGATTTGGAGTTGGGGTTTAGGCGGAGTTTGAGCAAGACGTCGGCTGCCGTCTCCGCCCCGTTGTCCACCAGGGAGACCCCACAGCCCTTCAGCTTGGCCACCCACTTGGGGTCGAAAACCAGATCCCAGCTGTCCACCGGCGCTTCGCTGCCAAGGCGTTTCCGGACTTCCGTGGCGTTGTAGGCCACACCGGTCACGCCGTAGATATAAGGCACTGCGTAGCTGGCTTTGGGGTCAACATTCATCAAGGCCTTGCTGATCTGTGGATCTATATTCTTGGTGTTGGGAATCTTCTTCTGGTCAAGCTTGGCAAATAGTCCGGCTCCCACCTCTTTGATAAAGTAACTGCTGCTGGGAAAGACCACGTCGTAATTAGAGTGGCCAACCATCAGCTTGGTCAGCAGCGTATCGTCGGTGTCGTAAATGTCGTAGCGGACCTTGATGCCGGTTTCCTTCTCGAATTTGCGTACGGTATCGCGGCCGATATTCATCGAGAAGTTGTAGACGTTAAGCGTGTTGTCGTCCCCAGCCCTGGCGCTGTTGCTCATGGCCAGAAGAGAGGACAGCAAACCGGCGCAAACCCAACCGGCGGTCAAACGAGATGCGGATTGCTTCATTTGGATGCTCCCTGCGGTATTGGATCAAAGCTAAGCCGTATGTATGCCTGGGGTTAGCCGGCAATCCGTTCCGGCTGACTGGGGTTGGCATGGCGCCGCAACGGTTTGATGTAGTCCGCCGCCGGCTTGTAGTCCATGTCGTAGCCGAACGCTCTCGGGCCAACGACGTCCAGCGCCTGCGGAGTGCGCAAGAGCGGCGAGGCGGGCAGGACGATGACCGATACCCGGAGGCCGAAACGAATTTCCTCGGTTGCTATCGGTTGGCCGGATTCGGAGTCCAACACGCAAATGAGATCAGGCACGGTGGCCACGACCTCGCCGTTGACGCGGGCAATCAGGTTTTCGTTCTGGAAGTCGATCACCATGCTCAATCCGGAATGACCATCCAGACCATCCAGCTCAACTTGGCCGCGAGCAAAGCCATTGCTGGTGGCGCGGCTAACGTCCGAAATCTTGCCTTTGAAGAGCAGGCGGCCATTGTTTTCCGCGAGCAGCGCGCTGATGGGGTCTATTTTGTTGTCGCGCGCGTCGCTGATTTGTTTGCCCAAACTCCAGGCCTGGCTGATGGTGTGATGGACGCCGTGGTTTTTGATTTCCAGCCCGGTCATCGGCGCTAGCGCGAACCCGGCGGAACAGCCCATCGCCGTTGTGCTGGCACGCGCCAGTTTTTCCAGCCAGTGGAAGGAAATGACATGGCGGAATACCACGACATTGCCTTTGTCGTCCGACAGCGCAAAGGGAGAAACCGGACAGCCGGCGATGGCAAGCGTGCTCATCTGCATCTCAGGGAAAGCGCGGCCCATCCCGTCGGCGTCGACAACCGGCAGGCCGGTGAGCGCGGCGACAATCATCGGTTCAAAGCAATTGGACCCGCCTATTTCGTCGGTCATCAAGGCTCGGGCCTGGATCTTGGACTCGCTCTCCACCGCCCGGAAAGCACGCAGGCATTCTTGCCCTTCTTCGATTTTTTCGAAGCCCACCGTTGGAGCGCCAATGCCGGCGACGCAGATAATGGCGTCCTCATCATTCAGCGCGTCCGGCGACATTACCTCGATGGTTCGGCCGGCGCGCAATTGTTCGCGCGCGCGCAATTTGCCAAGATAGGAGTTGCCGCCGCCGCCAGTGCCCAAGACGGCGGCTCCCAGGGCGATGTAATCCAGGTCTTGTTCGTTCAGAATCCAGTTTTTCATGCCAGCAAATCTCCGATGGCTTTTACGCGGATGCGTGTTGCATTGTTCGGCAGGTAGGCCAGAGGGGTTTCGTCCACCTCCACGATGTCTACCGTGTCGGGGTTGGCCCCGGCGGCGACGGCTTTCTGCTTGGCCTCGGTTTTGGCCGCCTCCATAGCCGCGGCGCGTTGGTCTCGCCCCACGGAAAAGATCCTGTCCACTTCGCCGGAGATTTGAGCGATTGCCGCCCCAACGGCATTGGCCGACGCGTAATGAGGAGGGCGAATCACCCGGCAGTTGCCGATGAGCTCGCCTTTGACCAGCACGGAGCCGCCGCCAGTGAGAATGACCGGGATATCCTGCTTGCCGGGCTTCATCCGTTCGATGCCGGCGGAAAGCATGTCTTGCATCCGGTCGACGGCGCGGTCGACCAGCGCGGGAGAGAGATCGCCCAGCATGGCTGGGTTGCCCAGAACCAGCATCCCGTGCGCGACGGCGATATCGGTGGCGGTGAGGGTGTCGCCGCCGAATATCCTGGCTTGTTGCTTGAGCCGGTAACCCACCGAGACCGGGCCGATGGAGAGGTCGCTTCCAGCGCTATTGACGATGGAACCGCCGCCAAGGCCAACGGACAAAACATCCGGCATTTTGAAATTGGTCCGCACGCCGGCAATTTCCGCGCCTTGTACTCGTTCCCGGGGAAAACCCTCGACAAGCAGGCCGATGTCCGAAGTGGTTCCGCCGATATCGATCACAATGGCGTTTTTCAGCCCAGACAAAAACGCCGCGCCGCGCATGGAGTTGGTTGGGCCGGAGGCGAGCGTGAAGATGGGGAAACGCTCGGCATAGGCCGCGCTCATCAAGGTCCCGTCGTTCTGAGTCAGGTAGAGCGGACAGTTGAGCTCCAGCCTCGCGAGGGCTTGGGACAGCGCCGATAAGGTTTTCTTGCCCAGCTGGTGCAAGCTGGCGTTGAGGATGCAGGCGCTTTCCCGCGCCAGCAAGCCAAGCCGGCCCACCTCATGGGACAGAGAGACCCTGGCTCCGGGAATTTCGGACATCACGATGTCGCGCGCCCGTTCTTCATCGTCGGCCTTGACCGGGGCAAACACGGAACAGATCGCAATGGAAGTCAGGCCAAGTTCTTTGATATCGCGGCAGGCTGCCTTCAGCTTGGCCACGTCCAGCTCGGCGATGGGCGCGCCGTCGTATTCCGCGCCGCCGGGCAAGGCGGACACATAGCCGGAGACTTGCTCGCGCAGCGCGGGCGGCCAATCCACCATCGGCGGCAGGGAAGCGGTGGCGTTGCCACACAAGCGCAGCACCGCCACCTTGTTCAGCCCATTGCCTTCAATCAAGGCATTCAGGAAATGAGTGGTGCCTATCATCACGGCGGACACGTTGTTCGCCGTGATAGCGCCCTTCGCCATCACAACCGCCAGGGCGCTGGTGACCCCGGTGATGACATCTTCGGTAGTGGGAAGCTTGACGCTTTCCACCACCTGCTGGCCCTTGAGCACGACGGCGTCCGTATTGGTGCCGCCGACGTCGATACCGATTCTGTACATTACACTTCCCCTATACCGATGCCGTACTGATCGTTGCGATACGTTTATGGTTGGTTTTGCAACTTGGCCCGCAATTTCTCGGCCGATTTGGTCTTCCAGCCAAAGGTTTTGAGGATGGAAAGCAGGATGACTACGTTGGTGGCGCGCACGCCTGGGATTTTCCCGATCACCGTGTCGACGAACTCGAGCAATTCCAGGTTGGTGGCGGCCGACATGGCCATGGCGATGGCTTGGCCGCCGGAGGTGATCGCCACATAGTTGATGCACTCAAAGTCCACCAGCCGGTTGGCCACCTCGGACACCTTGCCGGGCTCGACATCGATGGTGACGTCGGCCAGCACACTGGCGCCAACGGCCGATGGGTCCGGCATGGCGCCTACATAGATGAGCTTGTTTTCGATCATGGCGGCGAGACGGGTGCGGACGGTCCGTTCCGAGATGTCTCCGATTCTTGTCGCAATCTCGGAGGGGGAGAGCCGGCCGTTGTCGCCTAGAGCTTCCACGATGGCCAGGTCCAACTCATCAAGCTTGTATTCATCTGCCACTTCGGTTTCCTTTTGGTTGTCAGGTGCCGGCATGCCGGTCACGCCACGAGATGATCTGAGTTCAGATTAAATCTGTCATGTTCTTGCGTCAAAGTTATTTTTCCATTTTCGGAATATTTGTTTTATTTAAGTTCCGAAATAGGAAAATAAGGCCACACGGTGCAGGGGGTGTGACCCTCCGCGACATGTGAGCGAAGTAGCGGCCACAGTGGCACGGGCCACTCCTCTCAGGCTTTGGGCAGGTTCTCGGGTGGGGGAGGTGGAGTGAAGAAGGGATGTGTTGCTTGGCGAGAGGTCCACTGCGGGCGGGCTCTGCTAATCGGGGATAAAGTGGACGCCATTGTCCATCGGCGGGTGCTCTGCTGCGCTATTTGGTCAAAACCGATCCTCAAGGAGAGATGGCGGCATGTCGTTACTGCTGCGATGAAACAAGCTTAACAAGCTGCCTATCCGCTAGAGAATTTGGCAGGCGCGTGATGAGATTGGCATTACCGAGCGTTGCGACCTGTGAGCGCATAGCGCTCTCCATGTACCTGCCGTTAAAGCATGGCAAAGCGCAGGCATGCGCGTTGATGCGCATGCCTGGGGCGTGAGGCGTTTCTAGATGCCAATCTCTGTGCCATGTTTTTCGGTTCGCGGGGAGGGGTGCCGTCTATGCGGACACGCTCAACGGAATACGCTGGCTAGGGGTGGTGGCGGAGGCGGGCTAGAATCGATCGTTCTATCTCATTGGAGTGTGAACATGATTGTCAGAACATGGCATGGCTGTGTGCCGCGAGCGTATGAGGCGGAGTTTGCCGAGCATCTGGAACGGACTGGCGTCCAGCACTCCAGAAGCATCAAGGGCAATTTAGGTGCTTTTGCCCGCCAGGAAGTGCAGGGAGAATGGATGCATTTCTTTTTGGCCACTTATTGGGTGGACCTGGAGGCGGTCAAGGCGTTTGCCGGCGACAACTACCATATCGCCGTCACTTATCCGGACGATGAGCAGTTTGAGCTGCTGTCCGATCCTTATGTGTTTCAGCATGAGGTCCGTGAGATCTCCCCGTTGTAATAGCCCGTTTGGCGCGGCTTCAGCCCGGCGCCGCCGGTGGCGAAGCAGCCAAGCGGGACAGGGCTTACTCCGCTCCTTTTTAATCGCTCTGCTCATCAAGGCGTGGTTGCGCTTGCGGTGTTATTACTGATTCCGCCTGCCGGCGATCAACCTTCTCCGCCTCGTCCTGAGGCGGCGGTGTTTCTTTATTCTCTCTCTTGAACCTATCGGGCGGGCTTGGCATTCGCATCAGTTGTTGCTGCATGCGAAAACTATCCGTCATGGCATTGTTGATTTGGGTAAAAGCCGGGTGAGAGGGGGAGAATGAATCCGCGGTAACGGCCACACTGTAAAGGGCTAGCGGCAGCAGAAGGGCGTGGATACGCATCTTATTTCCTGACAAAGTATCTGGCCACGGGAGGCGTGGCGGTTTGCGGTATGGCTTGGCTGGCGTGCTTCCGTTGAGAGGAGGCCCGTGGCTGAGAAAGGCGAACGGAAGCGAACGCCTAAAAGATAGAGGATTCTATCTAACCATGACCAAAGGTCAAGCCCAAGGACGCCGCCCCTGCCTGGCGAGACGCGTGGGGGCCGCCGCGCCGCCGTTGGTTTAGAGCCTGTTTACGATCTCGCGAGCAAGGGCGAGACAAGGCGAAAACGAGCGAAAAAGCGGAATGTACGAGTGGTACATGAGCATTTTGCGCTCGTACTCATCGTGCAACTCTTCACGAAGCGCAGCAGACTTTGAACAGGTTCTTAGGCCGGCGCGCGGATCAAGTCGCGGATACCGGCCTCCACCGCTTCCGGGTAGTCGAAGCCGGCGCGGGCGGCCACTTCGCGCGCCACTTGGCTGTATAGCCGCAGGGTGGCGTGGAAGGCGCGTTCGGCGTCGGCGGCGTCGAAGCGGCCAAACCCCTGTTGCAGCGCCTGCCAGTGTTCCGGTTCGGCCCAGTGTTGCAGCCGGGTGCCGATATGCCAGCAGTCCGCCGCCGCGCCGGGGCGGCTATAGGCGTGCCATTCCAGCATTTCCAGCAGCAGTTCCTTCATGGTCCAGTCCCGAAATTTGATGACGAACAGCTCTCCGCGCGCCAGGTATTTGGGGATGTGAAAGGCCTCGAACCAGAATTCCTCCACCCGTTCACGGAAGCGCTCCTCGCAGGGCAGGGCCGGCGTGGCGGGGCGGCCTTGCGGCGCGGGCAGGCCTTGGGCCACGTCGGTTTTGTCCAGCAGCACGCGGTAGCCGCGCTGGTACAGCGGGTCCAGCCCGTCCTTGCGCATGGCATGCAGCCGGGCGGGGCCGGCCAGGGTGAAGTCGATTTTGACGCCGTCTGCGTAGATGGCCAGGCGGGTGGGCCAGGCTTGGCCTTCGCCCAGGCGCAGCACGGTGATCAGGGGGCCGATGTCGCGCAGCCAGCCGTCGTCGTCGGCCAGCGCCGCCGGGTTCGGACTGATGATTTCCAAATCCAGATCGGAATGGATATCGACGCTGCCGTCGTCTCGGGCAAAGGAGCCGGTGAGGATCAGAGCGTCCACGTCCGGGCGGCTGTGCCCCCAGGCGATGGCGGCGTTCAGGCGCTGGGCCTGGGGGGTATCGGGTTTCATGCGGGGCGGTCCGTGGCGAGATGTAACCGTGGTAGGCCCCCGCAAGCGCGGGAAGGTTCCGGCGTGGCGCATTACGGTCAGGGAACGGGCTCGCTAAGCCGCTGCCTCAGGACGGCAAGCAGCCTGTCGCAGGCGCTCAGTTGTTCCAGCGCCAGCCATTCGTCCGGCTGGTGCGCCTGGGTGATGCTGCCGGGGCCTAGCACCACGGTGGGGATGCCTACTTGTTGGGAGAACAAGCCTGCTTCCGTACCGAAGGAGACCTTGGCCGGCGCGCGGGTGTCGCCCAGCAGCGATTGCGCGAAGCGCACCACTTCGGCGTCCGGCGCGGTGAGCAGGCCGGGGTAGGCGCTGCGTTCGGTGAAGACGATGTCGGCGTCGGGGTCCACCGCGCGCATGGCGGGCAGTAGTTGCTGGCGGGCAAAGTCCATGATGGCGGCCAGCAGCGTTTGCGGCTCGTCTTCCGGCAGGTGGCGGATTTCAAATTCGAATTCGCTGTATTCGGGAATGATGTTGAGAGCGCTGCCGCCACGCATGGCGCCCACATGAAGGGTGGTGTGAGGCGCGGGATATAACGGGTCGAACGGACCTTCCGTTGCGCGCTGTCGCGCCAGTTGGCGGATGAAGACGATGAGCTCCGCCGCGTATTCCACGGCATTGACGCCGGCCTGGGGCAGGCTGGAGTGTCCGGCCTTGCCGCGAAGGTGCACTTGATAGGCGAGCTTGCCCTTGTGGGCGGCCACCACGCGCATGAGCGTGGGCTCGCCGACGATGCCCATTCTGGGCAGCGTCGGCAGCCCGCCCAGCACGTCCAGTAGTCGACGCACGCCGATGCAGCCGATTTCTTCGTCGTAGCTGAGCGCGATGTGCAGCGGGGTGCGCAGCCGGGCGGCGGCGAAGTCCGGCACGGCAGCCAGCACGGCGGCGATGAAGCCTTTCATGTCGGCGCAGCCGCGGCCGTAGGCGCGTTGGTCTCGCACTTGGAGGCGGAAAGGGTCGCTGTTCCAGGCTTGGCCGTCCACCGGCACCACATCGGTGTGGCCGGCCAGCATCACGCCGCCCTGGTCCGCGGGGCCGATGGTGGCGTAGAGGTTGGCCTTGCTGCCGTCTTCGTTGGCAATCAGCTGGCTGGGGATGCCCCAGCCGGCCAGGTAGTCGCGCACGAAGTGAATCAGTTCCAGGTTGGAGCGGTGGCTGACGGTGTCGAAGCCGACCAGCCGTTTCAGCATGGCCAACGAGCTGTAGCGTTGCATTATGGGTCTCCCGCCACGCCATAGCTGGGCGCATGCTGCGGCGATCGCGCTCGGGTAAGGTAGGCGTCCATCTGCGGCTGGTAGCGCCGCCACAGCTCGGCCAGTTCCGCCACCGGCTGGCCGTCGCTCCAATCTATGCGCAGGTTGATGGCCGGCCATGCGGTATCGCCAGTGGCCAGCAGGCCGGCGGAATGGATGGGGCCGGCTTCTCCTCCCGCGTCCACAGCGGCTTGCAGCGCCGCCAGCAGGCGTTCCGGCAGGCCGCCGTTGCCGGCTTCGTAGGCGGCTACCATGGCTTGGGGCAACTCGGCTGTTGCCAGCAGGTTGCCGCCGGCGGCGCAGTCTCGGCCAGTGGCGGCGCCATGCAGGCCCAGCGCATGCCGGCCGGTGATGACTTGCGGGCGGCCTTGCAGCGGGGACAGCACTAGTTGCCGCCATTCCAGGTGAGGATCCGCCGAGCGCAGGGCTGCGCTCAGCGCGGCATCCCCGCTGCCGGCAGCCATCAGGTCCAGCGCCAGCGGGCCGAGCAGCGGGTTGCTCACGTTCTGGCTCAGCGCGGCGCCCACGCCGGCGCGCACATGGGCGCAACGGCTGGCCACGCAGATGCTGGAGGAGGCGATGGCGACGCCCACCATGCCGCTGTCCTGGCAGCGGGCCGCGATGGAGAAGGTCATTGGCGGCGCTCCTCGGGGATGACGGCGGTGACGTCGATTTCCACTAGCCACTCCGGCCGAGCCAGCGCCGACACCACCAGGCCGGTGGATACCGGGTAGACGCCTTTCAGCCATCGGCCCACCACCAGATAAACGGCTTCCCGGTAGCGCGGGTCGGTGAGGTAGATCACGATCTTGCAGATATCGCCCAGTTCGCTGCCGGCTTCTTCCAGCAGCAGCTTCACATTGGCCATCGCTTGTTCGGCCTGGGCGGCCACGTCGCCTATGCCTACGGATTCGCGGCTGTCCAGGTCTTGGCCAATCTGGCCGCGCAGAAACACGAGATTACCGGCCACCACGGCCTGGCACAGGTCGTTGTCCAGGTTTTGCTCCGGATAGGTTTCCCGGGTGTTGAACGGGCGGATGCGGGTGTGGGTCATGATGGTGTCCTTTAGCGGGCGGCGCGCTGGCCGGCGTCCCGGTAGGCGGCGTATTGGCGTTGGGTGGCGATGTGATCGGCAATGAAGCGGGCATCGTGCCATACCCCCCAGAGGAAGGAGGAGCCGCGGTGGGACAGCCAGGGCAGGCCCAGGAAGTAGACGCCGGGCTCGCTGGACACGCCGCGCTGATGTTGCGGCTGGCCTTGGTCGTTGAACGCCTGGACTTGCAGCCAGCTGTAGTCCGTGGCGAAGCCGGTGGCCCAGATGATGCTGGCGACGTCGGCCGAGGCCAAGTCCAGCTCCAGAGTGGGCTGGGTCACGCATTCCGGGTCCGGCAGCATATGGCGCGCGGCCGGCTCCTCCGGCAGATCCAGCCGGTTGCGTTGGATATAGGCGTCCGCCGCCGCCAGCAGAGCCAGGTAGTTAGCATCGCCGCGGGCGAGGTTGTCGGCCAGGTCAGGGGCGAAACGGGCCACGCCGCGTTCAAACGATTGGGTGCTGCCCAACAGGGTGATGCCTTGTTGCGCCAGCGCACGGAAATCCACGGTGTGGCCGCCGCGCGCGCCGCTGACGGCGATGGTCACGTGGGCGGCGTCCGGTTTGGGGGCGGTGGCGGTCCATTCGCCCAATACGCCCAGCCACCAGCAGAAGTCGCGGTTACGGTAGTTGCGCGGGGGGCGGTTGTGGGCGCCGACGGATAGATAGACGCGTTTGCCGGCGCGTTGTAGTTCGTCGGCGATCTGTACGCCGGAGGAGCCGGCGCCCACCACCAGCACCGCGCCCTCCGGCAGCTGTTCCGGCTTGCGGTAGTCGGCGGAGTGGATTTGCAGCAGCGGTTGGTCCTTGGGGGCGATAGAGGGAATGACGGGTTTTTGGAAGGGACCGGTGGCGGCTACCACGCGTGCGGCTTCAAACGCGCCAGCCGAGGTTTCCGCGGTGAAACCGGCGCGGTCTGAGTTGCGGCTGACTTTCAGCACGTCCACTCCGGTCCGGATGGGCGCGTTGAACTTCCTGGCGTAAGCCTCGAGGTAATCCGCCACCCGCTCTTTGGGCGCGAAGGCGTCCGGGTCCAGAGCGGCGAATTCCAGGCCGGGAAAGCGGTCATGCCAGGCTGGGCCGTTGCAGACTAGTGAATCCCAGCGTTGGCTGCGCCAGCGTTCGGCGATGCGGTGGCGCTCCAGTACGATGTGGGGCACATCGTTGCGGCTCAGGTGTTCGCTGATGGCGATGCCGGCTTGGCCGCCGCCAATGATCAGCGTGTCTGTTTTTTCGATTGTCATCTTGACGCCTCCTGTTACGTGCTTGACAAGGGGCAGTCTACGAAGCCAGTCTGAATACGGAAAATAGTTATATCTTCTGCATTGGATAATTTTAAGTTATGCAATATACCCTGAGGCAATTGGCTTATCTGGTCGCTGTGGCGGATCATGGCAGTGTCACCGCGGCGGCCAAGGCGCTGCACACGTCGCAGCCCGGCGTATCCAGCGCCATCGCTCAGTTGGAAGAGGTGTTCGGTCTGCAGCTGTTCATGCGCCACCACGCGCGCGGCGTGTCGCTGACGCCAGCCGGGCGCAGCTTCATTGCCGCCGCGCGTCAGTTGTTGAAGCATGCGGAGGATTTGACGCCGCAGGCGCAGGAGATCAGCCAGTCCTTGCGCGGCAGGGTGAAGCTGGGTTGTTTCTCCACTATCGCGCCCATCTTGTTGCCGCGGCTGTTGTCCGCTTTGCGCGACGCTTATCCCGAGCTGGAGGTGGTTTTGCTGGAAGGCGACGCCCAGCAGTTGCGGGAGGCGTTGGCGGACGGGCGGATCGAGCTGGCTTTGGCCTATGACCTGGGTTTGCCGGAGAGCTTGCACAAGCTGCCGCTGTCCGGCGCGCGCCCTTATGCCTTGGTGGCGGCGGATCATCCTCTGGCCCGGCGCGGCGCGGTGTCGCTGGCGGAACTGGCGGCGGAGCCCTTGGTGTTGCTGGATCTGCCGCACAGCCGCGAGTACTTCCTGTCCTTGTTCCGGCAGCAGCGGCTGGAGCCGAAAGTGGGGCTGCGCACCATCAATTTCGAACTGGCGCGCGGGTTGGTGGCGGCGGGGTTCGGCTATGCCTTGCTTAATTTGCGGCCGGAGGTGGATATGGCTTACGGCGGCGGCAAGCTGGCCTGTCTGGATATCGCCGACGAGGTGCCGCGGCTACCCATCATGCTGGCCTGGCCGCAGGCCTTGAGGCTGACGCGCAAGGCAGAGGCCGTGCGCGAGCTGTGTTTGCAATTATTGGGCAGCGCTGCCGGCTGAGAACGTGTTTACGATTTCGCGAGCAAGGGCGAGACAAGGCGAAAACGGCTGAGAAAGCGGAGTGTACACACAGTGCATGAGCTTTTTGAAGGCGTGCTCACCAGGCGACATCGGTTGATGCAACGCTGTTCCAAGCGGCCATGGCTTGGTGTGGCGGGTTTCTCGTCAGATTGTTTAGGGTTCCAAACGAAAAGGCCAGGCAGCAGCCTGGCCGCCCCTTCCGCCCGCTCATGCGTCCATCTAGCGCGCCCCTATCTCCTCCGCGGTGTGATCCACTGCGATGCGGGTCTTGTCTATGAGTTCGTCTATCTCGCTGCGGCTGATCACCAGCGCCGGCGCCATGATCATGCGGCCAAGCGTGGAGCGTATGATCACGCCCTCATCAAAACCTATGCTGCGGCAGCGCCAGCTGATGTCGGTTTCGTCGGAGAAACGCTGGCGTGTGGTTTTGTCCCGGCAGAACTGCAAGGCGGCCACTAGGCCTACGCCCTGGATTTCACCCACCAGCGGGTGTTTGCCGAACACTTCGCGCAGGCAGGCTTGCAGATAGGGGCCGGTGTCCGTCCTGGCGCGCTCGACTAGGCCTTCGTTTTGCAGCACGCCCAGGTTGGCCAGCGCCACGGCGGCGGCTACCGGGTGGCCGGAATAGGTCAGGCCGTGGGCGAAGACGCCGCCTTGTTCCACTAGTGTTTCGCCAATGCGGCGAGACAGCACCAGGCCGCCCATCGGGATGTAGCCGGAGGTCAGGCCCTTGGCGATGCTGAGCGTGTCCGGCTGAAAGTTGAAATGCTGGTGGGAGAACCATTCCCCGGTGCGGCCAAAGCCGCCTATCACTTCGTCAGCGCATAGCAGCACGTCGTACTGGCGGCAGATGCGCTGGATTTCCGGCCAATAGCTGTCCGGCGGGAAAATCATGCCGCCGGCGCCCTGGAAGGGCTCGGCCACGAAAGCGGCCACCTTGTCGGTGCCCAGCGCCAGAATCTTGTCTTCCAGCTCTTGCGCGCATTGACGGCCAAACGCTTCCGGGCTGAGTCCGCCGCCGTGGGCGAACCAGTATGGCTCGCCAATGTGTTCCACGCCGGGGATGGGCAGGTCTCCCATCTCGTGCATGAACTTCATGCCGCCCAGGCTGGCGCTGCCCACGGTGGAGCCGTGGTAGCCGTTGTGGCGGCCGATGAAGATTTTTTTGTCCGGCTTGCCCATCACGTCCCAATAGCGGCGCACGCAGCGGATCAGCAGCTCGTTGGACTCGGAGCCGGAGTTGGTGTAGATCACGTGGCGGTAGTCGCCGGGCAGCAGGGAAAACAGCCGTTCCGAGAGCTCGTTCACCGCCGGGTGGGTGGTGTGGAAGAACACATTGTAATAGCTGAGTTGTTGCAATTGCTGGGCGGCGGCGGCTATCAGTTCCTGCCGGCCGTAGCCCACCTGGGTGCACCATAGGCCGGACATGCCGTCCAGATAGCGCTTGCCGTCCGTATCCCATAGATACACGCCCCGGCCTTCGGCTATCACCCGCGGACCTTCCTGGTTCAGGGCTTTCTGGTCGAGAAAGGCGTTGATGTGGTGGGTGGCGTCTAGTTGCTGGTAGTCGCGGGTGCTGCGGCGGGGCATGGCGGTCGTGTTCATGCTGGTCTCCTGATGAGGAATGCTCCGGGCTGAGCCCGGCTTTCGGTTATTGGCGGGTCAGTGCCTGGTCCAGTGATTCCGGGCTGAACAGCGGTTTGCGCATCACCAGCTTGATCCACAGGACGGCGATCAAGGACACGATGCCGAGCACGATACCGGCGCTGGCGAAGATAGCGACGCTCATGTCCGGACTGGGAGACACGTGGTAAATGGCGATCAGCATGCCAACGATGCCCAGGCATTGCGGCAGTGGGTAGAACGGGGTTTTGAAGGGGCGATCCAGTTTGGGGTAGCGGCGGCGCAGGGCTATCACGTCCAGGTGGCAGATAATGTAGGCCAGGAGCCAGGCGATGGCCGCCGCCAGCAACAGCCGGCCGATGGTGTCAGGGTCGTCGCCCATCAGCAGCACCGGCGCGCCGGTGATCAGGGCGACGAACAGCACGGCCACCCATGGGGTGCGGTAGCGCCGGCTCAGCTGTTTGAACTGGGGAAAGACCTGGCCGTTGCGCGCCATGCCGTACAGCATGCGCGGCACTGCCGCCAAGGAGCTGTTGAGAGTGCTGCAGGTGGCGGTGAAGGCGATGACCACCACCGTCAGCTTGCCGGTCTGGCCCAGCAGCGCGGTGGCGTATTCGAGGTGTGGCAGCGGTGCGCCAGTCAGGGTGGCGCGCGGCAGGTGATAGAGCGCGCCCACGCAGTACAGGGCGATGGTGATGAAGATCACGCTGAGGCCCAGCATCATCGCCAGCGGGATATTGCGTTCTGGGCGGCGGGTTTCCTCCACCAGCGGGCAGGTGAACTCTGCGCCGACAAACCCCAGATCGCCAGTGCTCCCAGCGTCAGCACGCCAACGCCCAGAGGGTTCCAGTCGCTATTGGCGGCCTGGGCAAGGGCGGGAGGGCCGTCGCCGCTCAGTGCGGTGGTCCCCAGCGCCAGCAGCGCGATGATCATCACCAGTGTCAGCGCCGATTGCAGGCGGGCGAACACATCGATGCCCAGCAGATTGAGCAGGGTGAAGATCAGCAACACGCCGTAGGCGACGCTGTTGAGGGGAAAGACGCCGGGGTAGACCTGGTTGACAATGCGGTCCAGCAGCAGGAGCTCAGCCGACAGGGCGAACATGGCCACCACCACATAGCCGGAAAAGGTGGCCAGGATGGCGGGGAACTGTCCCAGGGCCACTTCGGTATAGCTGCTGAGGCTGCCTGCGCGGGGAATCATCAACGCCAGCTCGGAGAAGGATACGGCGTAGCAGAGCGCCAGCAGGAAAGCCATGCTCAGCGGGATCAGAAATCCGATGCCGGCCATGCCGGCGCCTTGCAGCATCAGTACCATGACGCCTTGGGACACAACGAGGCCGATGGCGACGGCGAGCAGCGGGGGGAGCCCGAGGCTGGCGCGAAAGGGGGCGGAGGAGCGGGCGGCGGCCCGCGGCGGAGCAAGGTGGGCTTGCGGCTTGTGCATGGTGTGTCTCCTAATTGTCTTGTTGTGGTGACTCCGGGACGGCCGGTCTCAGGCGGCTACTCGTTTTGTAATTGCACCCAGGTGGTTTTGAGGTGGGTGTAGTGGTCGATGGCGTGGAGCGAGAGGTCGCGGCCAAAGCCGGACTGTTTGCAGCCGCCAAACGGCAAACCGGGATCCAGGGCGTCCACGGTATTGACTGAGACGGTGCCGGCGCGTAGCCGACGCGCAAGACGATGGGCGCGCGACAGGTCCCGGGTCCAGACCGAGGCGGCCAGCCCGTAACGGCTGTCGTTGGCGATGGCTACGGCCTCGGTCTCGGTGTCGAAGGGAATGACGGCCAACACCGGGCCGAAGACCTCCTCGCGCGCCAGCGCCATGTCCGGCCGGACCTCGGTGAAGATGGTGGGGCGGATGTAGCAATCGCTGCCGTCTATGCTGAAGCGCTCGCCCCCGCAGAGCAGGCGCGCGCCTTGGCGGCGGGCTTTGTCGATGTGATCCATGATGCGCCCGGCCTGGCGGGCGTCGACGATACTGCCGCTGCGCGTGGCTGGGTCTAGGGGATTACCGGGTTGCAGGGCGTTCGCCTCGCTCAGCAAGCGTTCCAGAAAATCGTCCGCAATGGAGCGTTGCAGCAAGAGGCGGGAATTGGCGGAGCACACCTGGCCCTGGTTGAAGAAAATGCCGAAGGCCGCGTGTCGGGCGGCGGCGTCCAGATCGCAGTCGTCGAATACCAGATTGGGGCTTTTGCCGCCGCATTCCAACGCGACTCTTTTCATATTGGAGTCCGCCGCGTAGCGCAGGAAAGCTTTGCCCACTTCGGTGGAGCCGGTAAAACTCAGGCTATCCACGTCCGGGTGCAGGCCTAGCGGCCGGCCCACCTCTTCACCAAAGCCTGGCAGCACGTTCAGCACCCCGTCCGGCAGGCCGGCCTCGCGCGCCAGTTGGGCCAGACGCAATGCCGACAGCGGCGATTGCTCGGCCGGCTTCAGGATGACGCTATTGCCGGCCATCAGCGCCGGCGCCAGCTTCCACGCGGCCATGTCCAGCGGGAAATTCCACGGGATCACCGCCGCCGCCACGCCCAGCGGTTCGCGGGTGACCAGGGCCAGCGCGTTATCCGCCCCGGGGGCTACCTCGCCGTACAGCTTGTCGGCGGCTTCGGCGTACCAGTCGAACACGCCGGCGGCGCCCGGCACATCGATATTGCGCGCATCCGCGATGGGTTTGCCGATGTCCAGACAGTCCAACAAGGCCAGTTCGTCGGCGTGCTCGCGTATCAGCGCGGCCAGTTTTTGGAGCAGGGCCTTGCGTTGGCGCGGGTGGCGGCGCGACCAGGCGCCGGATTCGAAGCTGGCGCGGGCGGCCCGCACCGCCAGTTCAACATCCGCCTCGCCGCAGCGGGCGATTTCGGCCAACGGCCGGCCGCTGACCGGGCTGGTGTCGGTGAAGGTGCGTTGGTCTGTGGCAGGGACGAACTGGCCATTGATGAAGGCCTGGCACGGCGGGTGCAAATCGGCGGCGCGGCGTTGCCAGTAGGACAGATCTTGCAAGGGCATGGCGATCACTCCTATTCAACCAGCGCGACGAGTGGAGAGGGGTGTTCACATGGTGGCTGGTCTTGTCGCGCAAGGTGAAGCCATACTAGTCAGCCCCTTTCGCGGTGGATATCACGCGAAAGCGTTAGGGCCGTGGGTAAAACTAACCTGATCGAGGTAGCTGGCATGCAGCTGAATGTGGCGGACTTGGTTTTTCACCAGCAATTGGGACGTTTGCTGGGGTGCGTCGACAATGCGGCCTTTTGGCAGCAACTGGCCGCGTTTCTGCGAGAACACCTGAGTTTCGATACCTGGGTGGTGTTGCTGTTTCGCCAGGAGGCCCCGCCCTTGGTGCTGGCGGATCACGCGGCGAATTACGCTCATGACGATCTGTTCGCCGACTACAGGCGTGGCCTCTATCTGCTGGACCCGTTTTACGGCTTTGCGCTGAAGTGTCCGGCGGCTGGCGTGTACCGGCTGGACGAGGTGGCACCGGACCGTTTCAGGGAAACGGAATACTTTCGGCGTTACTTTTCGCGCAATGTGGTGGCGGATGAAATCCAG
This sequence comes from Chromobacterium sp. W521, assembly GCF_052805975.1. Taxonomy (NCBI): domain Bacteria; kingdom Pseudomonadati; phylum Pseudomonadota; class Betaproteobacteria; order Neisseriales; family Chromobacteriaceae; genus Chromobacterium; species Chromobacterium sp. W521. Next base: position 27,448 of record NZ_JBRBAF010000014.1, read on the forward strand.
TTCCTGCAAGCGCTGCCGGAGGGGGTGCTGTCCCTGTCGCTGGGCTGCAAGCATCGCTTCAGCGAGCAAGATCTGGGCGTCTGCAATCTGTTTGCTCCCTGGTTGCTGCCCTTGTCACGGCTGGCCGCGCGTCTGGACGAAGGGCGGCATCAGCCGGCTGCGAACCCGGGCAGGCAGAGCCGCCGGCAGTGGGAGGAGGCGCTGCGCTCGCAGGGTTCCTCGCCGCTGACCAAGCGCGAGGTGGAAGTGGCCTTGCTGATACTCGGCGGCCACTCTACCAAGGGCGTGGCGCGTGAACTGGGCATTTCACTGGAAACGGCCAAGGTGCATCGTCGCCATCTGTACGCCAAGCTGGGCGTTTCCAGCCAGGCGGCCTTGTTCCTGCTGCTGGCGGATATTTGATCCCGATGCCGTGGCGTAGCGGTGAAACAGCTAGGGTTAGTTAATGCAGGTCGTGCCGGTACATGAACACCGGCAGCCGCCATTCGCGCCAGATGGCGGCCAGGCGGATAGTGAGGCCGACGGCGAAGCTGGCCAGCACGTTGAGATCATGCGGCACGCCCAGCTTGATCAGGCCCAAGTAGAGCAGGGCCACGGCGAAGGAGACGCTGGCGTACAGTTCCTGACGGAAGACCACGGGCACGCGGTTGCACAGCACGTCGCGCAGGATGCCGCCGGCAATGCCGGTGATCATGCCGGCCATCACCACCACTACCGGATGGTAGTCCATGGACTGGGCCACGCCGCAGCCTATGATGGTGAAGGCGATCAGGCCCAGCGCGTCCAGCACCAGGAAGACGCGGCTGAGGCGCTTCATGTAGCGGGCCACGAACACGGCGGCCAAGCCGCCGGCAATGACGAGGCCGACGTATTCCGGGTGTTGGGTCCAGCCTATCGGGTATCGGCCCAGCACGATATCGCGCACGGTGCCGCCGCCCAGGGCGGTGAGGAAGGCGATGACGGTGACGCCGAAGATGTCCATATTGCGGCGGCCGGCCGCCAGCGCGCCAGTCATCGCTTCCGCGGTGATGGCGATCAGATAGATCAGGGTAAGCATGTAGTTGCAGTGGTCAAACAGGCTGGCGCCGAGGTGAGCGGCGAAGCCGGGTGGGAAAATAGGTTGGCAATGGGCGGGCCATGCCAGGTGGCGCACAGCCTGGGCAAGCGTTTCGAACACGGGTTTTCCTTGAGAGCTGGTGCACGATCTGCTGCGCTTCGCGAGACGCTGCGGCTATCGCTTCGAAATGCTCATGTACCAGGAGTACATTCCGCTTTCTCAGCTGTTTTCGCCTTGTCTCGTCCTTGCTCGCGAGATCGTGAACACGTTCTGAGCATGGCCGGCGAGCCGCGCATGAGCGCGGCGTTGCCGGCATTGCCTCTCCCCTTGTCCTTTTACCTGAGAGTTAGATGACGGGCGCTGCCTGTGTGCGGGCTTTGCCGGGCGTCACTTGCCCCTTCGGTGGGCGGCTAAGGGCCGGTTGCATAATCTGACGCGCTGTCGCTGAAGCGTAGCAGATGATGAACGGGCGCTTAGGGCCTCTCTCCAATCGGCTGGTATCCATGGGCTGCGGTACTGTGGCCTGAGCGATTATGGGAGTTTGCGTCTTCGGCGGGGGCGTATGCCCCTCTCTCCCGCAGCAGGCAAGGATATTAGCGTTTGCTGTATTGTTCAGTCAACGACTGTATACATGGGGGAAGGCAAAAATGTTGCAGTGCGCCATCTTCACGAAAACGCTCGGACGGCGGCTTGGCTGTCCGGGCGTTTTTGCGCTGGCTGGTTCTTAGAACCTGTTTACGATCTGCTGCGCTTCGTGAAGCGTTGCACTGTGAGTACAAGCTCAAAATGCTCATGTACCACTCGTGCATTCCGCTTTTTCGCTCGTTTTCGCCTTGTCTCGCTCTTGCTCGCGAGACCGTGAACAGGCTCTTAGTTGCTAGGCGTCTTGGGCTTGGCCGCGCCGTTGCCGGCGGCGGGTTTGCGCGTGGCCGGGGCTTTGGCGGCAGGCGCTTTGGCGGTTTTGGCCGCCGTGGGTTTGCTTGAGGCCGGCTTGGCCGCAACCGGCGTGCTGCTGGCGGTTTTGGCGGCGGCGCTGGGCTTGTCGGCGGTCGCTGGTTTGGCTGCGGACTTGGCGACAGACGCTTTGGCGGTTTTGGCCGCCTTGGGCTTGCCTGAAGCCGGCTTGGCCGCAACCGGCGTGTTGCTGGCGGTTGTGGCGGCGCTGGGTTTGTCGGCAGCCCTTGCTTTGGCCGGGGCTTTGGCGACCGCTTTCCTGGCCGGCGCGCTGGCCTTGACGGCGGGGGCCGGAGCGGGAGCGGCTGCGGTTGCCGCTATTGGCTCGGTGGGCGGAAGGATGGCCGGGGCCGCCGGCGAGCGGGTGTCCAGTTGCAGCGCGTGGGCCACTTGGTCCAGCCGCTGTTGTTGTTCCGGAGCGATGTCGCCGCTGAGCGCCAGCAGTTCGTGCGCCAGCTGCCAGGCTTGGCGGCGGCGGTGCTCTTCCGGCAGCAGCTTGGGCAGGCCGGCCAGCGCGCGGGCTTCGTCCAGCCGCACCAGGAAGACTTGCTTGCGGGCGATTTCTTTCAGCTGCATCAGGGTCAGCGGGTATTCGTGGCGGATGTCGCGCATGATGCGACGGATGGCGTTGAACGGGCGCTCGTCTATGATGCCGCGGCCGATCGCCACGTAGGTGAGCAAGCGCACGAAGCCGTCTGCCAAGGTGCCGGTTTCGTAGGCGGGGTCCAGCGTTTGGCGCTTGAGTTGCAGCCGTTCCCGTTTCTCCCAGCTGTCGCAGCGGGCGGCGCGGGCTTCGCGGGCCGGCTGGACGCCCACGATGGAGGCCAGCCACGGGGATTCGTACACGGCTTTGAAGCAGTGTTCGGTGGCGGCGTCGCGCAGGTCGCGGTAGCGGTCAAGGCTTTGCGCCATCCAGCCGGACCATTGTTCTTGCAGCCGCCACAGCGGGTTGTCCACGCTCACGGGGTGGCGATGGGCGCGCACGTATTCGGCGGCGGGCTTGAGCCAGCTGAGCCAGGGGTTGAGCGGGGAGATCAGCGTGCGTTCCAGCCGAGCCGGGTTGAGCTGGCGCTGGCATTGGGCGCTGGCTTCGCTGCTGACGGCCTGGAGCACGGGGGAGATGAAGCGGTTGTAAATGCCTTGGTTGATCTCGGAGACGCGGCGCACCACTTCAAAGGCTTGCTCGTCTTCGCGGCCGTCGTCCAGGGCCAGGATGTCGGCCACTTCGCGCGCTTCAAAACGGATAATGTAGCGGCCTTTGATGTATTCCTGACCGGGGGTGCCGGGGGCCACGTCTTCGATGATGGCTTCGTACAGGCCGGGGGCCAGCACGTCGATCAGGTCCAGCGCGCTGGCGAATTCGCTGTGTTCGCGATTGGCGATGCCGGCGGAGACGAAGATGCCGAGGTGGCCCACTTTGTTGTGCAGGCAGTAGATGATGGTTTGTTCGTTGTCGCGGATGTCTTCCGCGTTCTCGTACAGGTCGGGTATCCAGTTCAGCGCCTGTTGCGGCGGGGTGATGTTGTCGCCCCATGAGGCGAACACGATGATGGGGGAGCGGATGTTGCGCATGTCCACGCGGTGCTGGTCGCTGCTGACGATCTTGCCTTCCACCAGGTGGTTGCCCACGAACAGCTGCTGGGAGATCCATTCCATTTCCTGCTTGTTCAGCAGGTAGTGGCCGCCCCACCAGCGTTCAAAGCCCAGGAAGCGTTCGCGCTCGGTGTCCACCTTGGCGTACAGGTTGTAGGGCTTCTTCCATAGGGTGTTGGCCGGGTCCAGCTTTTCAAAGTTGTTGACCAGATGGGCGCCGTCGAACTTGCCGTTGCCCAGGTCGCCGGCCAGCGAGGCGGTCCAAGTGCCGCCCATCATGCCGCCGGAGTAGCGCATCGGGTTTTTGCCGGTGACGCCGGCCCAGTAGGACAGCGGGGTGCCGGCCAGCAGGATGGGGCCGAACAGTTCCGGCGCCACGGAAGCGAGCATGGCCAGCGCCCAGCCGCCCTGGCAGTTGCCGATGACGAAGGGTTTGCCGTCGCTGTCCGGGTGCAGTTCGTTGACTTTGCTGAGGAAGACGTATTCGGCGCGGCTGACGCTTTCTATGGTCTGGCTGGGCACCGGTTGCGGGAAGAACATGATGAAGTAGCAGGGGTGGCCCTGCTGCAGCGCAATGCCGATCTCGCTGTCCATTTTGAAGCCGCCGATGCCGGGACCGTGGCCGGCGCGCGGGTCAATCACCACAAAGGGGCGCAGCGCCGGATTGGTGGCCGGGCAGCCGGCCGGCGGCAGGATGGCGGCCAGCGCGTAGTTGGCCGGGTCCGGCAGGCCGCGGCCGTCCAGAATGATCTTGTAGTCGAACACCAACACCGGCGGTTTGCCGCTTTGCACGTGCCGCAGGTAGTCCGCGCCGCGGTCATGCAGCACGTCCCAGTAGAGGATGCTGCGCTCGCAGGCGTCGCGCCAGTAGTCGGCGACCGGGTTGGAGGAGAAGAGCTTGGACCAGACGGCTGTTTGCGACCACATACGGCACCTCTTGGTTGGTATGACGGATAACTGGCTACTGTACCCTCCTTTTGTTGCGTTGCAATAGACAAAGTTCCTATTAGGCGCCCAACTGTCAGCGCAACACCACAGTGCGTCGCTCTACGATGAAGACGCGTTGCTCCAGGTGGCTGCGCACCGCACGCGCAAGCGCCTGGCATTCCATGTCCCGGCCGACGGTCTGCAATTGCTCCGGGCTGTAGGCATGGTCTACCCGTTCCACCACCTGTTCGATGATCGGGCCTTCGTCCAGGTCGTCGGTGATGTAGTGGGCGGTGGCGCCTATCAATTTGACACCGCGTTCGTGTGCCTGCTGATAGGGCCGAGCGCCCTTGAAGCCGGGCAGGAAAGAGTGATGGATATTGATGGCGCGGCCGGCCAGCCGGGCGGCGGTGGCGCTGGAAAGCACCTGCATGTAGCGGGCCAGCACCAGCAGCTCCGCTTGGCTGTCGTCGATGAGTGACAGCAGCGCCGCTTCCTGGCGTGGCTTGTTGTCCGGGGTGAGCGGCAGATGGTGGAAGGGCAGGCCGTAAGCCTCGGCAATCGGAGCGAGGTCGCGGTGATTGGAGACCACGGCGACCACTGTCATGTCCAGATCCCCCATTTTTTGGCGATAGAGCAAATCGTTCAGGCAGTGATCCAGTTTGGACACCATGATCAGCACCCGCGCGCGTTGGCTCCGGTCGTGCAGCCGCCATTGCAGGTCTTGATAATGGCCGCCCATTCGCGCCATGCCGTCGGCCAGCCGCGCCGGGGCGAAGTCCGGCCGCTCCGGGTGGAATACGCAGCGCACAAAGAAACGCCGGCTGCGGGCGTCGTCGAACACGGCCAGTTCATCGATATAGCAGCCTTGCTGCTCCAGCAAGGCGGAGAAGCCGGCCACCTGGCCGGAGGCGCTGCGACAGGCGAAGCTGAGCACGTAGGAGGGGGCGTTTGAGGTCATTGGCGTGTCCTGGGTTGTTGGGCGGCATGTGCCAATCTAGGCCGTGTCCCGCGCGCACGCTGTTCGCCATGCGTCCGCTTTGCGTGGATTTTGGACATTGCCGTGTCGCGTGCGGGCAAGAGACCGTCCTTTCCAGCCAAACGCACCGTCGGCGTCGCCCTGAGAATGAGGCCTTCCTCAACCTCGACAGCAGCGGCGCGGGCCCATGGCGGCCCGGCGGCGGGAGCGCAGATGGCAAACCGATATTCGCTGTGGAGCCTGATCCGGCAAGGGCTCGGGCATCACCAGGGCTGGCAGCCGGCCTGGCGCAGCCCTCAGCCGGAAACCAGCTACGACGTCATCATCGTCGGCGGCGGCGGCCACGGCCTGGCCACCGCCTATTACTTGGCCCGCATGTATGGCGTCCGCAAGGTGGCGGTGTTGGAAAAAGGGTATCTGGGCGGCGGCAACACTGCGCGCAACACCACCATCATCCGCTCCAACTATCTGTGGGACGAATCTTCGCGGCTGTACGAGCACGCGCTCAAGCTGTGGGAGGGCCTGTCCCAGGAGCTGAACTTCAACGTGATGTTCAGCCAGCGCGGGGTAATGAACCTGGGCCACAGCCTGCAGGACATGCGCGACATCGAGCGCCGGGTCAACGCCAATCTGCTCAACGGCGTGGACGCCGAGGTACTGACCCCGCGGGAGATCAAGGAGCGGGTGCCCTTGATTGCCATCGGCGGCGACGTCCGCTATCCGATTCTGGGCGCCAGCTACCAACCGCGAGGCGGGGTGGCGCGCCACGACGCGGTGGCCTGGGGCTTCGCCCGCGCCGCCAGCGAGTTGGGCGTGGACATCATCGAGGAGTGCGAGGTCACCGGCTTGTTGATCGAGGGCGGCCGGGTGCGCGGGGTCCAAACCGGGCGCGGCGAGATCCGCGCCGACAAGGTGGGCTGCGTGGCCGCCGGCAACAGCGCCGTGCTGGCGCGGATGGCCGGTTTGCGCCTGCCGCTGGAAAGCCACCCCTTGCAGGCTTTTGTGTCCGAATCGCTGAAACCCTGTCTGGACACGGTGGTGATGTCCGGCGCGGTGCATGGCTACATCAGCCAGTCGGACAAGGGCGAACTGGTGATCGGCGCCGGCATCGACAGCTATCTGGGTTACGGCCAGCGCGGCAGCCCGCATGTGATCGAGCACACGGCGGCGGCCATCGTCGAGTTGTTTCCATCCTTCTCGCGGCTGCGGATGAACCGTCAGTGGGGCGGCATCGTCGACGTGTCGCCGGACGCCTGTCCCATCATCGGCAAGACCCGGATCCAGGGCTTGTATTTCAACTGCGGCTGGGGCACCGGCGGCTTCAAGGCCACGCCGGGTTCCGGCCATGTGTTCGCCCACACCATCGCTCATGACCAGCCGCATCCGCTGAACGCGGCTTTTTCGCTGGAGCGCTTCGCTTCCGGCCGCTTGATAGACGAACACGGCGCCGCCGCCGTGGCGCATTGAGGGAGACGCCGATGCTGTTGATTCATTGCCCGCATTGCGGGGAGGCGCGGGAGGAGGAGGAGTTCGCCTACGCCGGGGAAGCCTTCATCGTCCGTCCGGCGGCGCCGGAGCAGGTGGACGACGAAGCCTGGGGCGATTATCTATTTGGCCGCAAGAACCCGCGCGGCTGGCATTGGGAACAATGGCAGCACGCCGCCGGCTGCCGCAAGGTGTTCGCCGTCCGGCGTCACACCGTCAGCTACGAGATCGCAGGCAGCTGGACGCTGGCCGAGGGCAAGGCCCGCTATTTGCAGGAGGATCAGGCGTGAGCGGCTATCGCATCCACCGCCCCGGCGAGCGCATCGATCGCAATCGGCCGCTGGCTTTCTCCTTCGACCGCGCGGCCTATCACGGCTTCGCCGGCGACACCTTGGCCTCGGCGCTGCTGGCCAACGGCCTACGCCTTCTAGGCCGCAGCTTCAAGTACGGCCGGCCGCGCGGCATCGTAGGCTTCGGCGCGGAAGAGCCCAACGCTTTGATCCAGCTGGAAACCGGCGCTTTGACCACACCGGATCTCAAAGCCACTCAGGTGGAGCTGTACCAAGGCTTGCAGGCCTTTAGCGGCTTGGGGGACGGGTCTTGGGGCATGAGGCTCAAGGGCGCGCTGGGCCGCTTGGAGCGTTTCATGCCGGCGGGCTTTTATTACAAGACCTTCATGCAGCCGGCGCGGGCCTGGCCGTTTTACGAGCGGCGCATCCGCGAAGCCGCCGGTTACGGCGAAGCGCCGCGGCTGCCGGACCCGGAGCATTACGATCATCTGCATCACCATGTGGACTTGCTGGTGGTGGGCGGCGGCGCGGCTGGCTTGTGGGCGGCCACGCTGGCGGGGCGCGCCGGCCTGAAAACGCTGCTGTTGGACGAACAGACGGAAATGGGCGGCTGGCTGCTGAGCGAGCGCCGGCTGCGCATTGATGGTCTGGAAACGATGGATTGGACGCGCCAGCGCTTGCAGGAGCTGGCTGCGCTGCCCAATGTCCAGCTCTTGCCGCGCGCCACCGTGTTCGCGTTGCATGAGGGCAATCTGGCCTTGGCGGTGGAGCTGTTGCAGGACCACCTGTCGCCATCCGAGCGCAATCCGGCCCAGCCGCGCCAGCGTCTGCACAAGATACGCGCGGGCCAACTGGTCTTGGCCAGCGGCGCCATCGAACGGCCGCTGGTGTTCGGCAACAACGATCTGCCTGGAGTGATGACCGCCGCCGCCGGCCATACTTATTTGAACCGTTACGGCGTGGCGGTGGGGCGTCGGCTGCTGTTGCAGACCCAGAACGACGCAGCCTACGACGCGGCGTTGGAGCTGGCCTTGTCCGGCGTGGCGGTGACGCTGGCCGACGCCCGTCCAGGCGGCGCGGTGGCATGGCGCAGCCGCGCCGCGCAGAATGCCGGCGTGGAACTGCTGGCCGGCTACGGTATCGCCAGGGTGAACGGCGGCGCCGGCGTCAGCGGCGTGGAACTGGTGAAGCTGGGCGCGGATGGCCGGAGCGTGGCCGGCAAGGGGCCGCGGCTGGAGGCGGACGGCGTGCTTTCTTCCGGCGGCCTCAGCGCCAGCGTGCATCTGTTCTGCCACAACGGCGGCCGTCCGCTGTGGCGTCCGGACCGTTTGTCCTTCGTCTGCCCGGACGAGGGCCGGCCCGGCGTCGTCTGCGTGGGCGCGGTCACCGGGCGCTGGGAGTTGGACGAAGCTCTGGCCCAGTGCCATGCCGCCATGTTGGGGCTGCTTGGCTCGGGAAGCCCGGTCGGCCTGGGTGCCGCGCCGCGAGTAGAGCCGGAGGACGTGGCCGCGCCGCGCGAAATCTTCCGTCTGCCAGACGGACGGCACGAAGGCGTCGGCGCCAAGGCTTTCGTCGACTTTCAGAACGACGTGGCCGCCGCCGACATCCATCTGGCGGTGCGCGAAAACTACCGCTCCATCGAGCATGTCAAGCGCTACACCGCGCTGGGCTTCGGCACCGATCAAGGCAAGTTGTCCAACGTCAACGGCTTCGCCATCGCCGCCGAGGCGCTGGGCAAGCCTATCGCCGAGGTGGGCACCACCACGTATCGGCCAGCCTACACCCCGGTCAGCTTCGGCGCGCTGGCGGGAGCCAATGCCGGAGAGACCTTTGACCCGCGTCGCTACACCGCCATGCACGACAGCCATACGGCGCGCGGCGCCGAGTACGAGCTGGTGGGGCAGTGGCTGCGGCCCTGGTATTTTCCGCGGCCGGGCGAGGACCTGCACGCGGCGGTGCGCCGCGAATGCCGTGCCGCTCGCCAGGGGGTGGCGGTGATGGACGCTTCCACCCTGGGCAAGATTGATGTGCGCGGCCCGGACGCGCGGGAGTTTCTGGGCCGCGTCTACAGCAACGCCTGGAGCAAGCTGGAGCCGGGCAAATGCCGCTACGGCCTGATGCTGGACGAAAACGGCATGGTGATGGACGACGGCGTCACCGCCTGCCTGGCGGACGACCATTTCCACATGACCACCACTACCGGGGGCGCGGCTCGGGTGTACAGCTGGCTGGAGCGCTGGCACCAGACCGAATGGCCAGAGCTCAAGGTGAGGTTCAGTTCCATCACCGATCATTGGGCCACCACGGCGCTGGTGGGGCCGCAAAGCCGGGAGGTGTTGCGCAAGCTGTGTACGGACATAGATCTGTCCGCGCAGGCTTTTCCTTTCATGGAGGGCCGCATCGGCACGGTGGCCGGCGTGCCGGCTCGGGTGTTCCGCATCAGCTTCTCCGGCGAACTGGCTTACGAGATCAATGTGGACGCCGGCTACGGCCGTTATCTGTGGGAGGAGGCGATGCGGGCTGGAGCCGAGTTCGGCATCACGCCCTACGGTACCGAGGCCATGCACGTCTTGCGCGCGGAAAAGGGCTTCATCATCGTCGGTCAGGACAGCGACGGCTCGATGAGCCCCAACGATCTGGCCATGGGCTGGGCGGTGGGGATGAAAAAGCCGTTCAGCTTCCTCGGCCGCCGCTCCTTGCTGCGCGCCGATACCGCCGCCGCAGGCCGCAAGCAGTTGGTGGGCTTGCTGACGGAGGATCCGCGGCTGGTGTTGCCGGAAGGCGCGCAAATTCTCAACGATGTCAACGACGCCGTGCCGGCGGCGATGCAGGGCCATGTCACCTCCAGCTACCACAGCGAATGCCTGGGCCGTTCCATCGCAATGGCTGTGTTGAAGGATGGCAGCCGTCGCGAGGGCGACACCGTGCAAGTCTGGTGGCGGGGCCGCAGCGTGCCGGCGCGGGTGGCGTCCGCGGTCTTCGTCGACAAGGAAGGAGAACGTCAGCATGTCTGAATCCGCGTTCAAGCCTGTGCTGGAATCGCCCTTGCGGCATCTGGATTTGCAGGAAGCGGCCGAGCCGCGCCGCGCCGACGGCCGTGTTTGGGGCAATGAAGCGCCTAATCTGGGCTATGCGGTGCTGCGCGGTGACGGCGCCGAGACCGGTTTTTTCGAGCTGACGGCGCGTGTCACTGGGCTGGAGCCGCCGCGAAGGCCCAAGGCCTTGAGCCAGGGGGAGGGCGGCGCGCTGCTGTGGCTGTCGCCGGACGAATGGCTGCTGATCAGCCGCCGCCAGCGGCTGGCCGCCTGGCTGCCTGCGCTGGAGCGGGGCTACGCCGAGCAGCGCCTGTTCGCCCAGGCGCTGGATGTCAGCGGTGGCTTCACCGCCGTTTACCTGTGCGGTGAGCCGCATCTGGCCGTGTTGCGCCATCTGGGGGGCTACGATTTCGAGGCGCTGCGTCCCGGCCAGGGCGTCTGCACCCTGCTGGGCAAAGCGGCGGTCCAGGTGCTGCGCCTGGACGGTGACGGAGTGTTCGTGGTGTGCCGCCGCAGCTTTGCCGACTACGTCTGGCTGCTGCTGCGGCGAGCGTCCAGGCCTTACGGCTTCGCGGTATGCGAGTTGCCGGAAGACGACGCCGGCCATCCGCTGTGGGGGGGATTGGCGCGGCCAGCGCCGGCGGCTGTCCTGACCGAGAGTTCTTAAAAACCTGTTTACGGCCTGCTGCACTGCAGCGGAATGGTTGGACAGAGGCGCGGACAAGCTGGAAGGAGATTGCAATGGATTTGCACACAGATGCGTTGGTGATAGACGGGCTGATCATCGCCAAATGGGGGCGGCCGGTATTCGAGGACATGCGTCGTGGCGGCTTGAGCGCCGCCAATTGCACCGTGTCGGTGTGGGAGGGCTTTCAGGACACCGTGAACAATATCGCCGAAATGAAAGGGTTGATCCGTGAGCACGGCGATCTCTTGACCTTGGTGCGCGGCGTCGAGGATATCCGTCGCGCCAAGGCGGAGGGGCGCACCGGCGTCATCCTGGGCTTTCAGAATGCCCATGCCTTCGAAGACAGGCTGGAGTCTATCGAAGCCTTCGCCGATATGGGCGTGCGCGTGGTGCAACTGTGCTACAACACGCAAAACCTGATCGGTACCGGCTGTTACGAGCGCGATGGCGGCTTGTCCGGCTTCGGCCGCGAAGTCATTGCGGAAATGAACCGCGTCGGCATCATGGTGGACCTGTCCCACGTGGGCGGTCTCACCTCGCGCGAGGCCATTCTGGAATCGAAAAAGCCGGTCTGCTATTCCCATTGCCTGCCCTCCGGCCTCAAGCCGCATCCGCGCAACAAGAGCGACGAGGAACTGCGCTTCATCGCCGATCACGGCGGCTTCATCGGCGTCACCATGTTTCCTCCCTTCCTGCGCCGCGGCATCGCCGCCACCGTGGACGACTACGTGGAAGCGATGGATTACGTGATCGCGCGGGTGGGCGAAGACTGCGTCGGTTACGGCACCGACTTCACCCAGGGCTACGATCAGGCTTTCTTCGACTGGATCACCCACGACAAAGGCCGGTATCGCCGACTGACCGATTTCGGCACCATCCTCAACCCGGAAGGCATTCGCACCATAGGTGAAACGCCTAATCTGACCGCGGCGATGCAGAGGGCCGGCTGGTCTGAGAGCAAGATTCGCAAAGTGCTGGGGGAGAACTGGTTGAGGGTGTTCGGCGAGGTATGGGGGGCTTAGAACCTGTTTATGCTCTCGCGAGCAAGGGCGAGACAAGGCGAAAACGGCTGAGAAAGCGGAAGGGTGTACTCAGGGTGCATGACCCTTTCGAAGGGGTTTTCAAGGCCCTATCTCCGCAGCGAAACAGATCGTAAACAGGTTCTAAAGCGCATTCAGGAGGGTTTATGAAGCAACTTAAAGTGTTGGCGACGTTGTTGTTGTCGCTCGTGTTTTGGGCCAGGCAGGCCGCGGCGGAGACAGAGCTGAAGCATTGGCCGCCCAAAATCGCGGAGCGGCTGAACTCCATGATCAAGGCCAATGCTCATAAGGGCGAATACGCGGTGTTCGATATGGACAACACCAGCTACCGCTACGATCTGGAAGAAGCGCTGCTGCCTTATATGGAGGCCAAGGGCTTGCTGAGCCGAGAGCGGCTGGACCCGTCGTTGAAGCTGATCCCCTTCCGTGACGAGCCGGGCCGGCTGGAAAGCCTGTACAGCTACTATTTGCGGCTGTGCGAAATCGACGAATTGATCTGCTACCCCTGGGCCGCGCAAGTGTTTTCCGGGCTGACGCTGCGCCAACTCAAGACGCAGGTGGACGCCCTGATGGCCAGCGGCTCCCCGGTGCCCGTCAGGTATTTTCATCAGGGCAAGGTGGTGGAGGGCAGCGTGCCGGCGCCACGCGTGTTCACCGGCATGGTCGAGCTTTACACCAAGCTGCAGGAGAACGGCATCGCGGTCTACGTGATGACCGCGGCCAGCGAAGAACTGGTGCGCATGGTGGCCAGCGACCCGCGTTATGGCTACCAGGCGCCGCCGCAGAACGTGTTGGGGATCAACCTGTTGCTGAAGGACCGAAGCAGCGGCGAGCTCACCACCTCGCGTTTGCAGATCAAGCGCGGCGGCTATGAGCCGGAACGTAATTTGGACCTGGAACTGACCCCTTATCTGATGAACCCGATGACCTGGTACGAGGGCAAGGCCGGGACCATCCTGGGCTGGATAGACCAATGGCGCAAGCCGGTGCTGGTGGCTGGCGACACGCCGCAGTCCGATGGCTACATGCTGCTGAACAGCACCGATACGGCCAAGGGCGGCTTGCGGCTCTGGGTTGACCGCAAAGCGGGTTATTGGGATCAGATCCGGAACTGGAGCCGCGAAGCGGCCAAGCAGCAGTGCAAGTTGGGCCAGCCGGCAACGGCGGACCGCAACTGGCTGGTGGTGAGGCCGGAGCAGATTCAATGAGCGCTTGAAGACGCCGAATGGGGCGCATGGGCATTCTCACGCCGGCTTCAGGCGGCATCGCCGAAGCGCAACGGATTTTTGACCGGGTATTTACGATATCGCGAGCCAAGAGCCGCTAACAAAACCGCGCAGCGCACCTGAGCCAAGGCGCGCCGACGCAGGCAGTACAAAGTAGTACGGCAAGGAGGCGCAACGCAGGATCAGGGGTTTTGTTAGCGGGTCTAAGGCGAGACAAGGCGAAAACGGCTGAGAAAGCGGAATGTACACCTGGTACATAAGCATTTCGAAGGTGTACTCACCGTGTAAGGCCCCACAACGCGCAGCAGATCGTAAACAGGTTCTAAGGGAGGAAACAAATATGTTGAGGCAATGGTGCTGCATCCTACTGCTGCTCTTGTGTGCGCCGGCCCAGGCGATCGAGGCCACGCCCGGCAAACCAGCGATCAAGATCGGCTATGTCGAAGGCTGGGCGGACAGCGTGGTCACCACCCAAGTGGCGGCCCAGATCATTCGCGGTCGGCTGGGCCACCCGGTGGAACTGATGCCGGTAGCCGCCGGCATCATGTGGCAGGGCGTGGCGCGCGGAGATCTGGACGCCACGTTGTCGGCCTGGTTGCCGGTGACGCAGGGCGCGTATTACCGGCAGTTCAAGGACAAGGTACTGGACTTGGGGCCTAATTACGTTGACGCGCGCATTGGCCTGGTCGTGCCGGACTATGTCGACGCCCGCTCCATCGGCGATCTCAACGCCGCCCGCGCGGCGTACCAGGGGCGCATCGTCGGCATAGACGCCGGCGCCGGAGTCATGCAAAAGGCCGAGGCGGCGATCAAGGCCTACCGGCTGAATTTTGCGCTGATGCCCAGTTCCGGGCCGGGCATGACGGCGGAGCTGGCGCGCGCCATCAGCGCCCGCAAGCCCATCGTGGTGACCGGCTGGGTACCGCACTGGATATTCGCCAAATGGAAGCTGCGCTTTCTCGACGATCCGCAAAAAGTGTTTGGAGAGGCCGAACACGTCAACAATGTGGCCCATCCCGGCCTGAGCGCCAAGGCGCCGCGGGTGCTGGCCTTCCTGCAGCGCTTCCGCTGGCGGCCGGAGGAGATCGGCCCGCTGATGCTGGCGGTGGAGACCGGTGCCAAGCCCGCCGCTGCGGCGGCATCCTGGATTAGGGCCCATCCGGAGCGGGTGGCGGAGTGGGTGCCCTGAGTCATCGTGTGTTCAATACTCTTCCTCGCCTTGGCGGACCGCGGTCCGCCTTTTTTGCGACCGCGCCGTGCGGTGTCGGCAATGGGCAAAAACCGGTCGCGCCGAGGGGGCTGGCTTGGGATGACCTGCGGCAACATGCCGGCAATGGCGGGCTGTGCCCGGCTTGCTCGGAGCCTGTTCAAAGTCTCGCGGGCAAGAGCGAGACAAGGCGCAAACCACTGAGAAAGCGAGATATGCGTTTGGTATATCGGCGTTTCGAAGTCGTTTCCAACGCCGTATCGCCGAACCGTAGCAGGCTTTGAACAGGTTTCCAGGAGAACGGCATGCAACCGCAACTTCCCATCGATGTGGACCCCGACAGCGGCGTCTGGCGCACCAATGGCCTGCCCATGTTGTACGTGCCGCGTCATTTCTTCATCAACAACCACCTGGCCATGGAGGCCGCGCTGGGCCGTTACCCGTACGCGGACGCGCTCTACCAGGCCGGACATCGTTCCGCCCACTACTGGTGCGCCAGCGAAGCGGCCACCCACGGCCTGACCGGCCTGGCGGTGTTCGAGCACTATCTGAGCCGGCTGTCTTTGCGCGGCTGGGGCCGCTTCCGCTTTTTGGAGGCGGATGTAGCCAGCGGTAATGCCCACATCCGGCTGGACCACTCCTGCTTCGTGCTGGCCCAGGGCGAGGCCGGCGCGCCGCAAAGCGAGCATATGGCCTGCTATCTCTTCGCCGGCTGGTTCGCCGGAGCGATGGACTGGGTGGGGGAAAGCCTGGGGCACGACTACCGCACCGTCAGCCGCGAAAGCCAGTGCGCTGGGCAGGGCGCGCCGTATTGCGCGTTTTCGGTCCACCCTTTGTAACCAGGAGCCGGCCATGTCTTACCCGCATTTGTTCGAACCCATCACCCTGAACCGGCTGACCTTGCGTAACCGCATCGTGAGCACCGCCCACGCCGAGGTCTACGCCGAAGCCGGCGGCCTGCCGGGCGAGCGCTACATCCGCTACTACGAAGAAAAAGCCAAGGGCGGTTTGGCGCTGGCGATTTGCGGCGGCTCGAGTCCGGTGTCCATCGACAGCCCGCAGGGCTGGTGGAAATCGGTGAACCTGACCAGCGATGCGGTGATAGAACCGCTGGCGCGGCTGGCGGAAGCCATGCACCGCCACGGCGCCAAGATCATGATCCAGGCTACCCACATGGGGCGGCGCTCCAGCTTTCAGGGCGAGCACTGGCCGCATCTGCTCAGCCCCTCCGGCGTGCGCGAGCCGGTGCACCGCGGCAACGCCAAGATCATGGAGGTGGAGGACATTCGTCGCGTGATCGCGGACTTCGCGCTGGCGGCGCGGCGGGTCAAGGCCGCCGGCCTGGACGGCATCGAGATCGCCGCCGCCCACCAGCACTTGATCGACCAGTTCTGGAGCCCGCGCACCAATCAGCGCGACGACGAATGGGGCGGCAGCCTGGAAAACCGGCTGCGCTTCGGCATGGAGGTGCTGCAAGCGGTGCGCGCCGAGGTGGGCGCGGACTTCTGCGTCGGTCTGCGCATGAGCGGCGATGAATTCCACGAAGACGGCCTTAGTCACGACATGCTCAAGGAGATTGCCGCCGCCATGTCCGAAACCGGGCTGATCGACTATCTGTCGGTGATAGGCTCCGGCGCGGACACCCACAACAGCCTGGCCAACTGCATGCCGCCGATGGCGCTGCCGCCCGAGCCTTTCGTGCACCTGGCCGCCGGCATCAAATCGGTGTCCAAGGTGCCGGTGATGCACGCGCAGAGCATACGCGATCCAGTGCAGGCGGAGCGCATCCTGGCCGCCGGCATGGTGGACATGGTGGGCATGACCCGCGCCCACATGGCCGACCCGTATTTGGTGATCAAGATCCGCGACGGCAAGGAAGACCAGATCCGCCAGTGCGTGGGCGCCAATTACTGCATAGACCGCCAGTACTACGGTCAGGATGTGCTGTGCATCCAGAACGCCGCCACCAGCCGCGAGTCCACCATGCCCCATCTTATCTCGCGGGCGGCGCGGCAGCGCCGGGTAGTGGTGGTGGGCGCGGGGCCGGCCGGGCTGGAGGCGGCGCGGGTGGCGCGCGAGCGCGGGCACGAGGTGGTGCTGTTCGAGAGGCAGCCGCAGGTGGGCGGTCAGATCCTGCTGGCGGCGCGCGCGCCGCAGCGCGAACAAATGGCCGGCATCGTGCGCTGGCTGGACATGGAAACTCAGCGCCTGGGCGTGGACCGCCGGCTGAGCACGACAGCGGACCGCTCCATGATCATGGACGAACGGCCGGATATCGTGGTACTGGCCACCGGCGGCCGGCCGCATACCGGCCAGGTGCCGGCCTGGGGCGTGGCGGAGGGGCTGGCCGTCGGCAGCTGGGATATCTTGTCCGGCCAGGTGGAGCCGGCTCGCAATGTGCTGGTTTACGACGCGCTGGGCACCCACGCCGGCTTCGGCGTCGCCGATTATTTGGCCAGCCGCGGCAGCACGGTGGAAATCGCCACGCCGGACGTGAAGGTGGGCGACGACACCGGCGGCACCACCTTTCCCATCTTCTACCGCCGCCTGTACGCCCAAGGCATCATCCCCACCCCCAATGTCTGGCTGGAGGGGGTGTACGCCGAAGGCGACAAGAAAATCGCCGTGCTGCGCAACGAATACACCGAAGCGCTGGAAGAGCGGGCGGTGGACCAGGTGGTAATAGACAACGGCGTTCTGCCGGACGACGCCCTGTACGGGCAACTGAAGCCCTTGTCGAGAAACCGCGGTCAGACTGATGTGCGGGCGTTGTTCGCCGCCGAGCCGCAGCCCTGTCTGGACTGGCCGCTCGCGGCCAGGGAATTCCTGCTGTTCCGCGTAGGCGACTGCGTCTCCATGCACAACATCCACGGCGCGCTCTACGACGCTCTGCGGCTGGCCAAGGATTTCTGACATGAGTTTTCCCTACCTCCTTAGCGGCCTGTTCTGGTTGGGCGCGCTGCTGCTGAGCGCTGGCCTGCTTCAGCGCGCGGGGTTGTGGCGGCGAGGGCGTGCCGCTCCGGCATCCTGGCGCGGCCTGCTGGCCGCGCCCAAGCGTTACTTCATGGACCTGCACCGCGTGGTGGCCCGCGATCCGGCCGCTGCGCGGGCCCATGTGGCGGCGGCTGGCGGCGGGACGGCGGCGCTGTTGCTGATCGCGCTCAATTACGGCCTGCTGCTGCATCAGCGCTGGCTGGACCTGCTGCTGGCGGCGGCGGCCGTTCTGATGTTGATCGGCGCGGCCTTGATGCGCGCGCGCCGCCGCGCGCCGCCGGCCCGGCTGTCTCAGGGAGAATGGCAGCGGTTGCCGGCCCGGCTGGCCTGTTTCGCGTTGGGCGCGCTGCTGGCCGCAGTCTTGGCCGGCGGCGACGTCTGGTTGAGCGCCGCAGGGCAAGGGCTGGCCGCCGTCGCTTTGTCACTGCTGGCGTTGGGCGGCGCGGAACTGGCTCTGGGCATAGGCCTGGGCCGGCCGATGAAACACGCGGTGGCCGGTTTGCTGCACCTGGCCTTCCACCCGCGCGCCGAGCGTTTCGTCGGCAAGTCCGCCGATCTGAAGCCCTTGAACCTGGCCGCCGGCGAGCTGGGCGCGGCGCGGGCGGCCGATTTTGCCTGGAACCGGCTGCTGTCCTTCGACGCTTGCGTGCAATGCGGCAAATGCGAAGCCGCCTGTCCGGCCTTTGCCGCCGGCCAGCCGCTCAACCCCAAGCGCCTGATCCAGGACCTGGTGACGGCTATGGGCGGCGGCGGTCCGGCTTACGCCGGCAGCCCGCATCCGGGCCGGCCGGCGACCGTGGCCGCGGGCGCGGATGGGGAGATCGTCGGCGGCGTGTTGGAGGCGGATACCTTATGGTCCTGTACCACTTGTCGCGCTTGCGTGGAAAACTGCCCGATGTTGATCGAACATGTCGACGCGGTGATCGACCTGCGCCGACACCTGACCCTGACGCGGGGCGAGCTGCCGGGCAAGGGTGCGGCGGCGCTGGCTAATCTGCGGCATACCGACACCGTCGGCGGTCATCCGCTGCGCGCCCGCTACCACTGGGCGACAGACCTGAATCTGCCGCTGCTGCGCGAGGGGGAGTCGGTCGATTGGCTGCTGCTGGCGGGCGAGGGCGCTTTCGACATGCGCTACCAGCGCGCTTTGCGCGCCTTGCTGACCGTGCTCAAGGCCGCCGGTCTGCGCGTCGCGGCATTGGGCGAAGCCGAGCGCGATTGCGGCGATCTGGCGCGCCGGCTGGGCGACGAGGCGGGCTTTCAGCGGCTGGCGCTGGCCAATATCGCCACGCTGGGGCGCTATCGTTTTGCCCGCATCGTCACGCCGGACCCGCATGTTTTTCACTGTCTGGCCAATGAGTACCCGGCGCTGGGCGGACATTACGAAGTCTGGCATCACAGCCGGCTGCTGGACCAGTTGCTGGAGACGCGCGCGCTTCGCGTGCGCTCTCGCGACTCGACGGAGCCGCTGAGCTATCACGACCCCTGTTATCTCGGCCGCTACAACGAGGGCTACGCCGCGCCGCGCCGCGTGCTGGCGGGCATCGGCATCCAGGTGGTGGAGATGAGCCGTTCCGGCCGCGACGCCCGCTGCTGCGGCTGGGGCGGCGGGGCGGCCTTTACCGACGTGCCGGGGTCGCGCCGGATTCCGGACATGCGCATGGACGACGTCCGCGCCGCCGGCGCCGGCCGTGTCGTGGTGGCTTGCCCCAATTGCACCGCGATGCTTGAGGGCGTCAGCGGCGAGCGGGCGGAGGTGGTGGAATTGGCGGAACTGGTGGCGGAACGTCTGGATACCGGCCCAGAAACCGGGCAAGGGCGGGGCGCGGCGCCGCAAGGCCAGGTCGTGAAGGAGGAAGCATGAAGATGAAGCCAACCGCCCCGCGAGTGGACCCGCGCCGGCCCTGGATACTTTCGCCGGGCGGGCTCAAGCGCATTGTGCTGGGCGAGGACGGCGGCCTTCGCGAAGCGCCGCCGGCGAGCGCGGTCAAGCTCAAGCCGCTGCGTAGCGCCGGGCCGTTCGATGGGCGGTTGTTGGTGGTGGCGCACGCCGAGCGCGGTCAGTTGGATGAAGCGGCGCGCGAGGCCATCGCCGCCGCCGCGCTGCTGGCCGGTCCGAGCGAGGAGGTGTTGGCGGTGCTGTTCGGCATGGAGGGGTGCGCCGACGCCGAACTGGCGGAACTGGCCTTGGATCGCGTCTTGACGCCGGCTGATCCGGGCTTTGCGCCGGAAGCCAAGCTGGCCTTGTTGCAGCGGCTGTGGCGGCGGGAGCAGCCGCGTCATGTCCTGTTCGCCGACCGCGGCGAGGACGCCGACCTGGGCCGGCGCTTCGCCTGCCGCGAGCGCCTGTCGGTGTTGACCGACGTTGTGGAAATCGCCGCCGACGGCGTGCGCCGTCGCCGGCCGGGCGCGGGCTTCAGCGTGCATCCGCGAGCCCAGGCGCTCTTGCTCGCGCGCGGCGTGGCCGATGTCCGTCTGCCCTTCGTCGGGCTGGGGGCGAGGCTGGCTTGCCGGTTGGAGGAGGCGGAGGAACGGGTGCGGGATCTGGGCTGCGTCGCCAGCCCTGCCTCGCAACTGGCGCTGGAAGAGGCGGACCTGATCCTGGCCGCTGGCAACGGGGTCAGCGACGTGCCGGCCTTTCTGCGGCTGGCGGAGTCCATGGGCGCGGCGGTGGGCGCCTCGCGGGTGGCCGTGGACGACGGACGCTTCCGTCGCGACCAGCAAGTGGGCGCCACCGGCCGCAGCGTGCAGGCCAGCGCCTATCTGGCGCTGGGCATCTCCGGCGCGGTGCAGCACCTGCAAGGCATCAAGGCTTGCCGCCATGTGATCGCAGTCAATCTGGACGCGGCCGCGCCCATGGTCAAGCGGGCGGACCTCAGCGTGATCGACGACTGCCAGTCCTTCATTCACGCCTTGCAAGCCTTGCTGGAGCTTGAGGGAAAGGAGATGGGGAAATGAGCGAGACGGTTTTCTCCGCCGCCGCTGCGGCGAAAACGGCGGTGCTGGTGGCTCCGGCGCCGCACCCGGTCAGCGGGCGGCCCTGCGCCGGCCCGGGCGATCTGGCAGCGCTGGCGCTGGCGCGCCGTCTGGGCCGCGCCTTCGTGGTATTGCACGCCGGCGACGCGGACAAGACGGCGCTGGCCGACTATCTGGCCCAGGGCGCGGAGGCCATCGCCGTGTTGCAGCTGCCGGCGGACAGCGATCCGACGCCGGCATTGATCGCCGCGCTGGGCGATTTCGAACTGATTTTGTGTGGCGAACGCTCGGGAGGCGGCGAGGCGTCGGCGTTGCTGCCGTATCTATTGGCCGAAGGCCTGGACCGCCCGCTTTTGCCCGGAGTGCTGTCCTTGACGGAAGAGGGCGGAGAATGGCGGGCGCTGCAAGGCCTGACCAGGGGGCGGAGGCGACGGCTGGCGGCCCAGGCGCCGCTGCTGGCCAGCGTCAAGCCGGACGGCGCGGAGCCGCGCTGGTCCTGGGCCGGTTTGCAACGCGGCGTGGTGACGCGCCGCGCGGCGGAGGGGGGGGCCATGCCGGCGCCCAGGCTGGAGCCGGCGCGACGCGCCCGGGCGCTGGCGGCGCAGCGCGGCAGCGGCCTGGAGCGCCTGATGGGGGCGATTGCCGGCGACGACGCGGCGGCTGGAGGGCGCGTCGTAAAACAGGGGGATTCCGTCGAGAAAGCGCAAGCGGTGCTGGATTACCTGCGCCAACATCGGCTCGTCGATTTCTGAGCCGTCTGCCATTGAGAGGAGCGAGACATGTCCCATAGCGTCATTCCCTTCCCGGCTGCGACCACGGCCCCGCTGCGCGAACTGCTGGCCCGCCGCCGTCCCGGTTACAGTCTGGAGGCGCCGTTCTATCGCTCGCCGCAGGTGTTCGAGGCCGATCTTGAATACATTTTCCGCCGTCACTGGATCTATGTCGGCGTCAGCGCGGAAATACCCGAGCCGGGCGACTACCTGACCGTGGAGTTGGGGCGCGACCCCATCCTGATCCTGCGCGACGACGATATGGCCATTCGCGCCTTTCACAATGTCTGCCGCCACCGCGGCTCGCGGCTGTGCGCCGAGCGTCAGGGCTCGGTGGGCAATCTGGTCTGCCCCTACCATCAATGGACTTACGATCTGTCTGGCCGGTTGATCTTCGCCGACCATATGGAGGACGGCTTCGACCCGACGCATCACAGCCTCAAGCCGGTGGCGTTGAAAAACCTGGAAGGGCTGCTGTTCGTTTGCCTTGCCGAGCAGCCGCCGGAGGATATCGACGAGATGATGGAGCGGATGGCGCCCTATATCGCGCCGCACCGCATCGACGAGTGCAAGGTGGCGGCCCAGGTGGACATCGTCGAGGCCGGCAACTGGAAGCTGACCATGGAGAACAACCGCGAGTGCTATCACTGCACCGCCAACCATCCGGAGCTGACCGTCTCGCTGTACGCCTACAGCTACGGCTTCGCGCCCCGGGCCGAGCAAGCCTCCGGGTTGGCCGACTACCAGCGCGTCGTCGCCGAGCACCACGCGCGCTGGGAGGCCGGCGGCTTGCCCTCGGTCGAGATCGAGCGCCTGTCCGAGGTGTCCGGCTTCCGCGCGATGCGCATGCCGCTGGACCGCAAGGGCCAGTCTCAGACCGTGGACACCGGCGCGGCCTGTCGCAAGCTGCTGGGCGATCTGAGCGATCCGGCGTCCGGCGGTCTGTCGTTCTGGACCCAGCCCAACTCCTGGCACCATTTCATGGCCGACCATATCGTCACCTTCACCGCCTTGCCGCTGTCGGTGGACAGCACGCTGGTGCGTACCACCTGGCTGGTGCACAAGGACGCGGTGGAAGGCGTGGACTATGAAGTGGACAACCTTACCAGGGTATGGAAGGCCACCAATCAGCAGGACCGTCGGCTGGTGGAGGAGTCGCAGCGCGGCATCAACGGCTCCGCCTATCGGCCCGGTCCTTATTCGCCGTATACCGAGTCCTTGGTGGAGAAATTCACTCAATGGTACACGCAGCGTCTGGGCGATGGCCTGGAGCGGGAACGGCGGGACCATGAATAGCGCGCCGCCGGTCAGCCTATTGGACACCCTTCCGCAAACCGCCGACCTGCCGTTGTGGCGCGCCGGCGAGGATGGCCTGCTCGTCTGCGTTCAGGCGCGGGAGGAAACTCACGATGTGAAAACCTTCGTGTTCCGCGCCGAACCGCCGCGCCGTTTCCATTACTTGCCTGGCCAGTTCATCACGCTGGAGCTGGACATCAACGGAGTTGCGGTCAACCGCTGTTACACGCTGTCGTCCACGCCCACCCGGCCGGACCGGGTGTCCATCACCGTCAAACGCATTCCCGGCGGCGTCGCTTCCTCTTGGCTGCATGAGCATCTGCGGCCGGAAATGGCGCTACGGGTATTGGGGCCAGCCGGCGAGTTCAGCTATGCGCGCCACCCTGGTTCGCCCTATCTCTTTCTGTCCGCAGGCAGCGGCATCACCCCGCTGATGTCGATGACCCGGGCGTTGACCGACCTGGCCTCCGGCGCCGACATCCTGTTTGTACACAGCGCGCGCTCTCCGCGCGACATCGTGTTTCGCAAGGAACTGAGCCTGCTGGCCAGCATCCATCCCACCTTCAGCCAGGCGGTGATTTGCGAACACCGGGCGGGCGAACCGGATTGGGCCGGCCTGATTGGCCGGTTGGATCGGACGCTGATTGAGCGCATGGCGCCGGACTTGCTCGCGCGCCAGGTGTTCTGCTGCGGTCCCGCGCCCTATATGGCCGGGGTGCGGGAGCTGCTGAAACTGTGCGGTTTCGACATGAGCCGTTATCACGAGGAAAGCTTCAACTTCGCCGAGCTGAGCGCCGCGCCGCCGGACGAAGGAGGGTGGACGCCGCAGCCCAGCGTCGAGAGCCGCGGTTTCAATGTGCGCTTCGCCAAAACGGGTGACGATTTGTCGGTGGCGCCGGGACAGACCGTGCTGGCGGCCGCGTTGGCCAAGGGCATGCGTCTGCCTGCGTCCTGCACCCGCGGCGTGTGCGGCAGTTGCAAGAGCCGCCTGCTGGAAGGCCGGGTGGACATGAGGCATCAGGGAGGCATCCGGCCGCGCGAAGTGGAGCAGGGTTATTTCCTGCCTTGCTGCAGCTTGCCGCTGACCGATCTGGTGGTGGATCGCTGAGCGTCTGCCCAAAGTCTCGCGAGCCGCGGCGAAACAAGGCGAGAGCAAGCTAAAAAGCGGGGTGCACAAGCGATATTGCGCGTTTTGAGTGTGTTTTCAACAAGGCGCCATTGAAGCGCGGCAGCCTTTGACAGGTCTGAGCGCGCGTCCGTCGCCTCCCTGTCCTCCACGCCTGCCCGGCCGCGGCGGGCGTTTTTGTTTTCAACGCCGTATCGCCGAAGCGCGGCAAGCTTTGAGCAGGTTCTAACGGTGGGTTGCGGTTTTTTTACGACACCGGCCAGCCGGGCTGGAGACGAAAGCCGGCACTGGAGCCGGCGGCCAGGCCTATGCCAGCCGGTTTTGCGCGCGGATGTCGGATTTGAGCGGCTTGATGTCGGAATACCGTTACTTGGCGAGGCCCTTCCTTTCTATCTTGAACCTTGATTTGCGTTAAACATTGTTCGAATTGTCGGCGGTCGCGCCGAAGGGAGCGGGGATGCAAACGATCAAGGTCGAGGTCAGCCACCTCTACAAGGTGTTCGGCGGCAAGCCGGCGGAAGTGATGTCCTTGCTGCGGGCCGGCGAGAACAAGGACGAAGTGTTTCGGCGCACCGGGGCGGTGGTGGGCGTTAACGACGTATCGTTCTCGGTGCGCGCAGGTGAAATCTTCGTGCTGATGGGCTTGTCCGGCTCCGGAAAATCCACGCTGATTCGCCTGATCAACCGCTTGCTGGAGCCGAGCGCCGGCCAGATCCTGCTGGACGGTCAGGACCTGACCCGGCTGTCGCCCAAGCAATTGGTGGCCTTGCGCCGCCGCGACATGAGCATGGTGTTCCAGAGCTTTGCGCTGATGCCGCACCGCACGGTGCTGGACAACGCCGCCTTTGGCCTGGAAGTGGCCGGTCTCGGGCGCAAGGCCCGCGAGGCGCGGGCGCGGGAAGTGCTGGAGCAAGTGGGGCTGGCCGACTTCGCCAGCAAGTATCCGCATCAACTCTCCGGCGGCATGCAGCAGCGGGTGGGCCTGGTGCGCGCGCTGGCGGTCAATCCCTCGCTGATCCTGATGGACGAGGCCTTTTCAGCGCTGGACCCGCTCAAGCGCGCGGAGTTGCAGGACTTGCTGCTGCAATTGCAGCGCGAGCAGCGCCGCACCATCGTCTTCGTCTCCCATGATCTGGAAGAGGCGCTGCGTATCGGTAGCCGTATCGCCATCATGGAGGGCGGGCGGCTGGTGCAGGTGGGCAGCCCGCGCGAAATCATCGAATGTCCGGCCGACGACTATGTGCGCAACTTCTTCAAAAGCGTGGACACCTCGCGCTATCTGCAGGCCAAGGACCTGATAGAAGCCGCGCCGCCGCCGCGCCTGGCTGCCGCATCGCATGTGGAGCCGTCCTGTAGCCTGTCCGATGTGCTGTTGCGGCTTCAAGCACAGGCCGAACCGCTGCAGGTGCGGGACGGCGACGGCCGCTGCCTGGGCGTAATCACCACCAGCAGCGTGCTCAGCAAGTTGTCCCAGCACCGCCCAAGCGCGGCCTCCCACCACTGAACCCCCAACGGGCGTCGCCGGCGCGGGGGCGTGGCTCTCGTCGTCCCTGGCGCGCCCGGCGAGACGAGGAACACGCCGCATGTCCGACACCAGCCCCCAGGCTCCGCTGCCGATAGGCAGCTGGGTCAATCAGATCATCCATTTTCTGTTGGAAAACAATGCCGGCGCCTTCGACGCCGTCGGCGGCGGCATCGACTGGTTCGCTACCCTGGTGGAAGCGTTATTGCAGGGCGTGCCGCCATGGGCGCTAGCCGGCTTATTCGCTGGCATCGGCCTGTGGCGTCTGGGCTGGAAGTTTGCCGTCTTCGTCTGCGCGGCGCTGGGCCTGATCTGGGCCACCGGCTTCTGGAGCCAGACCGTCGCCACGCTGGCGCTGACCCTGTCCGCCACCTGCGTCAGCCTAATGTTGGGCGTGCCGCTGGGCATCTGCTGCGCCCGCTGGCGGCTGGCCAACGCCCTGGTACGGCCGGCGCTGGACTTCATGCAGACCATGCCGGCTTTCGTTTATCTGATTCCCGCGGCAATGTTCTTCGGACTGGGGCGGGTGCCGGGCATCCTGGCCACCGTGGTGTTCGCGGTGCCGCCGGCGGTGCGCTTGACCAACCTGGGCATCCGCCAGGTGAATCGGGAGCAGGTGGAGGCTGGCAACGCCTTTGGCTGCACCTCGTGGCAATTGCTGTTCAAGGTCCAGTTGCCCATCGCGCTGCCGTCCATCATGGCCGGGGTCAATCAGACCATCATGATGGCGCTGTCCATGGTGATTATCGCCTCCATGGTGGGGGCCGGCGGCCTGGGCAACGATGTCCTGGCAAGCATCCAGAGGCTGGACGTCGGCCTCGGTTTCGAGAGCGGGCTGGCGGTGGTGCTGCTGGCCATCATCCTGGACCGGATCACAGAAAGTTTCGGCCGCGCGCCGGAAGCGGGCGCAGCGGCCGACGGCTGAGAGCCGGTTCACGATCTCGCTCTTGCTCGCGAGACTTTGAACAGGTTCTGGGAGCGGGCAGGGCGGAAACAACGGACAAACAAGCACACACGCATGCGCGGCGATTTTCAAGGCCGGCTGCGAACCGTTTTGGAGCAGAACAACAATCCTCGCAACGCACACACTGGAGGTCGTGATGGGACCGCAACAGATCGCCTCGTTGTCGCATATCGCCTTTTTGCTGCTGGATCAGTTCTCAATGATCGCGTTCTCCAACGCGGTGGAGCCGCTGCGCATGGCCAATTACCTGTCGCGCAAGAAGCTGTATCGCTGGAGCTTGCTGTCCGCGGACGGCGAGCCGGTCAGCGCCAGCAACGGCCTGAGTCTGTCGCCGATCTCCGCGCCGGGCCATCCGCAGCAGTACGATATGCTGATCGTTTGTGGCGGCTGTCAGGTGCGCGAAGCGGCCACCGACAAGGTGCAGGCGCTGATCCGTCGTTTCGCGGCCCAGGGCGTGCCGCTGGGATCGATCTGCACCGGCACCTTCGCGCTGGCCCGGGCCGGGGTGTTGAACGGCTACCGCTGTGCCATCCATTGGGAAAACCTGCTGTCCATTAGTGAGGAATTCCCTCGCACCCAATTCACCTCGGACCTGTTTGTGCTGGACCGGGACCGCTTCACCTGTAGCGGCGGCACCGCGCCGCTGGACTTCATGTGTCATCTGATTCGCCACAAGGGCGGCAAGAGTCTGGCGGCCGACGTCTCGGTGCAATTCATCGTGGACCGGCTGCGCGACGATGGCGACCGCCAGCACATCCCGTTGCTGGCACGCATCGGTACCGGACACGAGGCCTTGTTGGACGCCGCCTTGTCAATGGAGAGCAATATCGAGAACCCCCGCTCTCTGGAACATCTGGCGGCGGAGCTGGGCGTGTCGCTGCGCCATCTAGAGCGGCTGTTCAAGCGTTATCTGAGCACCACGCCGGCGCAATATTATCTGGACCTCCGCCTGCGGCGGGCGCGAGAGCTGCTGTTGCAAACCAATATGACCGTGATGGAAGTCACCGTGGCTTGCGGCTTCCTGTCTTCCTCTCATTTTTCCAAGTCCTACCGCGGGCTGTTCGGCTATCCGCCCAGCCGCGAGCGGCAGCAATACCTGGTGGCGGCAGGGGCCATCGCCTGAAAATCTCAAGGTCTGCGGCACTGCGTGAGACGTGGTACGGCGGGTGCTGCTTCAGACTATTCGGGCACAACATGAGCAGTCTGCTTCTTCGGCCGCAAGGCCCGGTCTTGCTCCGGCTTGCGAGACTTTGAACGGGATTAGTGAACCTGTTGGCGGCGCGGCAGCGGCCGCCGGGCGGACTCTCGCCATCATCGCTGCCCGGGAGGAAGGGATGAATCGATTCAAAGCAATGTCTGCGGCGCTGCTGCTGGCCGTCGCGGGCAGCGCGGCGGCTCTGGAGCCTGCCGCTTGCCGCAATGTGCGCTTCGCCGATGTGGGCTGGACGGACATCGCGGCCACCACCGGCATGGCCAGCGTGGTATTGGAGGCTTTGGGCTACCGCACCAGCGTGACCATGGCCTCGGTGCCCATCGCCTTCTCCGGGCTCAAGACCCGGCAGATCGACGTGTTCCTGGGGTATTGGAGCCCGTCGATGACGCCGCTGATCGAGCCCTATCTGAAAGCGGGCCAGATCAAAGTGCTGGCCGAGCCCAATCTGAGCGGCGCTAAATATACGCTGGCGGTGCCGGACTACGTGGCCGCCGCCGGCTTGCGCGATTTCAAGGACATCGCCCGTTTCAAGGCGCAACTGGACGGCAAGATCTACGGCATCGAAGCCGGCAACGACGGCAACCGCCTGATCGACGGCATGATCCGCAAGCAACAGTACGGGTTGGGCGGCTTCAAGCTGGTGGAATCCAGCGAGGCCGGCATGCTGGCCGAACTGGAACGCGCGGAGCGGCGGAAGAAATGGATGGTGTTCCTGGCCTGGGAGCCGCACCCGATGAACGTCCAGCACAAGCTGCGCTATTTGTCCGGCGGCGACGCGGTGTTTGGTCCCAATTTCGGCGCGGCCAAGGTCTTCACCGCCTTGCCGCCTGATTACGAGGCGCGTTGCGCCAATGTCGGCCGCTTGTTGCGCAATCTGCGCTTCAGTACCGATATGGAAAACCAGGTGATGGGGCCGATCATGAACAAGGTCAGGCCGGAGACCGCGGCGCGGGAATATTTGAAAAAGAACCCGGCCGTGCTCACGAGCTGGCTGGCAGGGGTGAATACCTTCGACGGCCGGCCGGGGCTGCCTGTCGTAGGCCAGGCGCTGGGGCGCTGACAGTCTGTTCAGAGTTTTGAGCAAGAGCGAGACAAGGCGAGAATGGCTGAGGAAGCGGGGATTAGAAGTGGCAAATGAGCAAAACCGAAGCCGTTCTCAACGCCATATCGATGAAGCGCAACCGGCTTTGAACAGGTTCTGAGCCGATATGGCGCGTTTGATCGCAAAGGGGTCGCTTTGACTCAAGGCCGGCGCCGCTTTCTTTCCTAGCATCGGGAGCAGATACCGCCGGATAACCCGCCGGCGTGGCTGCGAGGAGACGATGATGACAGGCAATCGCGGAGTGGTGTACCTGGCGCCGGGACAGGTGGAAGTGAAGTCCATACCTTTTCCGGAACTGGCGTCCCCGGCCGGGCGCAAGCTCGGCCATGGCGTCATTCTCAAGGTGCTGAGCACCAATATATGCGGTTCGGACCAGCATATGGTGCGCGGCCGCACCACGGCGTCTGCCGGTTTGGTGCTGGGACATGAAATCACCGGCGAGGTGATAGAGACGGGCGGCGATGTGGAAACGCTGCGCATCGGCGATCTCGTGTCGGTACCGTTCAACGTGGCTTGCGGACGCTGCCGCTGCTGCAAGGAGCAGCATACCGGCGTGTGCCTGTCGGTGAACCCGGCGCGGGCCGGCGGCGCTTACGGCTACGTCGACATGGGCGGCTGGGTGGGCGGCCAGGCCGAATACGTGATGGTGCCTTACGCCGACTTCAACCTGCTGAAATTTCCGGACCGGGACCAGGCGCTGGCCAAGATCCGCGACCTGACCTGCCTGTCCGACATTCTGCCCACCGGCTATCACGGCGCGGTATCGGCCGGCGTGGGGCCGGGCAGCACGGTCTACGTGGCCGGAGCTGGCCCGGTGGGCTTGGCGGCGGCGGCTTCCGCGCGCCTGCTGGGCGCGGCGGTGGTCATCGTCGGCGACGTCAATCCGGCGCGGCTGGCCCATGCCCGCGCCGTCGGCTTTGAAACCGCGGATCTATCGCAGGATGCGACGTTGGGCGAGCAGATCGCCGTCATCCTGGGTGTGCCGGAAGTGGATTGCGCGATCGACGCCGTCGGTTTCGAGGCGCGCGGGCACGGCCACGCCGGTTCGCGCCAGGAGGCCCCGGCCACCGTGCTCAACGCCTTGATGGAGGTGACGCGCGAGGCCGGTCGCATCGGCATTCCCGGGCTCTACGTGACCGACGACCCCGGCGCCGTGGACGAGGCGGCCAGGCAGGGCAGCTTGTCGGTGCGCTTTGGCCTGGGCTGGGCCAAGTCGCACAGCTTCTTCACGGGACAGACCCCGGTGATGAAGTACAACCGCGCGCTGATGCAGGCGATTTTGTGGGAGCGCATCAATATCGCCGAAGTGGTGGGGGTGGAGATCATCAGTCTGGACAACGCGCCCAGGGGCTATGCCGAATTCGATGGCGGCGCGCCGAAGAAATTCGTCATCGATCCGCATGGGCAGTTGCGTTAGGCTGCTTTGTTGGCTGGGGATGGGCGGCCTGGCCCTGGACGCGCAGGCCTGGGATCTGTCCGCGACCAGCCCGCTGCCCGGCGGCATTGCGCCCGGGCAGCGCATTGTGGCGCCTGGAGCCAGCCTGGGCCCCGGGCTGCCCGAAACGTCGTTGACGAGCGGGGCCTCTCCGCCTGCCGACGAAGCCGTGCTGGACGCCGACATCTACCGGAGCGGCCTCTTGAGTCCCGAGGCGGTTCGGGCGCAGGCTAAATCCAGGCTCAGCGATATCAGCGCCAGCGAGCTGAGCGCTTATCGTCTCGAAGGCATCATCCCGCAGGGGCCGGGTCGGAGCGGGCCATGGAGCAGCTTCGACTGGGTGTTCACCCGGCCCGACGGCGTATTGCTGGTGTTGAGCGAATGGGCCTTTGTCGCCGACCGCGGCGGCGTGTTGGTGCTGCAGGAAGAAATGAACGCGACAGTGCGGGGCCATCCGGGCCGCTTCCAGCTCCGGAACACACGCTCCGGTAGGCGAGTGTCCGAGTTGAGCTGGGCCAGTCGACAAAAGCTTTACAGCCTCAAAGTATGGGACGAGGCCGGCCCAGATACGCGGCAAACCTATAATTCAGCTTGGCTGCTGCGTTTGGCCGAGCAGATTAGATAAGCGACGCAGAAGACCCGTTCGCACTTGCTTGGAGTTGCCATGTCCTTGACCGCGGAACAACAGTCGCGCATCGCCGCGCTGGTATCGGATCACCAAACGCAGCCGGGCGGTTTGCTGCCCTTGCTGCACGCCTTGCAGGGTGAACTGGGCTATGTGCCGGATGCCGCGACACCGGCCATCGCCCGCGCTTTTCGCCTGAGCCAGGCGGAGGTGCGTGGTGTGCTCAGCTTCTACCACGATTTCCGCAGCGAGCCGCCGGCGCGCCACCAACTGCGGCTATGCCGAGCGGAAGCCTGTCAGAGCATGGGGTCGGAGGCGCTGGCGCAAAGGCTGCGCGCCCGCACCGGCCTGGACGACGCGGGCCGCAGCGCCGACGGCGGCCTGGAGCTGCGGCCGGTGTACTGTCTGGGCGCCTGCGCCTGCGCGCCGGCCCTGCTGCTGGATGGCGAATTGCACGCGCGCGTCGACGCCGCCGCGCTGGATGTCTTGCTGGCCGGCTGTTTGGAGGAGGGCGGTGCATGCTGACCTTCCATCTATCCTGTGATTCCGTTGCGCGGGCGCTGGGTACTGACCAGACCGCGCGGGCGTTGGCCGCGGCGGCGGCGCGACGCGGGCTGGAAGTGGAGATCCGGCGCAATAGCTCGCGCGGGCTGTACTGGCTGGAGCCCTTGTTGGAAATGGATACGCCGCAAGGCCGCTCTGGTTTTGGACCATTGCCGGCGGAGCAGGCGGACAGCGTGCTCGACGCCGTGTTGACTGCGGACGGCAAGCATCCGCTGGCATTGGGCCTGCTGGAGCGGCTGCCCTATCTTGCCGGCCAGCAGCGGCTGTTGTTTGCGCGTGCGGGGCTGACCCGCCCTCTGTCGCTGGACGATTACCTGGCCCACGGCGGCTATCGCGGCCTGGCCCATGCGCTGGAGCTGGGCGGGGAGGGCGCGCTGGAGTGTGTGCTGGAGTCCGGCCTGCGCGGCCGGGGCGGCGCGGCCTTTCCCGCCGGTATCAAATGGCGCACCGTGCGTGAGGCGGCCGCGGATTGCAAGTACGTGGTGTGCAATGCTGACGAGGGCGATTCCGGCAGCTTCGCCGACCGCATGCTGATGGAGGGCGACCCCTTCCTGTTGATCGAGGGCATGAGCATCGCGGCGCTGGCGGTGGGGGCGAATCGCGGCTATATCTATGTCCGCTCGGAATACGCCGCTGCGGCGGAGACACTGAGGCGGGCGTTGGAGATTGCCCGTCAGCGGGGTTATCTGGGGCCAGATCTGCAGGGCAGCGGCCGCGAGCTGGAGCTGGAGCTCCGTTTGGGCGCGGGCGCGTATATCTGCGGTGAGGAGACGTCCATGCTGGAATCGCTGGAGGGCCGACGCGGCGAGGTCAGGGCCAAGCCGCCGTTGCCCGCGATCAGCGGCCTGTTCGGGCGTCCCACCTTGGTGCACAACGTGCTGACGCTGGCGTCGGTGCCCGCCATCCTGGCCCGCGGCGCGCCGTATTACCGGGATTTCGGGGTTGGCCGATCGCGCGGCACCATGGCGTTTCAGCTAGCCGGCAATGTGCGGCGCGGCGGCCTGGTGGAGCGCGCTTTTGGCCTGAGCTTGCGCGAGCTGATCGAGGACTACGGCGGCGGCTGCGCGAGCGGCCGGCCGGTGAAGGCGGCGCAAGTGGGCGGGCCGCTGGGCGCCTGGCTGACGCCCGAGCAGTTCGATACCGCCTTGGACTACGAAGCTTTTGCCGCCGTCGGCGCCATGTTGGGCCACGGAGGGGTGGTGGTGTGCGACGACAGCACCGATATGGCGCGCATGGCGCGTTTCGCCATGCAGTTCTGCGCCGCCGAATCCTGCGGCAAGTGCACGCCCTGTCGCATCGGCTCCACCCGCGGCGTCGAGGTGATAGACCGGCTGCTGGCGGCCGGCGACTCGACGGAGCGGGGCCGGCATTGGACTCTGCTACGGGATTTGTGCGAGACCATGCGGCACGGTTCGCTGTGCGCGCTGGGCGGTTTGACCCCCTCGCCGGTACTGAGCGCGGCGCGGGGTTTCCCCGCGGATTTCGGCCTGGATCCGGCCATCGTCGAGGAGGATGCGCCATGAGCTGCCAGTTTGACCCCAAGCTTGCCCCCACGGTGGACCTGGGCACGCCAATGCGTACCGGTGCGCCGGTGAGTCTGAGCATAGACGGCGTCGAGATCACCGTGCCGGCCGGCACCTCGGTGTTGCGCGCGGCCGCGCTGCAGGGCGTGCGCCTGCCTCGGCTGTGCGCCACGGACAGCCTGGAGCCGTTTGGCTCCTGTCGTATGTGCATGGTGGAGATCGATGGGCATCGCGGCTACCCGGCCGCCTGCACCACGCCGGTGAGCGCAGGCATGGCGGTGCGCACGCAGAGCGAGACGCTGGCCAGGCTGCGGCGCGGGGTGATGGAACTGTATGTGTCCGACCACCCGCTGGATTGCCTGACTTGCGCGTCCAACGGTGCTTGCGAATTGCAGACCGTTGCCGGCCAGGTGGGCCTGAGCGAGGTGCGTTACGGCTTGACCGGCGCTAATCATCTGGCTGAGGCCAAGGATGAGTCCAACCCTTATTTCGATTACGACCCGGCCAAGTGCATCGTCTGCAACCGCTGTGTGCGCGCTTGCGAGGAAACCCAGGGGACTTTCGCGCTGAGCATCGTCGGCCGGGGGTTCGATTCCCGCGTCCGCGCCGCAGGCGGCGAGGACTTCCTCGGCTCGGAATGCGTGTCCTGCGGCGCTTGCGTGCAAGCCTGCCCCACCGCCACGCTGGTGGAGAAAAGCGTGGTGGAGCTGGGGCAGCCGGAGCGCAGCGTGGCGACCACCTGCGCCTATTGCGGCGTGGGTTGCGGCTTCCGCGCCGAACTCAAGGGCGAGCGGGTGGTGAGAATGACGCCGGACCGGGACGGCCGCGCCAATCATGGCCATTCCTGCGTCAAGGGCCGCTTTGCTTGGGGCTACGCCACCCACCCGGACCGCATCGTCAAACCTATGCTCCGCGCCGGCATCCACGAACCTTGGCGGGAGGTGAGCTGGGAGCAAGCGCTGGGACATGTGGCCAACGAGTTCCGCCGCCTGCAATTGCGCTACGGCCGAGACGCCATCGGCGGCATCAGCTCCAGCCGCTGCACCAATGAGGAAACCTATCTGGTGCAGAAGCTGGTGCGCGCGGCCTTCGGCAACAACAATATCGACACTTGCGCTCGGGTCTGCCACTCGCCCACCGGCTACGGTCTGAAGCAGACGCTGGGCGAGTCTGCCGGGACTCAGGATTTCGACTCGGTGCTGAGCGCCGACGTGATTCTGGTGATAGGCGCCAATCCCAGCGATGCTCATCCGGTTTTCGGCTCCTTGCTGCGGCGGCGGCTGCGCGAGGGCGCGCGGCTGATCGTCATCGACCCGCGCCGCATCGACCTGGCCGATACGCCGCACGCGGGGCCGGCGCTGCACCTGGCGCTGCGGCCCGGCAGCAATGTGGCCGTGCTCAACGCGCTGGCTCACGTGGTGGTGAGCGAGGGGCTGCTGGATCAGGACTTCATCGCTCAACGCTGCGAAGCCGAGGCTTTCCGACGCTGGCGCGATTTTGTCGTCGAGCCGGACAACGCGCCGGAGCGTGTCGCCGAGCTCTGCGGCGTGCCGGCGGATCTGATCCGCGAGGCGGCGCGGTTGTACGCGACCGGCGGCAACGCCGCCATCTACTACGGCCTGGGCGTTACCGAACACAGTCAGGGCAGCACTGCGGTGATGGCCATCGCCAACCTGGCCATGGCCACCGGCAATCTTGGCCGCGTCGGCGTCGGCGTCAACCCGTTGCGCGGTCAGAATAATGTGCAGGGCGCCTGCGACATGGGGTCTTTTCCGCACGAGCTTCCCGGTTACCGCCATGTGTCCGACGACGCGGTGCGTGCGAGCTTCGAGGCGGACTGGGGTGTCGTCTTGTCGCCAGAGCCGGGGCTGCGGATTCCCAATATGCTGGATGCGGCGCTGGACGGCGGTTTCAAGGGCTTGTACTGCCAGGGCGAGGACATCGTGCAGAGCGACCCCAATACCCAGCATGTGGCCGCCGCGCTGCTGGCGATGGAGTGCGTGGTGGTGCAGGACCTGTTCCTGAACGAAACCGCAAAATACGCCCACGTTTTCCTGCCCGGCAGTTCCTTCCTGGAAAAGGACGGCACCTTCACCAATGCCGAGCGGCGCATCTCGCGGGTGCGTCGGGCGATGCGCCCGCTGGCCGGCATGGCGGACTGGGAGGTGACCTCGGCGTTGGCGGCCGCCTTGGGCTATCCGATGGCCTACCGTCATCCATCGGAGATCATGGATGAGATCGCGCGGCTGACACCCAGCTTCGCCGGGGTCAGCTACGCTAAGCTGGACCGGCTGGGCGGCTTGCAATGGCCGTGCAACGAGGAGGCACCCGAGGGCACGCCGGTGATGCATGTCGATGCCTTCTCACGCGGCTTGGGACGCTTCGTCGTCACTCGTTACGTGGCCACTTCGGAACGGGCGGGAAAGCGCTTTCCGCTGCTGCTGACCACTGGACGTATTCTCAGCCAGTACAACGTGGGCGCGCAGACGCGACGCACCGAGAATCGGGTCTGGCACGCCGAGGACAGGCTGGAAATCCATCCGACCGACGCCGAAGCGCGCGGCATCGTCGACGGCGACTGGGTGGCGGTGCGCAGCCGCGCCGGCGACACCGCCTTGCGCGCCAAGGTGACGGAGCGGGTAGCGCCGGGCGTGGTGTACACCACCTTCCACCACCCGGAGTCCGGCGCCAATGTGGTGACCACCGACAATTCGGATTGGGCCACCAACTGCCCGGAGTACAAGGTGACTGCGGTGGAAGTGGGTAAGACTGCCAGTCCATCGGACTGGCAGCGCCATTTCCGGGGCTTTGGCGATGAGCAGCTAAGGTTGTTGGATGCCGGACGGCGCGCGGGGAGCGAGGCGGGATGAGGCCGGAACCGCTGGTGAAGATGCTTAATGAGATTGCGCGTTTTTTCGAGGATGCCCAGAGCGGCGACGCAGCGTTCGAGATTGCTCAGCACCTGAAGCGTTTCTGGACGCCCGCCATGCGGGAAGGCTTGCTCGGGCATTGGCGCGCTGCCGGCGCGGCGAGCGGGTTGACCCCGCTGGCGGCACGGGCCTTGGCGTGTCTGGAGAGCATGCCCGGCAAGGCGCGCTAAGACCCGCTAACAAAAACCCCTGATCCTGCGTTGCGCCTCCTTGCCGTACTACTGGTACTGCCTGCGTCGGCGCGCCTTGGCTCAGGTTCTCTGCGAGGTTTTGTTAGCGGCTCTAAGAACCTGTTCACGATCTGCTGCGCGTCGTGAAGCGTTGCACGGTGAGTACAAGCTCAAAATGCTCATGTACCATGTGTACATTCCGCTTTTTCGCTCGTTTTCGCCTTGTCTCACCCTTGCTCGCGTGATCGTAAATGCGTGTCGTGAAACGTGGCTCGGTGAGTGCAACTTCGGAATGCTCATTAGCTCGCGAGACTTTGAGCAGGCTTAAGGCGCCAGCTGATAAACCGGGTGGTCCGGCGGAATCAGTTCGGTGGCGAGGAAATCGATGAAGGCGCGCACCGCCGGCAGCAGGCCGCGTCGGGTGGGGAAGGCGGCGTGCAGAATACCCCAGGGGATGTCGTAGTCCGGCAGTAGCCGCACTAGTTGACCGGCCTGCAGCGCCTCGTGGCAGACCAGCTCCGGCAGCGCGGCCACGCCCAGGCCGGCGATGGCGGCGTCGCGCAGGACGATCAGGTCGTCGGTCATCAGCCTTGGGCTGTCTATTTGTACGGTGTAGGCGTGGCCGGCCTGGTCCAGCAAGGCCCATTGGCCGCGGCCGTCGGGGCGGCTCATGGTGAGCGCCGGCCAGCCGGCCATGTCGGCCGGATGTCTGGGGGCGGGGCGCTCGGCCAGCAAGGCCGGGCTGGCCACCAGGGAGGTCAGGGCGGTGGCCAGCCGGCGCACCACCAGGTTGGCGCTGTCTTCTATCACGTTGCGCACGCGGATGGCGACGTCCACGCCTTCTTCTATCAGGTCCACGCGCCGGTTGCTGGAATCCAGCTGCACTCGCAGCAGCGGGTGGCGAGCCATGAAGCGCGGCAGCGCCGGGGCCAGCAGGGTCTTGGACAGCAACTCCGGGCAACTGACCTTGATCAGGCCCCGCGGCTCGGCGCTGCTGCGGGCGATGGCCTCGTCCGCGGCCTCGGCTTCTTCCAGCATCGCCTGACAGTGTTGGTAGTACTGTTGGCCGATTTCGGTCAAGGACAGGCGGCGGGTGGTCCTTTGCAGCAGCCGCACTCCCAGCCGCTGTTCCAGTTCCGCCACGCGACGGGAAAGCCGGGACTTGGGGATGCCCAGTACGCGGCCGGCAGCCATGAAGCCGCCGTGCTCAACCACTTTGGCGAAGTAGAGCAGATCGTTCAGGTCCTGCATGATTGTCTCGCTGATGGAACAATGTTTCCGGTTTTTGCAGTCTAGTGCGGATTGGTGCGGAAAACTATCATGCAATCACTTTCTCTACCAAGACACGAAGGACCCGACCATGAAACTGTTGCATCTCGACTCCAGCATCCTCGCCGCCAACTCGGTTTCCCGCCAACTGACCGCCGTTGTCGCCGACACCCTGCGCCAGCGTCACGCCAATGTGGAAACCTCCTACCGCGATCTGGCCAGCCAGCCCATCGCCCATCTGTCCGGCGAAATCATCGGCGCCAACTTCACCGCCGAGGCGGATTGGACCGCCACTCAGCGCAGTGAGGCCGCGCTGAGCAATGAGCTGATCGAAGAATTCCTGGCCGCGGATGTGGTGGTGATCGGCGCGCCGATGTACAACTTTTCTATTCCGTCGCAGCTGAAAGCCTGGGTGGACCGCGTGGCCGCCTCCGGCCGCACTTTCAAATACACCGAAAACGGCCCGGTGGGCCTAGCCGGCGGCAAGAAGGTGATCGTGGTGTCCTCGCGCGGCGGCGTTTACAGCACCGAGCAAGGTCAACTGATGGATTTCCAGGAAGACTACCTGAAGACGGTGATGGGCTTCCTGGGCGTGAACGACGTGGCCTTTGTCCGCGCAGAAGCGGTGAACATGGGCGAAGACAAGCGCGCCACCGCCATTCACGCGGCAAAGGACGCCATCGCCAAGTTGGCGCTGTAATCCTCCAGACGCAAACGAAGACAGCCGGCCCTGGATGGGCCGGCTGTTTTTGCGTCAGCAGCTTCTCATAAGCTGTTCATAATCTACTGCGCTTCGCGAGATGTGACACGGTGAGCACGGCATTCGGAATGCTCGCTTATCACTTGTAAATGCCGTTTCCTCCGCCGTTTTCGCTTTGCTTCGCTCTTGTTCAGGATACTTTGAACAGGCTCGTAGAAGGCGAGACAAGACGTACGCATTGTGTCGCCTCACAATGCTCAGTTGATGGCAAAAAGATTCTCAGGGCAGCCAGCAAGTAGACGACAATTTATCCAGTCCTTGCTGCTCGCGGCGGAACTTCGCCTTGGGCGGAGTGTGGCTGTAGTCGAGGGTGAGAATGAAGAGGCCGTCGAAGTCATTCTTGTCCCACTTGGGCACCTGATCCGCGCCGTTCTTGCCGCCGTACTGGCGCATGATGTTGCTGGCGAGGACTTGCAAAAGCTTGTGTTCCCAGGCGATGAAGACCAGTTTGCCATGGTGCAGCGGGTCTATTAATTGCTGCTGCAGGCCGTCTATGGCCGCGGTTTCGAAGTTGGTGTTGACGGGCAGGCCCAGGGAGATGGCGGTGGGTTCGATGGTGGCCAGCGGCCGGATGTAGTTGAAGGTGCCGGCCGGGTCGCTGGCCTGGCTGGCGGTGGACGGCGCGTAGATCTGGTCCGGTTTGCCAAAGCGCTGCGGCAGCACCTTGGCCAGCGCCAGCGAGCGGTTGAAGCCCTTGCAGTCTAGCTGGCCGTAGCCGCCTTCCGGCTTTTCGCCGTGGCGCATCATGACCAGGGTTTGCACCGTGCCGTCATCGTTGGCGGCATGGACGGGGGAGGCCGCAAGCAAGAGCAGCAGGGCGAGGCGACTCAGGGTTTTCATCGGATAACTCCTGTGGTGAGCATAGCGCAGTGTCGCGCGCGTTTGCGCCAGACGGCAAGCTGGACCTAGGGTCAGGGCTGCAGTTGCAGTTGGGCCACGCTGTCCGCGCTCAAGTATTTGCTGAAGATCTTGCGCAGGGAGCCATCCTTGGCCATTTGCTGTAGCTGGGCCTGCCATTGTTCCGCCTGTTGTTGGCTGAAAGCGCTATGCGCCAGCATCAGGCCGCCGGCGATGCGTTCCGAGCTGGGGAACAGGTCCAGCACCGCAACCTGGCCGGACAGGGCCGGGGAGTTGAGCCAGTTGTCGTAGCTGAAAGGGTGGGCAAAGGCGGCGGTGACGATGCGCTGGGACAACATGGCGTAGAGGTCGCGCTCGTCGTTGGCCATCACTACCTTGCCGCGCTTGGTCAGTTGTTCGATAAAGGCGTCCTGTTCCGGGCTGTGGCGGTAGCCGCGGATCACGCCCCATTTAACGGCTGGCTCG
Source organism: Chromobacterium sp. W521 (assembly GCF_052805975.1). Taxonomy (NCBI): domain Bacteria; kingdom Pseudomonadati; phylum Pseudomonadota; class Betaproteobacteria; order Neisseriales; family Chromobacteriaceae; genus Chromobacterium; species Chromobacterium sp. W521. Next base: position 66,491 of record NZ_JBRBAF010000014.1, read on the forward strand.
GCCAGCAGTTGGTCCAGCGTGCGCGCGCCAATCTGGTTGGATAGCAAGATCATGTTCTTGCTGTAGAAGTAGGGGTAGATCCAGGCGTATTTGCGGCGATCCGGGGTGGGGACGGTGGAGGTGCCCAGGTTGAGTTGGCCGTGTTCCAGCATTTTGAGCACACGGATGCGAGGGTAAACGTCTTCCTGAACGATTTTGCAGCCCAGCCGGCGCGCCAGCTCATGCACTAGGTCCACGTCGTAACCGTGGCCGTTTTCATAGGCGCTGCCAATCAGGTAGTAACCCACTTTCAGGCCATCCGCCGGGCAGGGCGAATCGCCCAGCGCCGCCATTGAGGCCAGCGCGCCGCCAAGCAGCGCCGCCCAGTGTGCTTTCATGCCGTTCTCCCGTACGCGTTCCGTTTAGCTATAGCCGGATTCGCCGAGTCTTGCCGCGAGAGAGAGAGGGTTATTCCAGCATGCTGCGCACGCTGTCTTCGCTCAGGTATTTGCGCAGAATGCGTTGCAGGCTGCCGTCAGCGCGCATTTTGTCCAGTTCAGCCTGCCAGCGGCGCATCTGGACCTCGCTGAAACTGCGGTGGGACAGGACCAGGCCGTTTTCCAGGCTGCTGTCGTGGAAGGGGTCCATGACTTTGACTTGCAGCCGTCCGCGCGGTTGGCCGTTGATCCAGTGGTCGTAAATCTGAGGCTGGGAGAAGGCGGCGGAGATGGCGCCGCTGCGCAGCATGTCCAGCAGGTCTTCTTCGTTGGAGGCGCAGATCAGCTTGTCTCGCTTGGCCATCTGCTGCAGGAAATAGTCCTGCAGCGGGCTGTTGCGGTAGCCGATGACGGCGCCCCATTTCAGCTTGGGGTCGTTCAGCCATTGCTCCGGCGTTTTGCCTTGCACCGCCGGGTTGAGCAGGGTCATGTTGCGGTCGCGGGTGTAGGGCAGCACCCAGGCGTAGCGCAGCCGCTTTTGCAGCGGGATGGTGGAGGTGGCCAGGTTGAGCTTGCCGTGCTGCACCAGCAACAGCACGCGCAAGCGCGGGCATTCGCGCTCTTCGCGGATGCTGCAGCCCAGCCGGCGCGCCAGTTCGTGGACCAGATCCACGTCGTAGCCCTTGCCGCCTTCATAGGCGGTGGCCGTTGGGTAGTACCCTATCTTCAGTCCTTCCGCCGGGCAGGCGGGCGCCGCGGAACCGGCCGCCGCCGCCGCGGCGTAAAGGCAGAGGAGGGCGGTCAGGCACTTGATCATGTCGCATCCTTTGCCGAGGGAGATGAAAACAAGACAGGCTGCCGGAGGGGCAGCCTGTCGGTGGCGCTGTAAACGCGGTTTACAGCTTGATCAGCGTGCTCTTCAGCTCAGTGTATTTTTCCAGCGCGTGCAGCGACTTGTCGCGGCCGTTCCCGGATTGCTTGAAGCCGCCGAAGGGGAAGTTCATGTCCCCGCCTTCATCATAGCAATTCACCCATACCGTGCCGGCGCGCAGGCGGCGGGCCACCTGGTGCGCGGTGCTGACGTTGGAGGTCCACACCGCGGCCGCCAGGCCGTATTCGGTATCGTTGGCGATGCGGATGGCGTCTTCCACGTCGTCGAAGGTGATGACGGACAGCACCGGGCCGAAGATTTCTTCGCGGCAGATGGTCAGGTCCGCGCTGGGGCAGTCAAACGCCGTCGGTTCGATGAACAGGCCGGTATCCGTGTGGGCCGGTTTGCCGCCGAACAGCTTCTTGGCCCCTTCACTGTCGCCCTTGCCGATGTAGGACAGCACCTTGTCGTACTGGATGCGGTCCACGATGGCGCCCATATTGGTGGCCGGGTCCAATGGGTCTTGCGGATAGTAGCGGGCCGCGGCCGCTTCCAGTTCCTGCAGGAAGCGCGCCTTGATGTCGCGGTGGACCAGCACGCGGGAACCGGCGGTGCAGACTTCGCCCATATTGTAGAAGATGCCGCCGGCGGCGGCGCGCGCCGCTTGGGCGATGTCCGGGCAGTCCGGCAGAATGATGTTGGGCGATTTGCCGCCCAGTTCCAGCCAGACGCGCTTGAGGTTGGATTGCGCGGCGTAGCCGGCGATCAGCTTGCCCACGCCGGTGGAGCCGGTGAAGGCGACGCAGTCCACATCCATGTGCAGCGCCAGCAGCTTGCCCACGTCGCCCGCGCCGGGCAGCACCTGGAACACGCCGCTGGGGATGCCGGCTTCTTTGGCCAGCGCCGCCAGGCGGATGGCGGTGAGCGGGGATTTTTCCGAAGGCTTGATGATCACCGGGTTGCCGGCGGCCAGCGCCGGGCCGAACTTCCAGCTGGCCATCATGATGGGGTAGTTCCACGGTACGATGGCGGCCACCACGCCGATGGCTTCGCGGGTGACCAGGCCCACTACCTTGGGGTCCACCGGCGCCACTTCGCCGCCAATCTTGTCGATGGCTTCGGCGAACCATTCCACGCAGTAGGCGCTGCCGGGCAGGTCCACGCTGAGGGTGTCGCTGATGGGCTTGCCCACATCCAGGGTTTCCAGCAGCGCCAGCTCATCGCCATGCTCGTGGATCAGCGCGGCGAAGCGCTTGAGGATGCGGCCGCGCTCGCGCGGCGGCAGGCCGGACCAGGCGCCGGAGTCGAAGGCTTGGCGGGCGGCGCGCACCGCGCGCTCCACGTCGGCTTCGCCGCACCAGGCCACGTCGGCCAGCTTCTCGCCGTTGGCGGGGTTGTTGCAGGCAAAGCTTTTGCCGTCTTGCGCCGCGCAGTACTCGCCGGCGATGAAGGCGCGCCCTTCGATCTTCAATTGAGCGGCGAATTGCTTCCATTCGGCATGCGTTCTAGCCATTTACTCTCTCCTTTGATTGATCCTGCGCCGTTCGTTGGCGGCGCCGGTATCGCTTGACGCGGGTTTGACTGCGTTGTCGTCTGTCGTGGGCTTGGAGCCGGCGCGGCGGGCAAAGCTCCCCGGCCTGGCCTTATGGCCTGCTGGTCGCCGGATGCGGTCTTGCCGGCGTTTCTTGTTCTCAATGGTGCTCAGAATGTGGGGGGCGAACTGGCGCTGACCACTTCGCAGGTTTCCGCCCCGGTATTGCGAAAGCGATGCGGCAACCGGCTGTCGAAGTAATACGCGTCGCCTGGTCCCAGGATGCGGCTCTCGTTGTTCACGGTCACTTCTATACTGCCTTTGATGATGACGCCGCCCTCTTGGCCTTCGTGCGTCAACATGTCCGGCCCGGTGTCTGCGCCGGTTTCGTAGACTTCGCGCAGGATGGCGATGTCGCGCTTGTCGTGGGCGGTGCCCACCAGCAGCAGCTGGATCTGTTCATTGCCCAGATTGGGTAATTCGTGGGCTTGGTAGAACACTCGGGCTTGTTCCGGGTCGGAATCGAAGGTGAAAAAATCCGCCAGCGTCATCGGCAGGCCTTCCAGCACTTTTTTCAGCGAGCTGATCGAAGGGCTGACCCGATTTTGCTCTATCAGCGAAATGGTGCCGTTGGTGACTCCGGCTCGTTTGGCCAGCTCCCGCTGAGACAGCCCGAAACGATCCCTGACCATGCGTAATCTCGCGCCAACGTCCATGGATTCCTGCTCCGTCAGTATGTTAATAATTTTAGACGCTTTATGATAATTATTTTGTACGGACTCTGCACTACTTGCTGCGACGCAAAATCGAATATCTTTGCATCGTTGGGGGTTTATAGTCAGAATCAGAAACAAGGGGCAAGCGTGTTGTGAATTTTCTTAAACGCTTGCGCGGCACTTCCGCAACAAATCTAAGTGAGGAGAGCGACATGCTGATCGGTGTTCCCAAGGAGATCAAGAACCACGAGTATCGTGTTGGCCTAACCCCGTCTGGAGTCCGGGAGTTAGTCGCCAACGGTCACAAGGTTTTGGTCCAGACCCAGGCCGGCCTCGCCATCGGATTCACCGATGAACAGTATATCCAGGCCGGCGCTTCCATTGCTTCCAGCGCCGAAGAAACCTTCGAACGCAGCGACATGATCGTCAAGGTGAAAGAGCCGCAGCCGGTGGAGTGCCGGATGCTGCGCCGGGATCAGATCCTGTTCACCTATCTGCATTTGGCGCCGGATCCGGAACAGACCAAATTATTGCTGGAATCGGATGCTATTGCCATTGCTTACGAAACCGTCACCGACGAACGCGGCGGCCTGCCGCTGCTGGCGCCGATGTCGGAAGTGGCCGGCCGCATGGCGATACAGGCTGGCGCTCATGCGCTGGAAAAAGCCCAGGGCGGCCGCGGCGTGCTGTTGGGCGGCGTGCCGGGCGTAGCCCCGGCGCGAGTGGTGGTGATAGGCGGCGGCGTGGTGGGTTTGAATGCCGCGCGCATGGCCATGGGCGCCGGCGCAGAGGTCACCATCCTGGATAAATCGCTGCCGCGCTTGAAAGAAATCGACATGGTGTTCGGCGGCCGCATCAAGACGCTGGTGTCCAACTCCGCCAATATCGAAGACTGCCTGCGCGAGGCCGATCTGGTGATCGGCGCGGTGCTGATTCCGGGCGCGGCGGCGCCCAAGCTGGTGACGCGGCCGATGCTGAAGATCATGAAGCCCGGCGCGGTGCTGGTGGACGTGGCCATAGACCAGGGCGGTTGCTTTGAAACCAGCCGGCCCACCACGCACCAAGACCCCATTTATGTGGTGGACGGCATCGTCCATTACTGTGTAGCCAATATGCCCGGCGGCGTGGCGCGCACCTCCACTCAGGCGCTGACCAACGCCACGCTGCCGTACACGCTGGAACTGGCCAACAATGGCTGGCGCCAGGCCTTGCTGGACAACGCGCATCTGCGCAACGGCCTCAACGTCTGTCGCGGCCGGCTCACTTACCAGGCGGTGGCTCAGGCGCTGGGTCACCCGTTCATCGACCCGATAGAAGCCATCAAGGCGGCTTCCTAACCCGTATCAAGGATCCGAAATGTTGCAAGCTATCATCGGCATACCCTGTGACATCAAGATGGTAGGCCCGTTGCCGTTCCACGCCGCAGGCGAAAAATACATCGCCGCGGCGGCCGGCGGCGCCGGCGGCGTGCCGGTGCTGCTGCCGGCGTTGGGCGACAAGACCGCGCTGAAGGACGTGCTGGAGCTGGTGGACGGCGTGCTGCTGCCAGGCTCGCTGTCCAATGTCGAACCGTACCGTTACGGCGGCGCGCCCAGCCGGCCCGGCACCATGCACGACCCGATGCGCGACGCCACCACCTTGCCGTTGATCCAGCAAGTGCTGGAGCAAGGCATCCCTCTGCTGGGCATCTGCCGCGGCTTTCAGGAAATCAACGTGGCGATGGGCGGGGAACTGTACCAGCACGTGCAGGAAGAAGAGGGCAAGCGGGATCACCGCGAGCCGGACACGCCGGACGTGGACGCGATGTACGCCTTGTCCCACTCGGTGCGTTTCGCCGATGACGGCCTGCTGCGGCAATGGACCGGCCAGGACTCCGCCATGGTCAATTCCCTGCACCAGCAGGGCATCAAGCGGCTTTCCGATCGCTTGATCTGCGAGGCGGTGGCCGACGACGGCCTGGTGGAGGCCTACCGCGTGCGCGACGCCAAGGGCTTCGCCTTCGCCGTGCAATGGCATCCGGAATGGAAGTACTGGGACAACCCGCTGTCCATGGCCATCTTCAAGGCATTTGGCGACGCCTGCCGCCAACGCCGCAACCAGCGGCAACGCGGGCCGCAATTAACCGAGACCTTGTGTCACCACTCGGAATAACACACACAGAGGAAGAACATCATGACCCATCAGATCAATGAATGGCTGCGAGAGCACCGAATCACTGAAGTCGAGTGTATCGTTCCCGACATGACCGGCGTGGCGCGCGGCAAGATCGTGCCCAAGGACAAATTCGTGTCCGACCCGGAAATGCGCCTGCCCGAAGTCGTGCTGATCCAGACCGTGACCGGGGACTACCCCGACGACAGCATGCTGGACCTGACCGACCCGGACATGGTGCTGGCCCCGGACCCGAACACCCTGCGCTTTGTGCCCTGGGCCGTCGACCCCACCGCGCAATTGATCTATGACTGTCAGCGCGCCGACGGCAGCCCGGTGGACGTGGCGCCGCGCAATGTGCTCAAACGCGTGATCGGCCTGTTTGACGAGATGGGTCTGGAGCCGGTGCTGGCCCCGGAAATGGAGTTCTACCTGCTGTCCCCCAACCCGGACCCGGATATCCCGCTGGCCGCGCCGGTGGGGCGAACCGGCCGCGCCGAGTTCGGCCGCCGTTCTTATTCCATTGATGCGGTCAATGAGTTCGACCCGTTGTTCGAGGACATCTACGATTACTGCCACGCGCAGAATCTGGAAGTGGACACCCTGATTCACGAAGTGGGCACCGCGCAGATGGAAATCAACTTCCTGCACGGCAACCCGCTGGAACTGGCGGACCAGGTATTCCTGTTCAAGCGCACCGTGCGCGAGGCGGCGTTCCGCCACAATATGTACGCCACTTTCATGGCCAAGCCGATGGAAAACGAGCCGGGCTCGGCCATGCACATGCACCAGAGCCTGGTGGACAAGAACACCGGCCGCAATGTGTTCACCAATGAAGACGGCAGCCCGTCCGACCTGTTCTTCCACTACATCGCCGGCCTGCAGAAATACGTGCCCCAGTCCATGCCGTTGTTTGCGCCGTACGTGAACTCATTCCGCCGTTTGTCGCGCTATACCGCGGCGCCGACCAACGTCGAATGGGGTTACGACAACCGTACCGTGGGGCTGCGCGTGCCGCATTCCTCGCCGGCGGCGCGCCGCATTGAAAACCGCGTGCCCGGCGTGGACGTCAACCCTTATATCGCCATGGCCGCGACGCTGGCCTGCGGCTACCTGGGCATCATCAACAAGCTGCAACCCAGCGAGCCGCGCCAGACGGACGCGTATGAGCTGCCTTACCAGTTCCCCAACTCCTCGGAGGAGTCCCTGGAGCAACTGGCTTCCTGCAAGGAAATGGCCGAGGTGCTGGGCGAACGCTTCGTCAGCATGTACGTGGGGATGAAGGAGAAGGAGTTCTCCGAATACTTCCGCGTGATCAGCCCGTGGGAGCGCAAGTTCCTGCTGCTGCACGTGTGATTTAGCTATGACATTGGGCTGATTTGTCCGTTAGAATCAGCCCGGACAGCCAGGATAAGCACTGAAAATACGCCAATGGCGAAGGAGGGGCGGCAGAGAACATCTACGCCCCGTTGGAGAATACTGGAAGGAAGTCCTATGCAGAATCAACAACGCACGACCGAACAATGGCGCCAACTGGATGCCGCGCATCATCTGCATCCGTTTACCGATACCCAATCGTTGAACCAGCAGGGCGCGCGAGTGATGACTCGCAGCGAGGGGATTTACCTGTGGGATTCCGAGGGCAATAAGATCATCGACGGCATGGCCGGCCTGTGGTGCGTCAATATCGGCTACGGCCGCAAGGAACTGTCCGAGGTGGCCAAGAGCCAGATGGACGAACTGCCCTTCTACAACACCTTCTTCAAGACCACCCACCCGGCCGTGGTGGAGCTGTCCCACCTGCTGGCGCAAGTGACGCCGGCCGGCTACGAACATGTGTTCTACACCAACTCCGGCTCCGAGGCGGTGGACACCATGATACGCATGGTGCGCCATTACTGGGACGTGCAAGGCAAGAAGGACAAGAAGACGCTGATTGGCCGCTGGAACGGTTATCACGGCTCCACCATCGGCGGTTCCAGCCTGGGCGGCATGAAGTATATGCACGAGCAGGGCGACCTGCCGATTCCGGGCATGGCCCACGTTGAGCAGCCGTGGTGGTACAAATACGGCAAAGATCTGAGCCCGGACGAGTTCGGCGTGGTGGCCGCGCGTTGGGTGGAAGAGAAGATTCTGGAAATCGGTCCGGAAAAAGTGGCAGCTTTCGTGGGCGAACCCATCCAGGGCGCCGGCGGCGTGATCATTCCGCCGGCCACTTACTGGCCGGAAGTGGAGCGCATCTGCCGCAAATACGATGTGCTGTTGGTGGCCGACGAAGTGATCTGCGGCTTTGGCCGCACCGGCGAATGGTTCGGCTTTGAACACTTCGGCTTCCGCCCGGACATTTTCACCACCGCCAAGGGCTTGTCTTCCGGTTATCTGCCCATCGGCGCGGTGTTCGTGGGCGAACGCGTGGCCCAGGGTTTGATCGCCGGCGGCGATTTCAACCACGGCTTCACCTACTCCGGCCACCCTGTGGCCAGCGCGGTGGCGCGCGTCAATATCGAACTCCTGCGCGACGAAGGCATCATCGACCGCGTCAAGAACGAAACCGGTCCCTATATGCAGAAGCGCTGGCGCGAGACCTTTAGCCAGTTCGAGCACGTGGACGATGTGCGCGGCGTCGGCCTGATCCAGGCGTTCACCCTGGTCAAGGACAAGAGCAAGCGCGAGCTGTTCCCGGAGTTCGGCGACGTCGGCCTGATGTGCCGCGACATTTTCTTCAGCAACAACCTGATCATGCGAGCCTGCGGCGACCACATCGTGTCCGCGCCGCCGCTGGTGATCAGCAAGGCTGAAATCGATGAAATGCTGGGCGTGGCCGCGCGTTGCATGGAGACATTCGAACGCAAGCTGAAGGACAGCGGCCTTGTCTGAGCCGGGGGCGCGCATGCGCTGGGATCAAGCCGGAGCGGTAAGCTCCGGCTTTTTTCTTGCGGCGCTTGGCGGGCGCTTGCCTGAAAATGACTTTGTCTTAGTGGTTTAAAGGCGATGTCTCGACTTGGTTTCGTCATTTTTCAGCGCTAGTGAATATCACCCTCCATGTTTTTTGCAGCTGGGAAAGCGGGTTGATACAATTCAATCCGCTTTTTCTATTATGAATAGAATAAAAGTCGTGCTGTAATGGAAATCGCAGCGATCCGAAAAATCACAAAGACAGGACTTGACGCATGTTCGTCGGAATCGGGTACCTCATTATTCTTGGCTCCGTGCTGGGGGGATTCGTCGCTGCGGGGGGGCACCTCGCCGCGTTGATGCAGCCGCTGGAGGTGGTGATGATCGCGGGCGCCGCGCTCGGCGCTTTCGTGGTGGCCAACGGCGGCGCGCCGCTCAAGGCCACGATGAAGGCTTTCCCCACCGTGTTCAAGGGCTCGCCTTACAGCAAGGCCTTTTACATGGAGTTGTTCTCGCTGCTGTTCGAGATTCTGACCAAGGTGCGCAAGGAAGGCCTGATGTCCATCGAGGCCGACGTCGAGAATCCGGAAGCCAGTCCTGTCTTTTCCAAATACACCACCGTTCTGCACGACCACCATGTCGTGGAGTTCATCTGTGACTATCTGCGCCTGATGGTGGGCGGCAACCTCAACGCCTTCGAAATCGAGAACCTGATGGATGTGGAGATCGAAACCCACCATCACGAAGGCGAAGTGCCCGTCAACGCGGTTAAAGGCCTGGCCGACGGCCTGCCGGCCTTTGGTATCGTGGCGGCGGTCATGGGGGTGGTGCACACTATGGAGTCTGTGGGCGCGCCGCCGTCCGAACTGGGGATGCTGATCGCCCACGCGCTGGTGGGCACCTTCCTCGGTATTTTGCTGGCTTACGGCTTTGTCGGCCCGCTGGCCACCATTCTGGAGCACAAACTGGGAGACGGCACCCGGGTGTACCAGACCATCAAGGTGACTATTCTGGCCAGCCTCAACGGCTACGCGCCGCAAGTGGCGGTGGAATTTGGCCGCAAAGTCTTGGCTTCGCATGATCGTCCGTCCTTCAAGGAACTGGAAGACCATGTGAAACAGGCGAAGAAATAAGCGGGGGCGCGATCATGGCTGACGAATCGCAACGGCCCATTATTGTCAAACGCATCAAGAAGGGGGGCCACGGCCACCATGGCGGGGCCTGGAAGATTGCCTACGCCGACTTCGTGACCGCGATGATGGCCTTCTTCCTGCTGATGTGGCTGCTGGGTTCGGCCTCGCAGGGCACGCTGAACGGCATCGCCGAATACTTCAAGACGCCGCTGAAAGTGGCGCTGTCCGGCGGCGCCGGCGCCGGCGACGCCACTTCCGTGATCAAGGGCGGCGGCAACGATTTGACCAAACAGACCGGCCAGGTCAACAAGTCGGGCTCGCCGCAGGACGAGATCATGCGCAAGCAGCAGGAAAAAGTGGCGATGGAGCAGTTGCAGAACAAGATCCAGAGCACGGTGGATCACAGCGAACTGCTCAAGGAGTACAAGAATCAGCTCAAGCTGGAGATCACCCCTGATGGGTTGAAGATCCAGATCGTCGATGAGCAGAACCGCTCGATGTTCGACTCCGGCAGCTCGCGCATGCTGCCGCATACTCGCGTGTTGCTGCAGCAACTGGCAAAAGAGCTGAACATGATGCCGAACAAGATCAGCATCTCCGGCCATACCGACGCCAAGCCCTTTGGCAGCGGCCAGGGCGGTTACAGCAACTGGGAGCTGTCCGCGGACCGGGCCAACGCGGCGCGGCGCGAACTGGTGGCCGGCGGCCTACAGGACAACAAGGTGTTGCGCGTGGTGGGCCTGTCTTCGGCCAACCCCTTGGTCAAAACCAATGTGTTCAGCCCGGAAAACCGGCGCATCGCCATTGTGGTGCTGAACAAGGAAGCGGAGAGCAATATCCTCAACGACGGCTACAAGCCGCAGATGAACCAGGAAGTGATCGGCGGGCCCGCGGAAAGCGGGGCCGAGCCAGCCGCCGCGCCGGCGGAAACGCCGGCCAAATAATCCTGATGCGAGCGTTGCCTTGTTGAGCCGCTTGCGTCATCTTGGCCTGCAACTGCTGGCTGCGTTGGCGGCGATGTTTTTCGTCGCGCCCGCCGCCCAGCCCCTGGGTTGGGCGATCCTGCAAGGCCTGTGTGCGGCGGCCTTGGCCATTTTCATGCGTTTGCCCGGCTGGCAGCGCTTGCTGCACGGCTTGTTTGTGCCCGCGCTGGCCTTGATGCATCAGGCGGCCTTGCCGTCCTGGGTGTATTTGCTGGGGTTGGCGCTGACTTTCGCGCTGGGCCGCAACGCCGTGCTGGAGCGTGTGCCCTTGTATCGCTCCTCGGCCCAGGCGGCGGAGCGCCTGGCCGAGCTCCTGCCGGGGCGGGCCGCCTTGCTGGAAGCCGGCTGCGGCGACGGCAGGCTGGCGGTCTGGCTGTGCCGGTTGCGGCCGGATCTCCGGGTGAGGGCGCTGGAAAGCGCCTGGGGCAGTTGGCTGTTGGCCCGCGCGCGCTGGTGGTTGGCCCGGCGGCCGCGGCGGTTGGAGTTCTCCTGCCGCAGTTTTTGGCGGGAGCCGTGGGGAGAGTACGATGCGGTCTATGTGTTTCTGTCCCCGGAGCCGATGGCGCGCGTCTGGCGCAAGTTTGTGGCTGAGGGACGGCCCGGCAGCCTGCTGGTCAGCAATACTTTTGCCGTTCCCGATGTCGAACCTGATGAACGCATCCCGCTGGGAGGCGCTTTGCAAACCGAACTACTGATCTGGCGCCACCCTCATGGAGCTTGCTAACTGGATCAAGTCCATCGCCGAACGGCGCTGGCCGATTCTGCCCAATACGCTGGGCGAGCTGAAGGACATCTGCGCTCGCCACAGTGATCTGATCAATTTTACCGACCTCGCCAATCTCTGTTTGTCCGATCCCTTCCTGCTGTTGGACTTGGTCCGGGTGGTGGGCGGTTCGCGCGCCTTGCAACGCAATGAGAGCATCCCCTCGGTGGAGCAGACGCTGCTGCTGATGGGGCTGGAGGCGGTCACCAACCGCTTTGGCCGCGTCGCGGCGCTGGAAGCGGTGCCGGACAAGCTGGACGTGGAGGTGTTGGAGGCCGTGGAGGATTGGCTGGGCCGCTCCCGGGTGGCGGCCTTGCTGATCAAGGAGTGGCTCTCTTTGCAGGGCGATCACAAGGTGGAGGACTGTTTCGTGGCCGCCTTGCTGTACAATCTGCCCGCCTGCTTGTTCATGATGCAGCGCAATCAGTTGCCGGACCGCCCGCTGCTGCAGGAAATGTCCAACGCCTTCGATTGCGATTACGCTCAGGTGCTGGAGCAATTCATCAAGCTGATGCCTTTGCCGACCGGCCTGAACGCCTTGCTGGGGCCGGGCAGCCCGACCAAGCGCCGCCAGTTGCTGCGTCTGGCGATGGCCACCGCCAACTCTTTGGAGCAGGGCACTTGGCGCAGCACCTGGCAGGTGGGGGTGGAGGCCGCGGCCAAGCTGATAGGCTGCGCGCCGTCTCTGGCGCATCAGGCGGTGGTGCACGCGGCTTTGTCGGTGGCGCGCCACCCCAGGGCGGTGGGTTATATGTACCCGGTGCGCAGCCTGTTGATGCTGGAAGGCGAGTATAAGCGCCCGAGTTTGCAGAAAACCGCCGCTTTGAGCGACGTCGAGCAGATGGAGAAGGCGATACGCGAATCCATCCGCCACCTGGCCAACGACCTCAAGTTCGAGCGGGTACTGTATTACCGCTATGATCAGGACGCGCATGCGTTGAAACTGCGTTATCAGTTGGGCTTGGGCGATAGCCACCCGTTGCGCAAGCTGTCCTTGGGGCTGGAGCCGGGCTCCTTCTTCGCGGTGTTGACCAGCAAGCCGCAAAGTTTTCACGCGCCGGCCTCGGTGCGCCAGCAGTTGGAGCGGCGCTACGAGGATCTGTTTTTCGAGCATGTCGGGGACAATGAATTCGCCCTGATCACCCTGTTTGTCGGGCACGCGCTGTCCGGCGTGTTCTATGTCGACAACGGCCATAGCGGCCAAGCGATCGACGAGGACAGTTATCACCGATTCAAGGATTTAGTGGCGCGCCTGACCCTGCTGCCGCAATAGGACACATGTCGTACATCAGCAAAACCATCACCTCCGCCCATAACGACGAAATCAAGCAATTGGCGCGCTTGGCGCAGAGCCCGCGCGAACGCCGCAAGCAACAAGCGATGTTGCTGGAGGGCATTCATCTGACCGAGTCCTGTCTGGACGCCGGCATCGTGCCCGAGCGGGTGTATCTCAACGAGGCGGCGGCAGCGCATCCGGAGGTGCAAGCCTTGTTGCGGCGTTTGAGCGCGCCGACTGTCGTGATCACGGTGCCGGAAACCGTGCTCGCCAAGGCCACGGCACTGGCTACCGCCGGGGAGTTGCTGGCCTTGTGCCCACGGCCGCAGCCGCGCCCCAGCCCGGCGGGCGCGTCCCGGGTGATGCTGGAGGATATACAGGATCCGGGCAATCTGGGCACCATCTTGCGCTGCGCGGCCGCGGCGGGGGTCCGCGATGTGGCGCTCTCCAAGGGCTGCGTCGATGTGTATTCGCCCAAGGTGCTTCGCGCCGGCATGGGCGCGCACTTCGTGTTGAACATCCATGAACAAGCCGATTTGTGCGCGGAGCTGGCGAGCTACGACGGCCGCAAGCTAGTGACTCATCTGGAGGGCTCCACCTCGCTGTACGCGCAGGATTTGCGCGGGCCGGTGGCTTTCGTGTTTGGCAACGAGGGCGCCGGCGTCAGCGCCGAGGCGCTGGCCCTGGCCGATGCGCGGGTGAGGATTCCGATGCCGGGCCATGCGGAATCGCTGAATGTGGCGATGGCGGCGACGGTGTGCTTATTCGAGCGGGTACGGCAGCTGGAAGTGGCGGCCGGTTGAGCCGCACCCTCCGTCGCTAGAAATAGAGAGGGACGTGTGGAGCGTTTTGCGTTGGCGGAGCGGATTCTGCCGAGCTATCAGTATGTTGAAACCCACTCCCGGATTTTGCCGGCGGTGTCGGGTTCGGTGTTGGACGCGGTGCAGCGCATTGCGCCGGCGGACGATCCCTGGGCACGGCGCTTCATGGCGCTGCGCGAGCTGCCCGGCCGCCTGAGCGGCGCCTTGCCCGGCAACCGGCCGCCGTTCGGCATGCACAGTTTCACGCCGCTGGCGCGCGACGGCGATAGGGAATTGACGCTGGGTCTGGCGGGCGCGTTCTGGCGCGCGGACTTCGCTCTGCGCGAGATCGGCGGCCTTGAGGATTTCATGGCGTTGAACGAGCCGGGCGTTGCCCGGCTGTTGTTGAGTTTCCATTGCGAAACCGTCGCAGAGGGTGTTCGCCTATCGACTCAAACCCGCGTGCATTGCCCCGACGCGGCCACCCGTTTGCGGTTTGCTCCCTACTGGTATTTGATCCGGCCGGTCAGCGGCCTGATCCGTCGGCGCATGCTGCGGCAGGTGGAGCGGGAGTTGTTGCGCGGCGAGGCAATGGCTTGAGTCTTCGCGTATGAATATTGAGTAGCGATTGGTTTTTATTTTGGCTGGTTTGCTTTATCATGCGTCGGTGATATTTAAACGGCAAATTGAAAGACAGGAAACCAGTACATATGAATGAATCCGCGCTTGACTCTTCCGTATCCCGCCTTGGCGGGCTGTCCTCTCTTGTGCAGCAACAATGGGCCACTATCGCCCTAGTCCTCGCCAATCTGATGGTATACATCTGGATGGGCGCTTCTGGCGTCTCCTGGACCGAGCCCGACCCCGAGCACTTGGTGAGCTGGGGCGCCAATTTGGCGCCGTTCACCTTGAGCGGCGATAGCTGGCGGCTGTTGAGCAGCATGTTCGTGCATGGCGGGGCCATGCATTTGTTGCTCAATATGTATATGTTGCTGCTGATTGGCCCCTTGGCGCAAAAGCGCTTTGGCGGTGTTGGTTCCCTGGCGATTTATCTTTCCGCCGGCTTGGCGGCGGGCCTGGTCAGCGCTTGGTGGTACGGCACGCATCCGGTGACCAATCTGCTGATGCAGAGCAGCATCCGCCTGGTGGCCAGCGTGGGCGCGTCCGGCGCCCTGATGGGCCTAGCCGGCGCCTTGTGCGTGGCCGGCCTCAGCGACGCCGACATGGGCGGTTCGCAGGGCAAGGCCTTGGCGCAAGTGGTGCTGCTGAATCTGGGCATGGGCTTCATGGTGTCCGGCGTGGACCAGGCCTGCCATATCGGTGGCTTGTTGGCCGGCCTGCCGCTGGGCGTGCTGGGCTGGTTGGACCGATTGAAGCGGCGTCCGCTGCAACGGTTGTTGATGTTCATCGCGCTGGCCGGGGCGGCGGCGCTTGGCGCGCATCAGGCGAGCCAAGCGTTGGGGTCAGAAGATTTGAGCGAGCTGGCGGCGCAGTTGCGTCAACAGCAGGCCGCCTAGCCCGCGCAGCCTTGACGCTGCAAGCCGCTAATCCATCGGAATGTAAACTTCGCCGCGCATCAGCGGCCTGGCGGTGCGGGTCATCACCACCTCGCTGATGGTCCAGCCGTATTCGGCGGAGTGGCCCAGCACCGCTTCCACGGTTTGCTTGCCGCTGGCGTGGCTGAAGGTCAGCGGCATGCCGCGCACCGGCGCGCCGGCCAATTGTTGAGGCAGCGTGCCCTCGGTGGCGCAGGCGCAAGCCAGCGCGATGGCGCCGGTGCCGGTGAAGGCGTGGTGCAGCGAGCGGCCGGAGGTCAGGATGCGGGCGTTGATCTGGCAATCCTCGTCCCGGCTTTCCGACAGCAGGCTGATTCGCGGCGAGCCCGGCCGTTCGCGCCGGGCGGCGAAGATGTCGGGGGCCAAGCCCATGACCACGGCGGCGATTTCCCGCGCCCATTCCAGCCGGTGGCGCGCGGTTTCCTGCAGGGCAGCCATTTCCTCATCGCCCTTGAGGCCGAAATCCCGGGCCCGAACGAACACTGTGGGGTTTCCGGCATCCACCAGGGTGGCTTCCACTCGGCTGCCGTCCGGCAGCGCCAGTTCGTCCACCAGCTTGCCGGTGGGGTAGAGTTCGCCGGAACTGCCGCCGGCAGGGTCCAGGAAACGAAGTCGGATCGGCGCGCCGGGAAAGGCGACGCCGTCGATGTGGTAGTCGCCCTGCCAGACGGGCTGGCCGTGCATGATTTCCAGTTCCGCGATGATGCGCTTGCCAACATTGGCCTGCCAGATGCCGATGGAGGCCACGCCGTCGCGCGGCTCCACCAGTTTTTCCATCACCGCGAACAGCGGCACCGCGGCGCTGAGGTTGCCGCAGTTGCCGGACCAGTCTATCAAGGCGTGTTCTATCGACACATGGCCGAACAGGCAATCGACGTCGCAGTCTTCGCGCCGCGACGGGCTGAGGATCATCACCTTGCTGGTGCTGGCCCGGCCGGTGCCCAGGCCGTCTATCTGCTTGCCGTGCGGGTCCGGGCTGCCAATGGCGCGCAACAACATGCGTTCCCAGGTTGAGGTATCCTCGGGCAGCACGTCGGCGCGGATGAACAGACCCTTGCTGGTGCCGCCGCGCATCAGCGTGGACGGCAGGCGATAGATCGAGGCCATGTCAGTGCGTCTCCAGTTGCTCCTTGCGGACGGCGATGGCGCGGGTCCGGGCGCGGTCTATCGCTTCCGGAAGGGTGCGCTTGTCTTCCCACTGACGGGCGATGCCGCCGGCATCCACCGCCAGCGCCGCGTCCAGCAGCGCGGACAGATAGTCCGCCTGCGGATAGGGCCGGTCGTGAAAACCCAAGCGTCCGCGCGCGTCCGCGCGGCAGGCGTCCAGCATCAGCAAGAAGCGCTCCGGCCGCCGCAAGGCGTCGGTTTGCTTGAACAATCGTAGTATTGTGCTTGGCTTTAATTCGAAAGCACAGTGTACTTTGGTATGGCTCAATAGCGTGATGCGCGCCAGGTCGCGGCAGTCCGCCGGCACGCGCAAGCGCTGGCATAAGGCCAGCAGCGGCGCTTCGCCGGCGGCCTCATGGCCGATGTGGCGCGGCAGCACCTCCGCCGGCGTCAGCGCCTTGCCCAGGTCGTGGGTCAGCGCGGCGAAGCGCGCCGTTAGCGGCAGTCCTTCGGCGGCGGCGCAGTCGAGCACCCGCATCACGTGGTCGCCGGTGTCTATCTCCGGATGATGGTCGGCGCGTTGCGGCACGCCAAAGAGCGCGTCCACTTCCGGCAGCACGCGGGCAAGGGCGCCGCAGGCGCGCAGGGCCAGGAACATGCGCGATGGCCGCTCCTCCATCAAACCCTTGGCTAATTCCTGCCATACCCGCTCCGCCACCAGCGCGTCGGCTTCGCCGTCCGCCACCATTTTCCGCATCAGCGCCATGGTGTCGTCGGCCACGGTGAAGCCGAAACGGGCGGCGAAACGCGCCAGCCGTAAAATACGCACCGGGTCTTCAGCGAAGGCGGGGCTGACGTGGCGCAAAACGCCGGCTTCGAGGTCGCGCCGGCCGTGGTAGGGGTCGATCAGGCTGCCGTCCGGGGCCTCGGCGATGGCGTTGATGGTCAGGTCGCGCCGCGCCAGGTCCTGCTCCAGCGTCACGTCCGGCGCGGCGTAGACGGCGAAGCCGTGGTAGCCCTTGCCGGTTTTGCGTTCGGTGCGGGCCAATGCGTATTCTTCGTGGGTGTCCGGGTGCAGAAACACCGGGAAGTCCTTGCCCACCGGTTTGTAGCCCAGCGCCAGCATTTCTTGCGGACTGGCGCCCACCACCACCCAGTCACGGTCTTTCACCGGTAGTTTCAGCAGGCGGTCGCGCACGGCGCCGCCGACGATATAGCATTGCATTGATTCTTTCCGTTCAGCGCGCAATCTGGCGGCGGTAGGCGGACATTGTCAGATTGAATTCATCGCTGCCCAGCAAGCCCGGCGCCAAGGCTTCCAGCGCGGTGGGGCTGAAGCCCAGCAACGCGGAGGGGAAGGGTTGATCGCTGATGTTGTCCACGCTTAGCGAGCGCACATTGTCGCGGCTGATCAGCGTAGGTCCGGGCAGGCATTCCATTAACGCGGCCTGCAGCATGGCCAGGCTTTGCGGCAGCGCGATCACCGGCCGCGGCTTGCCGATGTGGCGGCCCACCAGGCTCACCAGTTCCGCCAGCGTGTAGACGCCGGGGCCGGCCAAGTCCAGGCTTTGGCCGATGGCGGCGCGGCGCGACAGGCTGGCCTCCACCGCATGGGCCACGTCGCCGGCCCAGATCGGCGCGAAGCGCGTATGCGCGCCGGCCAGCGGCAGAAAGGGCGCTTTGCGCAGCAGGATGGCGAACATATTGAGGAAGCTGTCGCCATGGCCGAACACCACCGACGGCCGCAGTATGGTCCACTCCAGGCCGCTCTCGCGCACGCGGGCCTCGGCGCGGCCCTTGCTTTGCTGATACAGGCTGGGGCCGCGTTCATCGGCGCCCAGCGCGCTGATATGGATAAGCCGGCGCACGCCCAGGCTTTGGCAGGCCGCGATGACTTTTTCGGTCAATTGCACATGGGCTTTGTCGAACTGCGCGGCGTTGCCGTGCAGGATGCCCACCATATTGATCACCGCGTCATGGCCGGAAATCAATGATTTCAGCGCTTCCGGGCGGTGAATGTCCACCTCCACCAGCTGCGCGCCGGGCAGTACCAGCAGCGAGGCCTTGGCGCGTTCGCGCCGGCGGGTGGCGATAGTCAGTTGGCAGCCTTGTTCGGTCAGGCGTTCCGCGATGTAGCTGCCGATGAAACCGCTGCCGCCGATGATGCAGATGCGTTGATACGTCATGGGTTCCCTTTCTTCGTGCCTGTTCAAAGCCTGCTGCGCGTCGGCGATACGGCGTTAAAAAACGATTTCGAAAAGCTCATACAGCGCATGTAGATTTCGCTTTCTCAATGGTTTCGCCTTGTCTCGTTCTAGCTCGCTAGCCTTTGAACAGGCTCTTTATGGTGCTTGTGGGAGAGGGCGCCGCCCTTGGGGCGGCGCAGGTTTTCAGCGCGCCGGCACCACGCCCATGCGGTTCTTTAAGGAGATGTTGGCGTGGCCGAAGGTGCTGGAGTAGTAAGCGGCGTTGGCCATCACCTTCTGCACGTAGTCGCGGGTCTCGGTGAAGGGGATGGTTTCCGCGTAGATGGTGCCGTCCAGCGTACGGTCCGCTTGCCAGGCGCGCGCGCGGCCGGGGCCTGCGTTGTAGGCGGCGGTGGCCATCACTTCGTTGCTGGACAGGCTGTCCAGCACATAGCGCAAATACCAGGTGCCCAGTTGCACATTGGTTTCGATGTCGTTGACCGCGTACTGGCCCAGGCCGATTTTTTTGGCCACCCATTTGGCGGTGGCCGGCATCAGTTGCATCAGGCCGGATGCGCCGACGCCGGAGCGCGCCATGGTGATGAAGCGGCTTTCCTGGCGGATCAGTCCGTAGACCCAGGCGTCGTCGATATCCAACTGCTTGGCGTAGCGCTGGGTGACATCGCGGTAGGGCGTCAGATAGCGCAGCGAATAATCGTGTTCTTCCTTGGTGCGCTCGGCGCTGTAGATGGCCATGTCGTAGAAGCTGGCGCGGCGGCCCACTTCGGCGGCGGCCAGCAGTTCGATGTCGCTGCGGTTGCGCATCGCCCAGCGCCATTCGCGCTGCGCGTCGGCGCGGAATTCAGGCTTGACGTGGCGTTCGGCCAGCTCCAGCAGCGCCAGCGCGCGCTTGACTGCCGGTTCCTCGCTCATCTGCTTGATGTCGTCCTTGCCGGGGCCGCTCTTGCTGGCCGGGGTGGACAGGCTGTTGCCTAGCTCTTCCAGCGAAAGCAGCGCGTAGTAGTTGTGGCCTACGCTGGCCTGGCTGAACAGCGGCGTGGCTTCGTTCTGCCGGCCTAGCTGTTGCAGCGAGCGGCCGCGCCAGTAGCGCCAGGCCGGCTTGGCGCCGACGTTGGCCGGCATGGATCGGATGATTTTCTCCAGCTGGGTCCATTGCTCCAGACGCAGGGCGGAGCGCGCCCACCATTCCCATTGTTCGGCGGTCAGTTGATCGGCGTCGGCTTTGTCGAACCATTGCAGCGCCTGAGCCGCCTGCTGTTTGCGTGCCGACAGCAGCGCCAGCTGGCCCCAGGCGAAGCCGGCGCGCTCCTTGCTTAAGGTTTTTTCGTGTTCGAGCAGCTTGCCCAGGCCGTTGCTGATATTGGCCTTGCCCTTGATTACGATGTCGTAGACGGCCGCTTCCTGACCGCCAGGGGTGGACAGGTCGGCGGTGGCGGGTTTGCTGAGCGCGGCATTGTCCAGCGGCAAGCCGGTATTGGAGGCCAGCTGGCGGGCCTGGCTCAGGTAGTTGCCGGCCAGCAGCAGGCGAGCGCGTTGCCACAGCCAGTCCCGTTTCAGGACGCCGCGCCGCGCCGCCTCGGCGATCAGGCGGTTGCAGCCCTCCGGCAGCGGCCGGCTTTCCAGGAAACGGTCCAGGTCGGTGGGCGTCTTGCCCTGATTGAGTTCGTTGAGCTGGCCGTAACAGCTGGATTCTTCGTCACGGCCTTCCGGCGGCAGTTTTTTCCATTCCGCGGCGAAGCGGCTCCAGCTTTCGCGAGCCGCCAGCTTTTTCAGCCATTCGTTGCGCACGCGCTCGGGCATCAGGCCTTCGTCCACGCGGGCCAGAAAGTTTTGGGCCGGGCCGTCGTCGTCGCTGTCCAGCGCCTTGAGCGCCAGCCAGTAGGCCGGGTAGTCCTTCAGCGGGTAGTTGGACGGCATGCCGCCCGCCAGGCTGGCCAGCTGCCCCAGCTTGTTGCCGCGAAAGGCGTCGCGGGCGGCGATCAGTTCGTCGTCGGCGCCCGCAAAGGCGGGCAGGGCGGCCGTCAGCGCCAGGCTGAGGGCGAGCATGCGGCTTGGGGCGGTGAATGTCATAGGGTTCATGATCCGGTTTCGTCTTTATTATCCGGCGCTGAGCGCCGCTTTGGTTCAGACCCGCGCGCGGCGGGTAAATTCTTCGCGTCCTATTTGCGCCAGAAGGCCGGCGTGAACAGGATCAGCAGGGTAAACACTTCCAGCCGGCCCAACAGCATGGCCAGGCTGCAAATCCATATTTGAAAGTCGGACAGCGACGCATAGTTCGACGCCGGGCCGACCACGCCGAGCCCTGGCCCGGCGTTGTTGATCGAGGCGATCACCGCGGTGAAGGCGCTGAGAAAATCCAGGCCGCTGGCGATCAGCGCGAAGCTTAATATCACTATGCACATGCAGTAGACAAATATGAAGCCCATTACCGACAGCATGACGTCTTGCGGCACCACTTTGCCGCCGATTTTCACCGGCCGCACCGCCGCCGGGTGCAGCAGCCGCGTCATTTCGTTGATGCTCTGCTTGCTCAGCATCAGGGTGCGCACCATCTTGATGCCGCCGCCGGTGGAGCCGGAGCAGGCGGTGATGCTGGATAGGAACAGCATCCACAAAGGCACGAAGATGGGCCAGCGCGCGTAGTCCACGCTGGCGAAGCCGCTGTCGGTGGCGATGGAGATCAGGTTGAAGCTGACGTGGCGCAACGCGGTGGGGAAGTCGTAGACATGGTGGGCCCACAGGTAGACGCTCATCGCCAGGATGCTGCCCAGCAGCAGCCACAGCATGGCCTTGGCTTCCGGGTCGCGCAGGTAGGCGCGTAGCGAGCGCTGGCGCAGCGCCAGGAAGTGGGTGGCGAAGTTCATCGCGCCGACTATCATGCCGAAGCTCAGGATCAGTTCCACCGGCAGCGAGTCGAAGGCGCCGACGCTGCTGTCGCGGGTGGAAAAGCCGCCCAGCGACAGCGCGGCGAAGGCGTGGCACACCGCGTCCAGCCAGCTCAGGCCGGCGGCTTTCAGCGCCAACGCCACCGCCAGCGTCCAGCCGCTGTAGACCAGCCACAGGTTCTTGGCGGTTTCGGTGATGCGCGGCGCCAGCTTGCTGTCTTTCATCGGCCCCGGCGTTTCCGCCTTGTACAGCTGCATGCCGCCGATGCCGAGAATGGGCAGTATCGCCACCGCCAGCACGATGATGCCCATGCCGCCCATCCAATTGAGGAAATGGCGCCAGAAGTTGAGCGATGCCGGCAGGGTGTCCAGGCCGCTGATTACCGTGGAGCCGGTGGTGGTGAGGCCGGACATCGCTTCGAAGAACGCATGGCTGAACGGCATGTCCGGACGCGCCAGCATGAAGGGAAAGGAGGCGGTAATGGCAAACCCCACCCACAGCGTTGTCACCAGAATGAAGCCGTCGCGAGGCTTCAGTTCTCGCTGGTAACGCCGGGTGGCGGACCACAGCGTCAGGCCGATGGCCAGCCCGGCCACGGCGGCGGTGACGAAGGTGTCCAGCGCGCCGTCGCGGTACAAGATGGAGACCAGCGCCGGCGCGAGGAAGGTGCAGGAAAACAGCATGATCAGCTTGGACAGCACGTAGAGGATGGCGAGTATCTTGCGCATGTCTCAGTCCCGCGGCTGATAGAACTCGAGCGGCAAGCCGTCCGGATCGGCGCAGAAGAAAAAGCGAGCGCCGGTGTATTCGTCCACGCGGATATCCTCCACCGCCACGCCTTCGGCCAGCAGGTTTTGGCGGCAGGAGGCGATGTCGGAGCAGGCGAAGGCCAGGTGGCGCAGGCCGCAGGCTTCCGGCCGCGTGGGGCGAGGCGGCGGAGACGGAAAGCTGAAAAGCTCCAGCTGGCCACCGCCCGGGATCGCCAGGTCCAGCTTCCAGGACTGGCGCTCCGCTCGCCAGTGCTCGGCCAGCACTGGCAGACCCAGTATGCGGTGGTAGAAGTCGCGCGAGCGGGTGTAGTCTGAGGCGATGATCGCCACATGGTGCAAGCCGGTGAGATGCATGGTCACAGAAAGCCCAGTTTGACCTGAATGAGTTTTTCCACCTGGCGGATCACCCGGCGGCGCGATAGGAAGATGATCAGATGGTCGCCGTTTTCCACCGTCAGATCGTGATGCGCCATCAGCACCTGTTCGCCGCGGATGGCCGCCACGATGTGGCTGCCGTGGGGCATGTCGATTTGATCGATGCGGCGGCCGGTCAGCCTTGATTGTTGCGCGTCGCCGTGGATGATGACCTCCATCGCCTCGGACGCGCCGCGGCGCAGCGGATGCACCGCCTCCACGTCGCCCTGGCGGATATGGGCCAGGATGGAGCCGATGGTGGACAGGTGGGGAGAAATCACAATGTCGATGCGATGGCCTTCCAGCAGGTCCACATAGCTCGTGCGGTTGACCAGCGCCACCACCCGTCGCGCGCCCATGCGCTTGGCCAGCAGCGTGGACATGATGTTGTCTTCGTCGTCGTTGGTCAGCGCGCAGAACACGTCCATCTCGTCCACGTTCTCGGCGTCCAGCAGCTCTTCGTCGGTGGCTTCTCCGCGCAGCACCAGCGCGTGCTCCAGCCGTTCCGCCAGCCACTGAGCGCGTTCCGGCCGCGCCTCTATCACTTTGACGCTGAAATCGTTTTCCAGCAGTTTGGCGAGCCGGTAGCCGATGTTGCCGCCGCCGGCGATCATGATGCGTCGCAAGGGCCGCTCGCTGAAGCGCAGCTCCTTGAGCATCGCCTGCACGTGTTCGCGCGCTGCGACGAAGAACACCTCGTCGCCTTCCTCCAGCACGGTGTCGCCGTCCGGCACCAGAAGCTTGTCCCGGCGGTGGACGGCGCAGACGCGGCAATCCGCGTCCGGCATGTGTTCGCGGATATTGCGCAGCGGCATGCCCAGCAGCCGTCCGCCGGAGTGGGCGCGCGACACCACCAGCTGCAGCTTGCCGTCGGCGAAGTCCAGCACTTGCAGCGCGCCGGGGTAGGCGAACAGCTGATAGATGTGGTCGGTGACGATCTGTTCCGGACAGATGGCGGACTCGATGCCGAAATGGGCGAGCGGGTCGCCGTGCTCGGACGCCAAGTAGTCGCTGGAGCGGATGCGGGCGATGCGGGTGGGGATGTTGAAACAGGCTTCGGCCATCTTGCAGGCCACCAGATTGGTTTCATCGTCGCGGGTCAGCGCCAGCACCATGTCGCTGTCCGCCGCGCCGGCCTCGGCCAGCACCTGCGGGTGAGCGGCGTTGCCGGCCACGGTGCGGATGTCCAACCTGTCCTGCAGCTGCTTGAGCCGCGCGGCATTTTGATCCACCACCGTGATGTCGTTGTTTTCCGAAAGCAGGTTCTCCGCCACATTGGCGCCGACCTGTCCGCCGCCGAGAATCAGAATCTTCACCGCGTTGGCCTGATTGTTGGTTTGTTTATGCAATTTTAACGGTTAGTGAGGCCGCTTGCTTGTCGATTAAAAAAGCAAATCAGCAGCCTTGGCACAATCAATTAGACGAATTTGCCGTCGGCTATCAGAATGCACCCATCGATTTATTAAACCTGTCAGTCAATCCAAACAAGGAGTCTCGCCATGTTGCAAAACCGTGAAGGCCAACGCGTACCGAATGTCACTTTCCGTGTTCGTGACAACAACGAGTGGAAAGATGTCAGCACCGCCGAGCTGTTCGACGGCAAAACCGTAGCGGTGTTCTCGCTGCCGGGCGCGTTCACCCCCACATGTTCTTCTACCCACCTGCCGCGCTTCAACGAGCTGGCGCCGGCCTTCTTCGCCAACGGGGTGGATGCCATCCTGTGCGTATCGGTCAACGACACCTTCGTGATGAATGAATGGGCCAAGGACCAGGAAGCTCAGAACCTGGTGATGATTCCGGACGGCAACGGCGATTTCACCGAGGGCATGGGCATGCTGGTGGACAAGCAGGACCTGGGCTTCGGCAAGCGCAGCTGGCGCTACTCCATGCTGGTGAAGGACGGCGTGGTGGACAAGATGTTCATCGAGCCGCAAGAGCCGGGCGATCCGTTCAAGGTGTCCGACGCCGATACCCTGCTGGATTACATCAACCCCAGCGCCAAGAAGCCGGACCAAGTGGTGGTGTTCTCCAAGACGGGCTGCCCGCACTGCGCGCGCGCCAAGGCGGTGCTGAGCGAAAACGGCTACGACTTCGTTGAAGTGCCGCTGGACAACAAGGTGCGCGGCAAGGTGCTGGGCGCCGTGGCCGGCAAGATGACCGCGCCGCAGGTGTTCATCAACGGCCAGCTGATCGGCTCCGCCGACGAAGTGGAAAAGTACTTCTCCAAGTAAGCCTCAACCGTGTTCGTCCCCCGGTGGCTCGGGCCCTGACGCCACCGGAGTTGTTGCGGGCCGGATGCTCCGTCCGGCCCTTTTTTTACCGGGATACGAGACGGCATGCCCAGCGTGCCGTGCCGTATCCCGATACCGAAAGGAATGAGATGCATACCTTGAACATCGATGTCGCTGTGATCGGCGCCGGCACCGCCGGCCTCGCAGCCTACCGCGCCGCCAAGGCTCGCGGCGCCAGCGCCGTGGTCATTGAAGGCGGCCCTTACGGCACCACCTGCGCCCGCGTCGGCTGCATGCCGTCCAAGCTGCTGATCGCCGCCGCCGAGGCCGCGCACCAGCCGCGCCACAGCGCGCCCTTCGGCGTGCATATCGATGGCGAAGTGCGCATCAATGGCCGCGAGGTGATGGACCGAGTCAAGCGGGAGCGCGATCGTTTCGTCGGCTTCGTGCTCAATGGCGTGGAAAGCATTCCGCCGCAAGACCGGCTGCGCGGTTACGCCCGCTTTATCGACAACACCACTTTGCAGGTAGACGAACACACGTTGGTGCAAGCGCGCCGCGTGGTGATCGCCACCGGTTCTTCGCCGTTGATCCCGCCGCCGTTTCAGGCCTTCGGCGACAAATTGATCATCAACGACGATGTGTTCGACTGGGAAACGCTGCCGGAAAGCGTGGCGGTGTTTGGTCCCGGCGTCATTGGTCTGGAACTGGGCCAGGCGCTGTCCCGGCTGGGCGTCAAGGTGCGCGTGTTCGGTCGCGGAGGCGGCATTGGGCCGCTGTCCGATCCGGCGGTGCGCGACTACGCCAGCCAGACGCTGGGCCGGGAGTTTTATCTGGACCCGGACGCCAAGATACTGGAAATGGGCTTGGCCGACGGCAAGGCGCAAATCCGCTACGTCAATCTGGACGGCGAGGAGGTTTGCGAGCGTTTCGATTACGTGCTGACCGCCACCGGCCGCGCGCCCAATGTGCGCGGCCTGGCGCTGGAGAACGCCGGTCTGGATCTGGATGCGGGCGGCGTGCCCAAGTTCGATCCGCGGACCCTGCAGTGCGGGAACTCGCCGGTTTTCATCGCAGGCGACGCCAATAACATCCTGCCGCTGTTGCACGAGGCCGCGGACGAAGGCAAGACCGCCGGCGACAATGCCGCGCTGTATCCGGCGGTACGGCCCGGCCTGCGCCGCTCCAGCATCGCCGTGGTGTTTTCCGACCCGCAAATGATGATGGTGGGCAGCCGCTTCGCCGATTTGCCGGAGGGCGAATTCGTGGTGGGCGAAGTCAGCTTCGAAGATCAGGGCCGCAGCCGGGTCATGGGCGTCAACCAAGGCTTGCTGCATGTTTACGCCGATCGCGCCAGCGGCCGCTTCATGGGGGCGGAAATGATAGGCCCGCGCGCCGAGAACCTGGCCCACTTGCTGGCCTGGAGCCATCAGCAAGGCCTGACGATCGCCCAGATGCTGGAGATGCCGTTCTACCACCCGGTGATAGAGGAAGGCCTGCGCACCGCGCTGCGCGACGCCGCGGCCAAGGTGCTTGCTTAAAGCTTGCCGCGCTGGATGCCCCGGTTTCGGTCCGCATCCGGCACCGCACGCCCGCTTATGGTCCCCGCCATGGCGGGCTTTTTTATGGCGACGCGGTTAAGACCCTGTTCAATGTCCACTGTGCTTCAGCGGGATTTTAGGCAAGGGCGTTGAAAACCATCTCAAACCGTTTTTTCGCTCGTTTTCGCCTTGTCTTGCTGTTTGGTAAAAGGCAGCGGATTATCAGCGCCTGTTGTGCATCTCCCCAGGCCAGGCAAGATCGCCGGTAAATTATTTGGAGAAATGCATGAACCATGAACGTATGGCGCTGTGCGTGGCGGGAATCGGGTTGATGGTGCTGGGATGGGCGTTGTCTTCCTCGCTCTTATTGTCCCGCGGAGCCGACTTACTGTGCGCTGCAATGAAAGCCTAGCGTATTGTGAAACCGCCCCAAGGCATCGGGGCGGTTTTTTCATGGGATCAACGAGGCTGAGCGAGAGGGGACGGAGGCGCGTGGTTTTCTCTAATCAGCCGCGCAGCGCCCGCAGCCAGTCCAGCCGCTG
Organism: Chromobacterium sp. W521; assembly: GCF_052805975.1. Taxonomy (NCBI): domain Bacteria; kingdom Pseudomonadati; phylum Pseudomonadota; class Betaproteobacteria; order Neisseriales; family Chromobacteriaceae; genus Chromobacterium; species Chromobacterium sp. W521. The sequence continues at coordinate 93,280 of NZ_JBRBAF010000014.1, forward strand.
TCGCCAAATCACCGGGGCGGCACTCAGCAGATGCAGCGTGGCCAGGATGTTGAGCGCGGCGGTGGCCAGCAGCAGGATGGCGATGCTGTCGTACAGCTTCAGCGCCAGCGCGCTGCCGATGGCGGCGGCCACCATGTAGAAGCCGTTGGCGATATTATTGGCGGCCACGGCCTGGGAGCGGAAATCGTCAGGGCTGGCGGTTTGCAGCCAAGTGTACAGCGGCACGGTGAAGAAACCGCCGAAAAAGCCCAGCAGCGCCACGTCGACCATATTGCGCCAGCTGCCGGCGCGAGCCAGGAACTCGCTCAGGCCGATCAGCTCGCCGCGATAGTGCTGCATGGCCGATAGCGCCAGATCGCCGCCGAACAGCGTCATGCCGGCGCTGCCCACCAGCACCATGCCCAGTTGCAGCTTGCCTTGCGACAACTTGGCGCAGACCACCGAGCCCAGGCCGATGCCAATGGAGAACAGCGCCAGCAGCAGGGTGTAGACGCCGGCGTCCCCGCCCAGGTGCAGGCGGGTGAAGGTGGGCAACTGGGTGGTGTAAACCGCGCCCATCAACCAGAACCAGGAAATGCCGAGGATGGCGCAGCGCACGTCGCGGATGCGCCAGGCGTCGCGCATCAGCAGCACGGAATCCTTGAGGAAATTGAAGGACAGCTTAAGCTTTGGCGCGCCGGGCTTGGCCGGCGGCATTGCGCGGCTGGCGCAGTAACCGAGCAGGGCGGTGGCCAGCAAGGTGGCGGTGATCAGGTAGGGGCCGCCGGTGGTGAGCATGCTGCCGCCGATCTGGCCGATCAGGATGGCGAGAAAGGTGCCCATTTCGATCAGACCGTTGCCGCCCACCAATTCGTGTTCCTTCAGATATTGCGGCAGTACAGAATACTTGAGCGGACCGAAAAACGCGGAGTGGGCGCCCATCAGGAACAGCGCGCCGAGCAACAGGCCGGCGGAGTGAAGGAAGAGGCCGGCGCCGGCCAACAGCATGATGGCGATTTCGGCCAGCTTGATCCAGCGGGCGATGACGGCTTTGTCGTAGCGTTCGGACAACTTGCCGGCGGTGGCGGAAAACAGGAAGAAGGGCAGGATGAACACGCCAGCGGCCAAGTTGACCAGCTGTTCCGGCGGCAGGCCGGCCAGGCTGAGGCCGTGAAAGCTGATCAGCACCACGATGGCGGTTTTCAGCAGGTTATCGTTGAACGCGCCCAGGAACTGGGTGCCGAACAGCGGAAAGAAGCGCCGGGTGGCGAAGAAGGAAAAGCCTGCTTTCACGTGGATGCCGATCTTGTGTCATGAGCCGGAAACGCATGCTAGCGGATTCGCGACGGGCTGTCAGCCGAGCGGTGGAGGGTTTTCCGTATAATGCGGCGCATGATGCTACGTCTGTGTTGTTGCTTGCTGATCTGTCATGCGGCCTGGGCCGGGGAGCTGTCGTCGAGGCTGGACGCCGTCTTGGCGGAATCCGCACCGGCGCGGTCTTTGGCGCTGGCTCGGATTCAGTCGCTGGACGAGGGCTTGATTGATCCGGCCTCCTTGCAGCCGGCCTGGTCCCGCTACGGTCTGCGCGCCTTGCGGCAACTGGCGGCGCACGAGCGCGGCTGCGAGGGCGAGGTGTCGTCCGTGCCGGCGCTATGGCGTGATTTTGAACGCAGACGCTGTGCGGACGGGCGTTTGCCGGATGATTGGCTGCGCCGGCATCCGGTCCACCCCCTGGGCGGCAGCAGCGCCGCGCATTGGCGGCAAGGGCGGCCGAGGGCGGAGGCGACGGACTGGCTGCATGTGCGCGAGCGCAACGACGAGCTGGGACTGTTGGGCGCCTTGTCCGATGACAATCTGGACGCTTTGCTGGCCGGCGCGCACTGGTTGTGGCAGGACGGCGCGTTGTGGCGGCTGCGCGACGGCTACTGGCGGGTTTACCCGGCCGCGGCCTGGCGGGAGCGAGCGGAAGCGGTTGGGGTGAGGGTGTCTGCGGACGCGGGTGCCTGCGTGGAGCGTTTGGACGGCTTGTGTTTGAACCCCGCGCCGGCGTCGGCCTGGTCTTGGCGGGCTCTATGGGCGGGGCTGGCCGGGCTGGCGCTGGCCGGCGGCGGCTGGCTGGCTTGGCAGCGGCGACGTCTGGAGCGGGAGCGGCGTTTCGCCCTGCAGATGCTGACCCATGAGCTGCGCACGCCTATCGCCGGCCTGGCCGGCGTGGTGGAGGGGCTGCGACGGGACTTCGATCGCTTGCCGGATTCCGCTCAAGATCATTTTGGACATTTGGCCGGCGGCGTTAGCCGCCTGCGCCAGTTGGCCGAAGCCAGCCGTCATTATTTGTCCGCCGACAGGTTGGACGAACGACGGCAAGCGGTGCGGCTGGCGGAATGGCTGGATGCGATCGCGGAGCGGCATCAGGCCGCTTTTTGCCTGAACGAGGACGCGACGCTGCTGCTGCCTGCTTATTGGTTGGGCCTGTGCTTGGACAATTTGCTGGTCAACGCGCGTCGGCATGGCCGGCCGCCGTGGCGATTGCTGGCGAATTGGGACGGCCGCAGCCTGACGCTGACGGTGTGCGACGGCGGCCGTTTGGCGGATTACCGGCTGCGTCGGCTGACGCGGCGGGGCAGCGGCGGCGAGGGCATGGGCTTGGGCCTGGCCATTGTCAGGCGGGTGCTGGCGCGGCTGGGCGGACGCTTGCGCCTGTCTGGGCCGCCCACCCGGTTTAGCTTGCAACTGCCTGCCAAACGAGCGCCGCAACAGGACTCCCCTTTATGAATACTTTGCTGCTGATTGAAGACGACGCAACGCTGGGCGATGGCCTGAGCCGTTTTTTGGAGGACGCCGGTTATCGCTGCCTGTGGCTGCGGCGGGCGGAAGAGGCCGCCGCGCAGTGGCTGCGCGCCGATCTGGTCATTCTAGACCGCAGCTTGCCGGACGGCGATAGCCTGCGGCATTTGCCCGGCTGGCTGGCGCAGAAAGCCTTGCCGGTGATCGTGCTGACGGCGCGGGTGGAGGTGGGCGACCGGGTGGCCGGGCTGGAGGCGGGGGCGCGGGACTATCTGAGCAAGCCCTTCGCCCATGCGGAATTGCTGGCGCGGATTCGCGCTCAGCTGCGGCCTTTGGGAGACGGCAGCCTGAGCCTGGGAGCCTTGAGTTTGCAGCCCGCCCGGCAGTCGGCGAACTGGCGGGGAAGGGAAGTGGCCTTGACGCGCACCGAGTTCGAACTGCTGGCGTTGTTGGCGCGCATGGCCGGGCGGGTGATGAGCCGCGACGAATTGCTGAACCAGGTCTGGGGTTATGAGCATTTCCCATCCACTCGCACCGTGGACACGCATATTCTGCAACTGAGGCAGAAACTGCCCGGCCTTGGCATCGAAACCGTGCGCGGCGTCGGCTACCGGCTGGAGAAGCTCTGATGCGGCGCGCATTGTGCTTGTGGCTGGCGCTGGCCGCGCCGGCCTGCGCCGATCCGCTGGCGGTTTTGAACCGAGCCTTGCTGGGGGCGGACGATGACGCCGCCTGGCGCGCGCTGTCCGAAAGCTGGCCGGCTCTGCGCAGCCAGGCGCAGCGGCGGGCTTGGACCCAGGCTTTGGCGGCGCTGAGCGCCGAGCATTGCGGCAAGGACGCGCCGTTGACGCTGCCGGCCTGGCTGCCGCGTTTAACGCTGGAGCTGGCGCAGCGCGACATGCCGCTGGCGCGTGCGTACCGGGTCGTGCTGAGCGGGCACGGCGCGCTGGAGGACGCGCGCTTATTGGACGCGCACGGGCATGACCTGTTGCGCGGCGGCTTGCTGGAGCGGGAGGAAGGACAAAATTTCCGCTTGGAAAGCGCGGATTTGAGCCGGCCTCTGGCGGCGGGGGCCTACCGGTTGCAGCTTAGCGCCGCCGGCCGGCAATGGCAGGCCGAGCTGGCGTTGCCGGAGGTGGCCAATCTGGACTGGCTGTCGCGCAGCCCGCTGGCGGTATCGCGCTTGCCGCCGCCGCGCGCGGCTTGCGCGCAGCCCTGGCTGGAGCAATCGCTGCTGAGGCGCAGCGATTACGGTTTTGTCTGGTGGCGGCGGCGGGAATTGGGCGAGGCGCTGCGCTGGCCGTCCAGCCGGGGCGAGCTATGGCAGAGCGTGGCCTTGGTTCGCGTCGAGGCGCGCGGTCAATTGGTTCTGAGGGTGGCGCACCGCCAGGTCGGGCCGCGTTGAAATCCTGACATTCGCCTGACAATCGCGACGGCCTTTGCCTTTCTAATCTCTTCATCTTGATTCGAATATGGAGAGTGCCCGCGATGTCGATATCCCCCCGTTCCCTTGTTTTTGCGCTGGCGGCAATGAGCCTGCCCTTGAGCGCCTGGGCGCAGATCCGCTTGGAAAACGCCCAGTGGCGGGTGGCGCTGGACCCGGCCACCCTGGCGGTGACCGCGACGCCGGCCGGACAACCGCCGCTGGAGGTGTCGATGGGCGGCCCCGCGCGGGAAGTGGCGAACCTGAGCGCGGACGCGGCCGGGGCGGCATGGTCCTGGGAGCACGATCGTTATCGCTTGAGCGCGCGCCTGGATGGTCCGGACCTGACGTTGACGGTGCAAGCCGGGACCGGAGCAGCGGAAACCATGCCGCTGCTGCGGCAGCCGGCGGCGGCGATGGGGCGCGGCTTGCTGCTGCCCTTGGCGGAGGGCAGCTATGCGCCGGCCGGCGATCCGCTGTGGCTGGATTTTCTACCGCGCTTCGCCGGCGATGGGCTGAACACCTCGGAAAACCTCAGCCTGCCTCTGTGGGGCATGGATTACGGCGCAAGCAGTTTGCATTGGCTGCTGCTGAATCCCTTCAACAATCGTTTGAAGGTCAGCCGGGACGGCGCCGGTCTGGGGCTGGCGCTGAGTCATGACTTCAACGTCTTGAACCGACAGGAACCGATGACGCTGCTGTTGCATTTGGCGGACGGGGACCCCTTGGCCGGAGCCAAACGTTATCGGCAATGGTTGTTCGAGGCGGGGCGCTTCGAAAGCCTGGCGGACAAGATGCGAGCGCAGCCGGAAACCGCCAAGCTGGTGGGCGCCAGCCATGTCTATCTATGGGGCAACGATTTGCTGGGTGCGGCCGATGTGCGCGACTGGGGACGCTGGGTGAACCTGTTGCGCGGCGACAGCGCGCTGGCGCGGCGCTTGAGAGGGCGCTTCGACGCGGAAGCCGCCGCGGCGTTGCGGGCGGCTTCGGCCCGGCCGGACGCCTACCAGCGCCGGGTCTTGTTGACGGCTTTCAATCAGGCGGCCACGGCGGAGGCGCGCGCCGGTTGGCTGAGCGCCGCGCCGGAGTGGAGCAAGTTGGCCGCGCCTTACCGCCGCTTGCGGCGCGAGGTGAGAGCGGTGTTCGGCGCAGCCTTGGCCGAGCCGGACGATTGGGGAGGCGGCTTATCGCGCCGCACGCTCCGGGCTTTGAGCGCGGCCGGACTGGAGCGGCTATGGCTGGGGGTGGACAATTGGGAAGGGGGCCTGTGGCAGCCGCAAGCGATGGCGGAGGGCGTGCGCGCTGGCTATCTGATGGCGTCCTACGACTCCTACGAAACCGCCTTGCCGCCAGGGAAGCGCGAAGACTGGCTGACGGCGCAGCAGGGCGCCGCCGCGTATCGAGACTGCGGCATCACCTTGGCCAGCGGCCGGCGCAAGAGCGGTTTCCAGCAGTCCGGCTATTACACCAATCCGGAGTGCGTGCGGCCTGTGTTGCGTCAGCGCAGTCAGGCGCTGCATAAGGCTTTGGGCTTCAACAGCTGGTTTCTGGATGCCTACGCCACCGGCATGGTGTTTGACGATTACACGCCGGGCCGGCGCATGAGCCAGGCCGGCGTGGCGGCCGGCAACGAACGCAGCATGGCCTGGGTGAGGGATCGTTTCGGCGTGCCGGTGGGGTCTGAGAACGGCAACGCGGCCACCTCGCGAGGAATCGCCTTCGCGCACGGCATGCAGGTGCCGGTGCTGGGGTGGGGCGATCCCGATTTGCAGAAAAACCCCAAGTCGCCGTACTTCCTGGGCCGCTGGTTTCCGGCGGATCAGCCCGAGGTGTTTTTCCGCTCGGTACCCTTAAAGCAACCCTATCTGAACATTTACTACCAGCCGCGCTACCGGCTGCCGCTCTATCAGGCGGTGTTCCACGACTCCATCGTCACCACCAATCACTGGCTGTACGACAACCTGAAGTTCAGCAACGCCTATGCCGACAATCTATTGGCGCAATGGTTGTACAACACGCCGCCGCTCTGGCATGTGAGCGCGGAAAGCCTGACGAGGCGGCTGCCGCTGATGCGTTGCGCGGATCAGGTGTTTCGGCCCTTGCACCGACAACTGGCGACTCAGGCCATGACCGGCTTTGCCTGGTTGACGCCGGATCGCCTAGCTCAACAGACCCGTTTCGCCGACGGCAGCCGGCTGACAGTCAATTTCAGCGCGGAGCCGCGCTTGCTTGAAGGGCGCGAGTTGGCCGGCCAGGCGATGCGAGCGCAGTTGGCCGGACAGCCGGAGCGCACGGTTTCTTTAGAGGACTGTAAGCCGGGTCTTGCGCCATGAGCCGGTGTTTGGCGCAGTCCTCTACAGATATGAGTTAAACGCATTGATTTAATCGTCTTTCTGATTTTTACACATGTCATGAAAGTGTTGCGCGGCGCAGCCTATTGGCAAAAAGGCAACGCGCCGCTGCGCTTTTCACAACGAGGGCTCATGCTTGCTCATGGCATGAAACCCTTTGCCGGCGGTCTTTCCGGAAGGTTGGGGCATGGTGTTTTCCGCTTTGGAGGCCGCCATGGGCGGGAAGACCGTATGTGACGAATCGTGATGCTGATTGACCGTCTGTAATAAATGCTTCAAGCATCGTGTCAGGCCATATGACAAATAGTCTGTGGCTGGATGATCTGCTGAAAGCGTGTCTAGAGAAGCGCGCTAAGCAGGTTAGGCACATGACTGGAGAAATCATGAGAACTAGCAAGAAGAAGTTGGTGCTTGCCTTGGCCCTGGCAGGCCTGGGCGGCCAAGCCGGCAGCGCCTGGGCGGCGGAGTCCAGCAGCGGCACCCTGGATCGGGTGGAAGTCACCGGTTCCAACATCAAGCGCAGCATCAAGCAAGAAAAGGCGCTGCCGGTGACGGTGGTGCGCACCGAGGAAATGAGCAAGCAGGGTTTCACCACGGTGGAGCAGGTGGTGAATTCGCTGGCCAGCAACCAGTCCAGCATGGTGGGCGCCTCGTCGGTGCAGTCCGTGTCGGGTGGCGCTTCTTACGCCAGCCTGCGCGGTCTGGGGTCGCAGTACACGCTGGTGCTGCTGGATGGCCGTCGTGTCGCCAGCCAGGCGATTGGCGGTTACGCAACGGATTTGAACGCCATTCCCTTGTCGGCGATTGAGCGCATCGAGGTACTGCGCGACGGCGCCTCCGCCATCTACGGCACCGACGCCATCGGCGGCGTGATCAACTTCATTACCAAGAAGAGTTACCAAGGCGTGACGGTGGGGGGCGAACTGGTGTCCACCGATCACAAGGGCGGCAATACCGGCAGCGCCAGCATCACCGCCGGCATCGGCGACTTGAACAAGGACGGCTACAACGTTTACGGCTCCTTGAGCTACCAGAAGCTGGACGCCATCACCACGCTAAACCGTTCCTTCGCCAACAAATACCTGACCGCGGACAACCTGAGCGGCCGAGTCTTCCCATCCAACTTCACTTACAAGGGCAACGCCTACAACCCGGCTGCGCCCAATTGCAAACCACCGTACGCCAAGCCGATAGACGCCAACTCCTGTGGCGAAAACGCCAACCTCTACATGGATCTGACGCCGGAGGTGGAACAACTGACCGCCTTCGTCAAGGGCACCAAGCAGATTGGGGATCACACGCTGTCGCTGCAGTACATGGGCGCGCGCAACGTCAGCACCACGCATATCTCGCCGGCGCCGCTAAGCAAGATCGCCACCCTGAAGGCGGGCGACAAGTATTATCCCACCCACTTGCCGGACGGCACGCCCACCGACGGCAGCGCCGTGGTGATCAACTCGCGCTCGGTGCCGCTGGGGCCGCGCGTGACCGAGAGTCTGTCCACCACGCAGCGGCTGGCTTTCAATGCCGAAGGCTTGCTGGCGGGCTGGGATTACCGCGGCGGGGTGGCTTACTCCGAAAACAAGACCACCATCAATTACAAGTCCGGCTATGTGCACGGCGACAAGATCGCCGCCGCTTTCCAGGACGGCACCATCAATCCCTTTGGAGATTCTGCGCCCGGCGCTTGGCAGAGCACTGAACTGAAGGGCGACGGCTGGATCGCCAAATACCAGACGGTGATGGCGGACTTCAAGGTCAGCAAGGAGGTGTTGCAGCTGCCGGCCGGCATGATGGCGACGGCTTTCGGCGTGGAAACCCGGCGCGAGAAACTGGACAGCCAGATCCAGGACCTCGCCCAGTTCGCGCTGGGGTCCGGCATCGCCGATTCCAAGTCCACCAGCGGCAGCCGCGGCGTGACCGCGGCCTATGTGGAAGCGGATATTCCGATTTTCAAAAACTTCGACGCCCAGTTGGCTGCGCGCTACGACCGCTATACCGACTTCGGTAGCTCCTTCAACCCGAAGGTCGCCGTCAAGTACCAGCCTATCCCGCAGGTCTTGTTCCGTTCCTCCGCCAGCAAGGGCTTCCGCGCGCCGACGCTGTACGATGTGTTCACGCCCAACAGCAAGACCTACACCGCCAACAAGTTCAACGACCCCTTGCGTTGCCCGGGCGGCACGCCGGCCAACGGCGGCAACAAGGTGGACGATTGCAACACCCAGTTCGAAGCCTTGCAGGGCGGCAACAACAATTTGTCGCCAGAGAAGGCCAGTTCGCTGACCTTCGGCATCGTGATTGAGCCGATCAAGGAAATCACCGCCAGCGCGGATTTCTGGTGGACTACGGTGAAAGACACCATCAACTCGCTGGACCCCGGCGTGATTTTCGCCGATCCGGGCAAGTACGCCGACAAGTTCGTGCGCAACGCGGACGGCTCGCTCAACCATGTGATCACCACCACTCAGAACCTGGGTACCTTGAGCGCGGCCGGCGTGGACATCAGCCTGGCCTTCCGCTTGCCCAAGAATGCTTTGGGCAATTTCAGCGTCAACCTGGATGGCACCTACACTTCCAAGTACCAGCAGCAGTTGGAGCCGAAGGGCCCCTATTTGAGCTCGCTGGGCGGGTGGTACAAGGATATTCTGCAGCCGACCTTGCGCTGGAAGCATAGCCTGGCGTTCAACTGGGCGCGGGGACCGTGGAGCGGAGTGCTGGTGCAGAATTATTCGTCCGGCTATACCGACCTGAATCCCAATGATGAAGGTCATAACGTGCGTCCGTACTCCAACTGGAACCTGTCCGGCAGCTATGTATGGGACAAGAAGCTCACCATTACCGCCGGCATCCGCAACCTGTTCGATCAGGAGCCGCCTTACAGCAACCAGACCAAAACCTTCCAGTATGGCTTTGATCCAGTGGTGGCGGATCCGGTGGGGCGCGCTTATTTCCTGAAAGCCAACTACAAACTCTAATCCTCGCCAAGAGTCGTTTGATCAAGCCCCGTCGCACCATCTGGTGTGGCGGGGTTTTATGCTTTTAGAGTTATTTTTCTTATTTGAGCGGGAGGCAGGCAGGGAGGCTTTGATTATGAGAGGAAGACTTTTTTCATACCAGCCATTAAAAAAACGAATGCATAAGTTTTTGCAAAATTAGTCTAATCTGAAATTCTTGTACAAAATTGTCGTAAAAATGCAAAAAAGCAACAATGGCAAGGGGTGTTCACTATAAAAAATGACATGGAATTAGCAGGTGATTGTAAAAGCTGCTGGCAAAAATCAGGGGGATAGTCTATTGATTTTCAAGCGCTAACATGATTTTTACGCATTTCTCCGCCAAATGGGGCGCTGGAACAAACCGCCGGACACCGTGGATCGTCCCTCAACAAATATTGACGAGAAGCAACAATCCTTAACACACTCGAAACATGGTCATGACGTTCGATTGTCGACGACCTGCAGTATCCAGCAAACGTTCGCCAGAAGCGCTGCTGGTTTCCGTGTGCAGTTAAGGAGAAATCAAGTTGAGAAGTCAAAAGAAGCAGCTAGTGCTTGCCCTGGCCATGGCCGGCATGGCGAGCCATGCGCCGTTCGCATTCGCCGCTGAGGCGAACTCCGGTCAGCTGGATCGGGTAGAGGTTACCGGTTCCAATATCAAGCGCAGCATCAAGCAGGAAAAGGCGCTGCCCGTCACCATTCTCAAAACCGAAGATCTGGCCAAGCAAGGCCTGACCACCGTGGAACAGGTGGTCAACAGCATCGCAGCCAACCAGTCGTCGCAAGGCGCCAGCTCCTCTGTCGGCTCCTCCTCCGGCGGCGGTTCCTTCGCCAGCCTGCGCGGCCTGGGCAATCAATACACGCTGGTACTGCTGGATGGCCGCCGCATGGCCAACCAGGCGATCGACGGCACGTCCGCCGACCTGAACGCCATCCCGCTGTCCGCCATTGAGCGCGTGGAAGTATTGCTGGACGGCGCCTCCGCCATTTACGGCACCGACGCCATCGGCGGCGTGATGAACTTCATCACCAAGAAAAGCCTGAAGGGTTTCAGCATCGGCGGCAGCCTGGCCAATCCACAGCATGGCGGCGGTGATGAAAAGCGCATCAATGCTTCCTACGGTATTGGCGATCTGGGCCAGGACGGTTTCAACGTCTATGGCGCCATTGACTACATGAAGCAGGACATGGTGATGGCGGGGCAGCGCGACTACGCCCACCAAGTCAACAAATTCACCGGTACCAGCTCTAGTGCATGGCCGGGCAACTATATCGATGGCGTCACCGGCAAGTGGGTGGCTCCGTCCGCGCCAAATTGCCGTCCGCCGTTTTCCCAATACGTTAGTGACTCTAAGCTTGGTAACCGATGCTTGGAGTACTATTCTCTGTACCCCAGCATTATCCCGCAGGTGGAGCAGATTTCCGGCCTGGTCAAGGCCACCAAGCGCATAGGCGATAATCACGAGCTGTCGTTGCAATACACCCGCACCGAGACCATCACCACTGCGCAGAACGCGCCGCTGCCCACGGCTGGCGACATCACCCGCGTCAACGCGGTGGATCCGAGCAAACGCGACAAGCTGTATGTGCGCACCATCCCGCTGGGTAATCGCGAAACCGAGGCCAACTCGGTGACGCAGCGCTTGATGTTGAATATGGAAGGCCTGATCGCCGGTTGGGATTACCGCGCCGGCATCGGGCGTTCGGAAAACCTGATCAAGGAAAACCTGACTTCCGGCTATGTCAGCAAGAGCAAGATGCAGTCCGCGGTTGATAGCGGGGCATTGGATCCGTTCGATCTGTCCGGCAATAATCTGGCGGCCTGGCGTTCGGTGGGCATGACCGGTCAAACCAAGGAAGCCAAGTCCACCATCGACATGGCGGACATCAAGGCCAGCCGCGAAGTGTTGCAGCTTCCGGCGGGGATGATGGCTATCGCTTTGGGCGCGGAAGTGCGCCGCGAGTCCTTGAGCACGATCTACAACAAAGCGGTGACTCGTGATGCCTTGAGCACTGGCCAGGACAAGACCGAAGACTCCAGCGGCAGCCGTTCCGCCTACGCTTTCTACGGCGAAGCGGACATTCCGGTATTGAAGAACCTGGACGTGCAACTGGCTGCGCGCTACGACCATTACAGCGATACCGACAGCTCGATCAATCCGAAGGTCGCGTTCAAGTTCCAGCCCAGCTCGCAAGTCATGTTCCGCGGCTCCGCCAGCACCGGCTTCCGCGCGCCGTCGCTGTACAACATCTACCGTCCCAACCAGTTGCAGCTGACCAGCAGCAGCTATGTTGATTACGGCGCTTGTCCGGACGGCGTCAACCCGGCACCGGGCGCAGATGGCACCGCTTGCACCAAGATGCAGCGCAATAAACGCATCGCCGGCAACAAGAAGTTGGAACCGGAAAAGTCATCCTCCTTGTCCTTCGGCATGGTGATCGAGCCGGTCAAGGACTTCACCGCCAGCGCCGACTTCTGGTGGACCATGATCAAGGGCCAGATCAGCTTCCTGGACGAAACCGCCATCTTCGCCGACCCGGCCAAGTACGCGAATCGTTTTGTACGGGATGGCAGCGGCAATCTGTCCTATATCATCGACGACTACGACAACCTGGGCAATCTGAGCGCCGCGGGTGTCGACATCAAGCTGAACTGGGTCTTGCCCAAAACTTCGGTGGGTACCTTCACGGCAACGCTGGATGGCACCTATCTGTCCAAGTACTCCTATCAGACCGAGAAGAACGGCCCGTATTACAGCAATCTGGGTACTTTCCTGGATGGTGCCCCTACCTTCCGCTGGCAGCACAACCTGACGCTGGGCTGGTCCTATGGTCCGTGGAGCACGATGTTGGCGCAGAACTACAAGTCCGGCTACACCGATTCCAATCCCTATCTGAAGCAGGGGCAGCCGTTCCATCAGGTCAGACCGTATTCCACCTGGAATCTGTCCGGCACCTACGCTTGGAACAAGCAACTGACGGTAACCGCCGGCATCAAGAACCTGTTCGATCAAGAGCCGCCGTACTCCAATCAGATGACGCGCACCACGCAGCAAAACTACGATCCGCGCTTTACCGATCCGATGGGACGTTCCTTCTTCCTCCGGGCTAATTACAAGCTCTAAGGCAGCGGGAAACTGGATGGAACGGAACTGGTTTCCGCTCCGTTCTCGGGCCCGGCGGCGCGCCGCCGCCGGGCGAATCAGAAGACAGTGGATAT
>NZ_JBRBAF010000015.1:0-100282 GCF_052805975.1 Chromobacterium sp. W521
CGACACAAAAAACCACCAATTTCGACTAAGTCATTGAATCTCAATAACACCGCCAATAACTGCAAGCACTCAGCCTGAGCCAAACCGGTCGGAACCCGGCGGCAGCGGCCTCACTTCCTGCAGCTTCTGGTAGTCAACATGATCGTTTTCTTCCGCGTCGGTATAGATCAGATCGGCGAAAGCATGGTTCCAGCGGATGTCCTGATGCGAAAAGGTATGGCGCGCCACCATCGGTTGCACGGTAGTTTCGTCAATCCCGTTTATGGACAGAATCAGCTGCGCGCGAACAGCCGCCAACGATTCGGCGTCGCACCCATATAAGGGGCTCCCCTCCTCCAGCTTGTGCACCAACGTCCAGCCGAGCACGAACATAGGATGCTCGTCTCGCACCAGCTCCAAGTCATGAAGCTTGCGGAAGCTCACGCCTTCTGCGCTGACTTCATGCTGCAACAAGCGCAAGCGGGCGCTGGCGTCGATGATCACATTATTTCTGGCATTGGCCGCGCGCAGCATCAGCGCGGGTTTGCCGTCCAACAAGCGCACAACTGGACTATGGGTAAAAACGATACGCGCCCTGGGCCGCGAAAAGCGGGCGAAGGTGACGCCGGTGATCAGCGCGATGCTCATCATGCCAATGAAGATTTCCAGCATCGAAACCCAGTGGGCATACAGGCTTTGCGGATGCATATCGCCATAGCCCACAGTGGCCAGCGTTTCGACGCTAAAGAAGAAGGCGCCAAGAAAACCCGGCGGATATTGATTAGCGATGCCGCCCGCCTTCGCCTGGTAGAGGCCGGCGAACAATAGATTCAGCGCGATGAAAGCAGCGGCGATGAAAAGATAGAAGCGCGGCCAGCTGATGGTCATGCAGAAATGGTAGAGGTCTTGCAGGGAGTGGCGGGGCACGCTGTGAAGATAGACGCTGCGCCCCCCTACCTCTACGCGCCGAGCCGGCTTGTTACCGCGGGAAGTCATGAATGGCCAACCCGTTCTTGAGGTGGGAATGGCTGATTGTGTGAAGATCGCGAACCGGAGTCAATGCCCCCGGCAATCGTCGGCGCCCTTGGAACGCGCGCTGTCCGCCGGGCATCGCTTCTATATATTGCCAAGCGCGGCGGACATGAAACGCTCCCCTAGCTCAGCGACAACAGGGACACCACCCGGTAGCGGCTGACGCCGATCAGGGCCGGCACCAACTCATAGAAGTTGCGATATCCATCCGGCTGATTCAGACGGGCGTTGAAGTCGGAAACGAACTGGCTAGCCCAGCTCTGTTCATTCATATGCGACAACTGCTCGATGGAGTGTTGCGCCTCTGCGATCGCGCCATTGATGGCCGCGCGGGTTTGCTGTAGTTGGCCGATGGAGCGCACCACGCTTTGCAAAGCCTGACGCACTTGGGCGTGATCGTTTACCTTCCAGCGCTCCGGCTGAAAAGCCTCGGCCTCGGGCTGTAGTTTAAGCCGCTGCGGAATGCCGCCGGGGAAACGAATGCCCCCGCCGCGCACGGTCATGCGCTCGCTGAGCGCCTCCCATTGCGATTCCGGCACACTGAACGCCAGTTGCCCATCTTCATTCAGCTCAGCGCGCACGCCGCTGGCGGCGAAACCGCGATTGAGGCGACGCAGAATATCTTCTTCGCCGGACGCTCCGCCCACTTGCACCGACGCCGGGGCTACACCGGACTCTCCGGTGGAGAACACCAGGGTTTCCGCTTGCCCGCCGGACAAGGCCGCCAGTTCCAAGCCTTTGACGGTGAAGCTCTGGCGCGCGTCGGCGGCCAGATGGAAGCGCAACTGTCCGTCCAGGCTGCCGCCGCTAACGGTCTGGCGCTTGCGCCACTGTTCGTTGAGTTGCTCCAACTGGCGCTGCAAATCGCCTTGATTCAGCTGGCGCTGAGTCAGTTCGCGGCTGAGCCCGGACTTAACGCCTTCCAGCTGATCGATCAGACCATCGACAAAGGACAATGCCTGCTGCGCCGAGGTCAGTTGCTCGTTGAGCTGAGCGCTATAGCGCCAACCCGAGGCCGGCGCGCCGCGCACTTGCGCGGCCGGTTGCGCCTGCGACGCGGGCGCGCGTTCAATCACGCTGGCGGCGGCAACCGCGCCGGCGTCCTTGCCCCAGCGTTTGCCGCTTTGTTTGACGTTGACGGAGGAAATCGGGGTGTTCATGCCGCTCTCGATCAAATCACGTCAAACAAAGACAACTGGCTGACGCGGCCATAGGCTTTTTGGCTGGCTTGCAGCGCCATGGTGTAGCCGTTCATTTGAATGAAAGCGTCGGCGTAATCCAGGCTGCCCAACTTGGTCATGGTCTGTTTATTGGACAGGCTGACGTTATCGTGATTGAGCGCCAGCGTTTTCATGATGTTCTGCGTGCCGCCCAGTTGGGCGATCTTGCTGGAGATGCCTTCCAGCGCCTTGTCGCTGGCGTTCATCGCGCTGCGGATGTCAGCGGCGACGGTTGGATCCTTATTGTCCAGCGCGGGGTCTTCCAGCCGGCTTATGGTTTTGTCCAGCTGATTGAGGATGTCCGCCATGTTTTCCAGGGTGACGTTAGAGGCTTGGGTAATGCCGTCGCCCACCACCACTTGCTGCTTATCCGTGTTGCCGGTAAAGCTGTAGCGGCTGCCCGCCGGCTTAGTCTCGTCGTAAGCGAGGGCCGCCACAGCCGGCTTGGAGCCGGAGAACATGTAGCGGCCTTCGGCATCCTTGGTATTGGCCGAGTAGAACAGACTTTCGCGCAGGCTGCGCAGCGGCGTCGCCATCGCCTTGAGATCGTCCTCCGGCGGGTTGTTGGCGGCCGCGGTCAGCAGGTCCTTGGCGTCGCGGATGTCCAGGCTGATGCTATCCAGGATGGATTCGTTCTTGGACAGCGCGGAGCTGAGCGCGCCGATGTTTTGCTGATACTGGTCCAGCGCGGCTTCTTCACGCTGCAAGCGCAACAGGCGCACGCTGGCGATGGGGTCGTCCGACGGGGCCAGCAGCCGATCGCCGCTGGACATGCGCTGCAGCAACTCGGCCAGCGCGGAGTTGCTGGTCTGCATCGCCAATTGCATGGTGGACAGGTATTGATTGCTGGAAACGCGCATGCTGTCTTCCTTACAAGATGGACAAGGTGCTTTCGAACAGCTGGTTCGCCACGCTGATCACCTTCATATTGGCCTGGTACATTTTCTGGAACTCCAGCAGGTTCATCGCCTCTTCATCGCGATTGACGCCGCTGGTATTGTGCCAACTCTTTTCCGCTTCGGCGCGGATCACCTTGGCGCTTTCCAGACCGGATTTGTTCTGTTTGCTGCTAACCGCCAACTTGCCCACCATTTGCGAGTAAGCGTCGCCAATGGTGACGGCGCCGACGCCGGGCATGGTGATCTTTTGCTGTTGCAGTCCGATCACCGCCAGCAGGTTGCTATTGTCGCCGGGCTTGGCCGGATCGCCGGAGAAGCCCAATTCAACGGAGGTGATGCCGCTGGTTTTCAAAATGCCGTTGACGCCGGAAGCGTCGTAGACGAACAGCGGCTTACCCGGTTGGCCGTTGCTGTCGTAGCCCAGCGCCAACTGGTCGTTGATGCGCTGAGCCACTTCGCTGGCCAGGGTTTTCACCTGGGCGCGCATCGGGCGCACCGTCTGCAGCTCGTATTGATTCAGCCCGCCCAGCTGGCCGCCGAGGCCGTCGCCGGCCAGGGTGTATTTGTCCTTGGCGAAGTTCAGCGTCAGCACTTGGCTGCCGTCCGGCTGGCTAGTATTGCTCAACGTGGCCGCCTGGGTGTCCGCCACCAGCGGCAGGCCGCTCTTCAGGCTGACGTTTTTGCTGCCGTCCGGCTGCGACACCACCCGCACTTCCACCAGGGTGGACAACGCATCGATCTGACGGTCGCGCTCATCCTCCAAGCCGGAGGTATTGGTGCCGACAGCCTTGCCGGCCGCGATCTTGGCGTTGAGATCGGCGATATTGGACGTTGAACTGTTGATCTGCGTGACCGTGGCGGAGCGTTGCTCGGCGATGGCGGCCAGTTGCGAGCCGAACACTTTATCCAGATTGTTGAAACGCTGAGCCAAGGCTTCGGCGCTTCGGATCACCGGGTCGCGCATCGCGTCGCCTGACAGGCTGGCGGCGCTGAGCGCCTGAAAAAACTGATCAAAGCCGGCGGACAGGCTGCTGCCGTCGCGGCCCATCACCTGCTCCAACTGGCCGAAGTAAGGATTCTGCGCCACCAGCTCGCCCTGATTGGAAGCCGCCTGCCAAAGTTGCAGGTTCTTGAAATCGTCGTTGAAGCGGCGCACCGCGTTGACCACCACGCCGGAGCCGGCGCTGTATGGGTCGCCGCTGCCGGGCATCAGCGCGGTCAAGACCACGCCCTGACGCGAGTAGCCCGGGGTCATCTGGTTGGCGATGTTCTGGCTGACGGCGTTCAGCGCGGCCTGGGAGGCGACGGCGCCGGTCAGCGCGTTGTCTATCATGCGCATGGCGGTTCTTACCTTTTATTCAGCGGCAGCAGGGGCGGAGCGAAAGCGGCCAGGCCCTGCGCGTCCGGCAGCGGGCCGGGGATCTGTTTATCGCTTGCGACCGGCGCGCCGCCGTTCTTAAGGTGAATATTGCCACCCTGCTCCGGCAGCAGTTGCCGCAGGATGGCGTTGGCCACGCCGAACACTCGCTGTTTGGCCAACTGGTCCGCCACCGCGCCGTCGGCGAAATCCATCATGTCGCCGTTGATGGAGTTGGCGAAGATGCTGTCTTCGCCGGCGATCTCGCGCGTGGTTTTGCGGATCTGCTTGAACATCTCGCGGACAAACTGGGCCTCGAATTGCTCCGCCGCGGCGCCGGCCTTGCGACGATATTCCGGCGAGGCCGGCTGCACCGCCGGCTCGTCCTTGGCGTCGGCCGGCATCGCCAGCGCGACTTGTATATTGTTGCTTTCCATCAGATCACCACCAGTTCGCCGTCGATTGCGCCGGCCTGATCCAGCGCTTGCAGTATCGCCATGATGTCGTCCGGCGTGGCGCCGGTGCTGTTCACGGTGTCGATGATGGCACGCAGGCTGGCGCCGGCCGGCCACTGGAACATGCGGCCGGAGCCTTGATCCACGTTGACGGTGGAGTTGGGCACGGTCGTGGTCTGGCCGTTGCTGAACGGTCCGGGCTGGCTGACGCTGGGGCTTTCCGAGATCACCACGCGCAGGCTGCCGTGGGACACCGCCGCCGGACGCACGGTGACGCCCTGGCTGATCACCACGGTGCCGGTACGCGAGTTGAACACCACTCGCGGCACTTCGCTGCCCACGCCGACGTTCACTCGTTCCAGCCGCGCGACGAAGGCGACGCGCTCGGTGGGATCCAGCGGCGCGCGCACCTGGATGGTGGTGGCGTTGCGCGTGCTGGCCACCCGACCGAAGCTGGCGTTGATGGCCTTGACGATATTGGTGGCGGTTTCGAAATTAGGCCGGCGCAGGCTGAGACGCACGCTGTCGCCTTCTTCGAAATCGCTGGGAATTTCGCGTTCGATCGACGCGCCGTTGGGGACGCGGCCGGAGGTGGGCGTGTTGACGGTGACACTGGAACCGCTCTTGCCCTGAGCGGACACGCCGCCCACCACCACATTGCCCTGGGCCAAGGCGTAGATTTCACCGTTGGCCGCCTTCAGTTGGGTCAGCAGCAAGGTGCCGCCGCGCAGGCTCTTGGCGTCGCCTAGCGAGGATACGGTGACGTCTATGGTCTGGCCGCGCCCATAGCCCGGCGGCAGGCTGGCGCTAACCATCACCGCCGCCACGTTCTTGACCTTGGTATCGGTGCGTTCCGGCATTTTCAGGCCGAACTGCTTGAGCATATTGGCCACGGATTGGCCGGAGAATTTGACCTGGGAGTTGTCGCCGGTGCCGTCCAGACCCACCACGATGCCGTAGCCGATCAACTGGTTTTCGCGGATGCCCTCCACCGTCACCAGATTGCGCAAGGGCTGCGCCGTCGCCAGCGTCGCCGTCAGCAGCAGCGTCCATCCCATTATTTGCTTGATAAAACCGTGCATGATCCGCCCTGAATGATTCTGTGATTGCGCATGCTCGCCCCAAGGGCCGCATACGCGAACGGCGGACGCCTGTCAGCGCCCGCCTGTTGTCCCGCCCGGACTCCTCGCCGCCCCGCCGCTCAGAACGGCATCAGCGGGCTGGCGAAGAACTTCATCAACCAGCCGGGCTCGTTGGCGTCCGACAAGGCTCCGCGCCCGGAATAGCCGATGCGGGCGTTGGCGATGCGCAGCGAGGACACGCGGTTGTCGGTGTCTATGTCTTCCACCCGCACATAGCCGGCCAGACGCAGGAATTCCTCGCCCTGGTTCAGCACCAGCTGCTTTTCGCCCTTCACTTCCAGCAGACCGTTGCCCAGCACCTTGTGCACGACTACGGTCAGCGCGCCGGACAACATGTTCTGCTGAGTAGACGTGGAGGAGCCGTTGAAGTCGCGGCCAGCGTCCACGCCTACTTGCGCGCGGAAGGTGGTATTGCCCAGCAGCGACGGCGCGATGTTGGCGCCGGATTTCTTGCCGAAGCTGGTGCCGGCCTTCTTGCTGGCCTGAGTGGTTTCTTCCAGCACCACGGTCAGCACGTCGCCGGGACGGAAAGCCCGGCTGTCCGAAGTCAGCGATTGCGCGCCCGCCACGGTAAATACGCCACCGCCCTTGCCGCGCTGCGGCTGCTGCAGCAATTCCGGCAAGGCGAATTCCTGCGTGGTCCGCGGCGGGATCGGCTGCGCGCAGCCGGCCAACAGCAGCGCGAACAAGCTCAGGGCCAGCAGCTTCATCGGGCCGACTGCGCCAGGTACTGCATCATATTGTCGGCGGCGCTCAGCACCTTGGTGTTCATCTCGTAAGTGCGCTGCGCGGCGATCATGTCCACCATTTCCTCCACCACTTGGACGTTGGAGCCCTCCAGCGAACCCTGCTTGAGCTTGCCCAAGGAGCCGGAGCCCGGCGCGTCGGTGGTGGCTTCGCCGCTGGCCGCGGTTTTCTGGAACAGGTTATCTCCCAGCGCCAACAGGCCGGCCGGATTGACGAAGCTGGCCAGCTCGATCTGACCGGCGGTTTCCAGCGTGCTGCCGCTACCGCGGGTGTAGCTGACGGTGCCGGTTTCGCTGATGGTCACCGAGGAGGCGTCGGCCGGGATGGTGATGGACGGCTCCAGCGGCAGGCCCTGCGGGGTGACGATGGCGCCCTGGTCGTTGCGCTGCAGCTGGCCGGCGCGGGTGTAGCCGGTTTCGCCGTTGCTCATTTTCACTTGCAAAAAGCCCTGACCGACGATGGCCAGATCCAAGGACTGATTGGTTGTGGTCAGCGAGCCCGGGGTAAACACTTTTTGAGTGCCCACCAAGCGGGTGCCGTTACCCAGCTGCACGCCCAGCGGCGCGGTGTTGTCTTGGTCGGTCTTGCCGCCCGGCTGACGGTCCACTTGGTAGAACAGGTCTTCGAACACCATGCGGTCGCGCTTGAAGCCGACGGTGTTGACGTTGGCGAGGTTGTTGGCGATGGCGGTCAGACGCGCGTCCTGCGCCTGAATGCCGGTCTTGCTCACCCACATTGCTGGATTCATGTTTCGATTCCCCGATGGTTTGCCCCGTCGGCCTTGGCCGCGGCGCTGTTATTGGAATGCCGGATCAGGCGCGCACCAAGCGGTTGCCCGCCTCCACCATGTCGCTGGCGGAGTTGAACAAGCGCATCTGCATTTCAAAATTGCGGTTCAGCGTCATGGTGGCCACCATCTCCTCCACCGCGGACACATTGCTGCGCTCCAGATGCTCGCCCTGCACCTTGACGGTGTCGTCGGCGGCCAGCACGCCGCCCTGGCGGCTGACCACCAGGCCGCTGGCGTCCTTGGCGATGTCCTGCGGCAGCGGCTTGACCAGCTTGAGCTTGTCTATGGGCTGCATTTCGCTTTCGCCGGCGGCCAGTACCGAGATCACGCCATCGCTGCCTATGTGCAGCTTGACGTAGTCCGGCGGCAAGGTAATCTGCCCGCCGTCGCCCAGCACCGGATGGCCGTTGACGCTCAACTTGCCGTCCACATCCGCCACCATGGCGCCGGCGCGGGTGTAGGCCTCGTTGCCGTCCGGCCCCTGCACGGCGAAGAAACCGTCGCCCTTCACCGCCACGTCCAGATCGCGCCCCGTCTCCACCACCGCGCCGCTGCGCACATCCACCGCGTTGGCGCCGTTCTGGCTCAGGTGACGGGCATCGTAGCCGTAGCCGGGCACGGTCTGACTGGTGCTGACGCCGATGTCGGCGCGGAAACCGCCGGTTTCGGCGTTGGCGATATTGTTGGCGTGAATCTGCTGCGCCTTGAGCATGCGGTCGGCGCCGCTCATCGCGGTGTAGATCAGTGCGTCCATTTACTCTTGCTCCGCCTTACACCGCCTGCATCAGCGCCTGGATGGTCTGGTTTTCGGTGGAAATCACCTTGGTGTTGGCCTGATAGTTGCGCTGCGCGGTCATCAGATCCACCAGTTCGGAGGTCATGTCCACATTGGACTGCTCCAGGGTGAAAGCCAGCAAATTGCCGGACAGGCCTGCGCCCGGGCGCGAGTAGACCGCGGTGCCGGAGCCGGCGGTTTCCACCCAGCTGGTCTGCGAGGTGGCTTGCAGCGCGGATTCGTTAGGGAAGTTGGCGATGGCCAAGGTGCCCACCACCTGCTTCTGGCCGTTGCTGTAAGCCGCCACCACGTCGCCGTTGTCGTTCAGGCTGGTGCCAGTCATCGAGCCGGACGCGTAGCCGTTGCTGGCGTTCAGGGTCTGGCTGCTTTCGCCGGCAAACTGGGTGGTGCCGGTGTAATCCAGGTTCACCGCCAGCGGGGAGGCGCCGGGAGGCGTCCCCAGGTCCAGCGCCACCGGCGCGGTGGGGCTGGTCAGCTTGCCGTCGGTGTCGAATGTGAGCGTTGCGGTGGTGGGCTGATCCTTGCCGTCCAGCGTGTAGTGTACGGTGATGGTGTTCGGTCCGGTCTTGCAGAAGTACTGGGTCAGGTTGAGCTTGTTGCCCAGGGAATCGTAAACCGTGGACACCGCCGAGCTGTTGAAGGTGTTCTGCGACTTGTCGAACGGCACGGTCTGCACACTCCAACCGGCCGACATATTGCCGACGTATTGCAGCTTGTCGCTGGCCTTGGCCGGGATGTTGCCGTTGGGGATCTTGATGTCCCCAAAGGCGCCCAGCGCATTGCCGTCGGCCTTGCCGTAGCCCTGTACGCGACGGTTGAATCCGTCCACCAGGTAGCCATCCTTGTCCGCGGTGAAGATGCCGACACGCGAATAAGCCATGCCGCCGTTCAGATCGCGGCTGACGAAGAAGCCGCGGCCGTCGATGGCGGCGTCCAACGGACGGCCGGTGCGCACGGTGTTGCCGTTGCGTGCCATGTTCTGACTGTGGCCGACCACTTCCACCCCCATTGGCTGCGCGCCGGCGTAGGCCGCGGAAAAACTGGTGCGGCTGGACTTGAAGCCGTAGGTGCCGGTGTTGGCGATGTTGTTACTGATATTGCCCAGTTGGTTGTTGACGGCGTTGATGCCGGACAAAGCAATGTCGAAACTCATGGTCGCTCCAAAGTTTTAGGTGTCTTGAATCGGCGCTTCAGGCCTGGGTCTTGCCCAGCAAACGAGTAATGGCGGAAGCGGGGAATTCGCCCAGGCCGGCCAGTGTCAGCGTAGGCTCGCCGCCGTTGATGGGCAGGCGCACGCCGGACACGGTAGCCTGCATTTCAAGCCCGGCCTTGGACTTGGACGCAGTGCGCACTTCCAGTTTGTAATCGCCTTCCACCAGGCCGTGCTTGCTTGGGTCCACGCTGAAATCGAACTCGCCTGCCGGACGCTTGCCCAGCTCGATCACGGTCTCCTTGCCCCCCGCATCGGTCAGCACCAGCGACACCTGCTGCTCTTCGCCGGACAGGGTCACGCGGCCGGACAAGGCGTCCTTGCCGCTCAGGTGCGCCTGATCGGCCTGCACCAGCACCTGGCGTCCCACTTGCGAGCCCAGCGACACGCCCTGCAGCTCGCGCAACATCAGCGCGTTGCCCTGCAATTGCTTGAGCATGTCGGCGGAGCTCTTCATCTGGCTCATCTGCGCCAGTTGGCTGACGAACTGCGAAGCGTCGGTGGGGTCCAGCGGGTTCTGGTTCTGGATCTGAGCCAGCAGCAGCTTCATGAACATATCGTCCATGCCGGGATTTTGTCCGGCGGCCGGCGCCACGCCCGGAGGATTGGCGCCGTTGGAGGCGGCGGACTGGTTCTGCTGTCCGTTTTGCGCGGCGTTCACGCTCATGCGTTGTCTCCCAGTTTCAGCAGGTCCTGCTGCATGCCCTTGACTCGGGCCAGCACTTCCACATTGGTCTGGAACGCGCGCGAGGCCGACAGCATGTCGGTCATCTCTTCCACCGCGTTCACATTGGAATAGAAAACATTGCCGTCGGCGTCGGCCAGCGGATTGCCCGGCTCGTGCGCCTTGCGCACCGGCTCCTGGTTCTGCACCACGTCCAACACCCCCACGCTGGCGCCTCGCCAGCCGTCGAAGCTGTCGCCGCCGCGGTACTGAGTGGCGAACACCGGCTTGCGGGAACGATAGGCGGCCTGCTCGCTGCCGGCGGCGGTGTCTGCGTTGGCCAGGTTGCTGGCCACCGTGTTGAGACGCACCGTCTGCGCCGTCATGGCGGAGCCGGCGATGCGGGAAATATCGCGAAAGGACATGGCTTACTGACCTGCTATCACTTTGGCCAGCCCGCGGAACTTCATGTTCAGGAAGGCGAGGCTGGTCTGGAATTCGGAAACGTTCTGCGCGAACTCGGCCTGCTCCACGCCCAATTCCACGGTATTGCCGTCACGCGCGGGATGGTTGGGCAGCCGGTATTGCAATTCACCGGACGGCGAATCCAGCGGAAACGCCGCGTCGTCCGCCGAAGCGGCCAAGGCTGTTTTGAAGTCGATGTCTCGCGCCTGATAGCCGGGCGTGTTCTCGTTGGCGATGTTGGACGCCAGAATGCGGGTGCGCTCCGCCCTCAACTGCAAGGCAGCAGGGTGGACGCTCAATGCCTTATCAAGGTGCAAACCCATTGCCTAGACCCATGCGGTTCTCTACCATGTTTAAACATCGGCTATCTAATTCACATTAAATGGCCGCTCGATTGAAAAGCGATACTAATAACCGCACCCTCTCGCGTATACGGGATAATTACCAAGTCATCTTTAATGGGAATTTTCACACCCTCTCGGCATCAAGCCGCGCCGCTATTGGCTGCGCTGCTCATTCTGACCAGCGTTCCGGCGCTGGCGACCCCCTATCCGGCCGCCGCCGCGGTGGAGCAGACCGCGCGCGCGCTGCTGCTGAAAAAACTGGAAAAAGCCGGCCTGGAAGCGGCTCGCGTCAACGTCAAAGCGCTGCCGCCGCGCGGCTTCAACGCCCCGCCCTGCCCCGAACCGGTGCGCGTCGCCGCGCTGGATGAACGCGCGCCCAGCCGCATGCGGCTGCAGGCGCGCTGCGACGCCGCCGGCTGGGACGCGGAATTCATCGTCCGCGCCGAGATCAGCGCCCGCGTGGCGGTGGCGGCGCGCGACATCCCGGCGCGCAGCCTGCTGGACGCCGGCGACATAGAATGGCAGGAGCGCCCGGTGCTGGACCCCGCCGACATGGTGGGCGCCAAGACCAAGCTGGAAGGCTTGAGCAACCGCACCGCGCTGCGCCAGGGCCAGCCGCTGCGGCTCAAGGCGCTGGAAGCCAGCCTGCTGGTCAAGCGCGGCGAGGAAGTGCGCATCGTGGCGCGCCATAGCGGCATCGAGGTAGTCGCCGCCGGCGAGGCGCTGGGCAACGGCCGCCAGGGCGAAATCATCCGCGTGCGCAACAGCGCCACCGGCAAGGTGATCCGCGCCCGCGCCAGCCAGCCGGGCGAGGTCAACCCGGTGGACTAAACACGCGAAAAGCCCCAAACAGGGGCTTTTTCTTGGGAGGGCGAACGCCCCTGGAAACGGCTTACGATCTTGCAGGAATCGTCAGCCCGCGCTGCACCGCCGGCCGCGCCAGGAAGGCGTCCAATACGCGCGTTACCTGCGGGAAGTCCGCAATCGACACCAGTTCGCCGGCCTCGTAAAAACCAATCAGATTGCGCACCCAGGGGAAGATGGCGATGTCGGCGATGCCGTACTCCTCGCCCATCACCCACTGGCGGCCGCTCAAGCGTTGATCCAGCACCGCCAGCAGGCGGCGCGCCTCGTTCACGTAACGGTCGCGCGCACGTTTGTCTTCGTAATCCTTGCCGGCGAACTTATGGAAGAAGCCCACCTGTCCAAACATCGGACCAATCCCGCCCATCTGGAACATCAGCCACTGTATGGTCTCGTAGCGCGCGGCGGGATCGGATGGCAACAGCCGGCCGCTCTTCTCCGCCAGATACAGCAGGATGGCGCCGGATTCGAACAAGGCTAGCGGCTTTCCGCCCGGGCCGGCCGGATCGAGAATGGCGGGAATCTTGTTATTGGGGTTCAGCGACAGGAATTCCGGCGACAACTGATCGTTGCTGTCGAAGCTGACCAGATGCGCCTCGTAAGGCAGGCCGGTTTCTTCCAGCATGATGGACGCCTTGACTCCGTTGGGCGTGGGCAGCGAATACAGTTGGATACGGTCCGGATATTGCGCCGGCCATTTTCGGGTAATGGGAAAGGCGGATAAATCACTCATACGCGCTCCGTGAGTTGGCGGGTGGCTTGCGCGCCCATGATAAGCCCGGTTTTTGCATTTGTCTTAAATCAGCCATTAATCAATGGCGAGACCTTGTTGACGCCACGGCTGGATACACCGTTCATCCGTGTCCATGGCTAACGCCGCCCAGCGATAAAACATTCATGCAAAAATAAATTTCTCTTCCAAATGATATGGAATGTATTAGTTTGAAATGAGCTTGGCGTGCTCCACTGGCACTCCTGGATGGCAATTACTATGGAGGCAGCCATGCCCTTTTTTTCTGGAAAACTCAAGGAGCAGCTCAACGAGCTGACCGGCCAGCTGGACGACCTGCGCGGCATGCTGTCCGCCATCGACCGTTCGATGGCGATGATACAGTTCACTCCCGACGGCATCGTCACCAACGTCAACGAGAACTTCCTGCGCACCATGGCTTACCAGCGCGAGGAAGTCATCGGCAAGCACCATCGGATATTCTGCGACAAGAACTACGTATCCAGTCCCGCTTACGCCGAGTTCTGGCAAAAACTGAAGCGCGGCGAACCGGTCAACGGCCGCTTCAGCCGCTTTGCGAAGAACGGCGAGGAAATCTGGCTGGAAGCCAGCTACACACCGATACTATCCAGCGACGGCCAGGTCTGCGGCGTGGTCAAGGTGGCGTCCGATATCTCCGAACAAGTGCACAGAGAGCAGAACGATCAGGCCATCCGCCTGGCCATCAGCCGCTCCATGGCTCAGATCGAGTTTGATCTGGACGGCAACATCCAGGACGCCAACGAGAATTTCCTCAACACCTTCGGTTATACGCTGGCTGAAATCCGCGGCAGGCACCACCGCATGCTCTGCGACGCCGACTACGCCGCCAGCCCCGACTACGCGGAGTTCTGGCGCCAGCTGCGCCAGGGCAAGTTTTTCCAGGGCCAGTTCAAGCGCCTGAGCAAAAACGGGCAAACCATCTGGCTGGAGGCGACTTACAACCCGGTATACGACCTTAACGGCAAGCCGGTGCGGGTGGTCAAGTTCGCCCAGGACATCACCCGTCGGGTACAGCAGTTGCAGGCCCAGGCGGAAAACGCTCAATCGGCGGTGGAAGTCTCGGTCAACACTGAACAACTATCGGTCAAGGGCAGCGCGGTGCTGGAGCAGGCCGCCACCGAAATCACCAAAGTGGCGTCCAGCGTGGAAAGCTCCTCCATCATCATCACCAAGCTGGGCGACAGCTCCGGTCAGATCGGCACCATCATCAGCACCATCAGCGAGATCGCCGACCAAACCAATCTCTTGGCCTTGAACGCGGCGATCGAGGCGGCGCGCGCCGGCGAGATGGGCCGCGGCTTCGCCGTGGTGGCCGATGAGGTGCGCAAGCTGGCCGAGCGCACCAGCCAATCCACCGGCGAGATATCCGGCATCGTGCGCAGCATCCAGGAGGACTCCAAGTCCGCCATTTCCTCCATGCAACAGGTGCGCGGCCTGGCCGACACCAGCCTGCAGTTGTCCGAACAGGCGCGCGATTCCATCGCCGAGATCCGAGCCGGCGCCAAGGAAGTGGTGCAAGTGGTGCGCGATGTATCGGAGCTGCTGCAGCAGCGGGCTTGAGCCGGGAAAGCCTTGATCCAAATCATGTCCGCGCCGGCCCCGGCGCGGCGATACTGAGGCGCCCACACCTTTCCCGAGTTCGCGATGAAACACCCCCGCCCCGCGGCGATGCTGGTTCAGGCGCCGCATCGCGCCGCCTTCCTGCCCGGCATGCTGTTCGCCATCCTGCTGTTGGCCGCCTGGAGCGCCGAACTGGTCAGCCGCCTGCTCGGCGTCCACGCCGCGCTGGCGGTGCCCTCTTCGCTTGCCCACGGCTTCCTGATGCTGTTCGGTTTCTTCCCGCTGTTCATGACGGGTTTTCTATTCACCGCCGGCCCGCGCTGGCTGGGCGTGGAACCGCCCGGCCGCATCGTCTTCGTCGGCGTGCCGGCGCTGATGGTCGGCGGGCTGCTGTTGTGGTTGGCCGGACTGTGGCGGGGCATGGCCTGGACGCTGACCGGGCACGCCTTGTACACACTGGGCTTCAGCGGCCTGGCGCTGACTTTCGCTTGCCTGCTGCTGGCCAGCCCGCAGCAGGACCGCCGCCACGCCTGCGCGGTGCTGGCCGCCCTGCTCTGCGGCACCCTGGCGTTGCTGGCCGGCGCTTACTGGCTGATCTTTCAGGATGGTCAGGCCTGGCTGTGGATGCGCAATCTGGCCTTGTGGGGTTTTCTGTTGCCCGTGTTCCTCACCGTCTGCCACCGCATGCTGCCCTTCTTCTCCGCCAACGCGTTGCCGCAGTATCAGCCCTGGCGGCCGGGCTGGCTGCTAGCCGCCATGCTGGCCGGCTCCCTGGGCCATGGCCTGCTGGACGGTTTCGGCCTGCCCAGTTGGCCGCTGGACGCGGCGCTGGCCGTACTGTTCGCCTATGTCAGCTGGCGTTGGCGGCTGGCGGCCGCGCTGCGGGTGCGGCTGCTGGGCATGTTGCATCTGGCTTTCGCCTGGCTGCCTATCGCTTTCGGCCTGTACGCGCTCAACGGCTGGCTGGCTTCCCCGCGCCTGGCGCTGGCGGCGCTGCACGCCGTCACCGTCGGCTTCTTCCTGACCATGGTGATCGCCTTTGTGTCGCGAGTGACGCTGGGCCACTCCGGCCAGCCTTTGCAAGCCGGCCCCGGCTTGTGGCGGCTCTACCTGGCCGCGCACTGGTTGGCGCTGACCCGGGTAGCCACTGAAATGCTGCCCGGCGTCTGGTCCGGCTGGCTGTACGGCGCGGCGGCCATGGGCTGGCTGTTGACGCTGGCGGCCTGGGGCCGCGCTTTCATGCCCAGCTACTGGCGGCGGCGAGCCGATGGCAAACCGGGTTGATCCTCTGAACTAACCTTGTCCGCGTCGACGCAAATACTCGGGCACTTCGTCTGCCGGCATCGGCCAGCCCAGCAGATAGCCCTGTACGTAATCCACCCCCAAGCGCAGCATCAATCGCAAATCCGTCTCATCGCCAATGCCTTCCGCCACAACTTGGATATTGCGGTCCTTGGCCAGCCGGATGGTGGATTCAAGGATTTCTCTCGCCACGCTGTCGCCGGCAGCGCCGGCCACCAGCGCGCGGTCTATCTTGATCGTGCTGACCGGCAGCTCGCGCAGATATTCCAAACCGTTGTAACCGCAGCCCACATCGTCCAAGGAAACGCGAAAACCGGCCATGCGCAGCCGTATCACGTTTTCCAGCGCCTGATAGATGTTTTTGAGCCGCTGGGTTTCAGTCAGCTCCAGCGTCAACAAGGCCGGGGCCATGCCCAATTCTTCCGCCGCATCGGCCAGGCTGGACGGTAGTTCAGGGTTACAGAACTGGCTGGCGGTGAGGTTGATCGAGACCCTCAAACCGGACAAGGCCATTTGCCCGCTCCAACGACGATAATCTTCCGCCGCCAAGCGGAAGATAGCGAAAAACAAGTCCTCGTCCAGGCCATAATGCTCCAGACCGGGCAAAAACGCGGACGGTTCCAGCAAGCCCAACTCGGGATGATGCCAGCGCGCCAACGCCTCCACCCCCATCACTCTCAACAAACCCGGGTCCGCCTGCGGCTGATACCAGGGCAGGATTTCTCCACGCCGCAGCGCCCGCTCCAGCTCCTGCCGGTCAAACCTCGGCGTAACACCGTCCCATGCAGGCTTCCGCGCCACCGTCTGCCACAACTTGCATAATTGCTCCATGGACAAAGGGGTGTTCAAGCTGCCTATCACCGGCAGATTGTGAAACGCCGCCACGCGATAAGCGCCCATCAGCATGTCCTTGGACAGCGAGCTGTTGAACACGATGGGCGGCACCGCTTGCAAGTCGGCCAGATGACGCAGCAGCAGGATGCCGTCCATTCCCGGCATGTTGAGGTCGCTGATCATCAAATCATAGCGATGCCGCTTGAGCTGTTCGAGCGCGCCGGCGCCGTCGCACGCCTCATCGATGCGCTCGATTCCCACATGGCGCAAAGCCTGGCTCAGGGCGCAGCGTTGCACGTCGTGATCGTCCACGATCAAGACCCGCATCGGCGCCGGGCCGGGTTTGGAGCTAATAGATTCCATGGCATGTTCTCTGTCCCAGTTGGAGCGCTATTCTCCTCAGCCGGCTCCAGCGAAAGAAATAGGAAGATGCTGAATCTGCCATGAAATTTTCAGACATGGATTTTCACTTTTATCAAAACCGCATCAAACTTTGCCGCATGACGCTGCGCTTTTGTTCTATATCACCATTGGGGGCCACCAAGGCGAAACTTCATCTCAATCAATCAAATAGCGCGGCAAACAACGGATTTCGCCTGGGTTGACCCGAATTGAATGATCACTACCGGCGCCGCTGGCGGACCGTCACGCCGATCCGCCTCCCGCGCCGTTTTCCGGCTACGTCAAGCAGGAGGTCCGGCAATGAGAAGCAACCTTCCCGTGGATGGCACCGAGGTATTCTTGCTGCCCCACCGCCCCATCGTCACCAAGACCGATCTAAAAGGCCAAATCACTTACGCCAATCGCGCCTTCATCGACATTAGCGGTTTCAGCGAAGAAGAGCTCATTGGGCAGCCGCACAATATCGTGCGCCACCCGGACATGCCTCAAGCCGCTTTCGACGACTTATGGACCACCATCAAGTCCGGCCGCCCATGGAAGGGGCTGGTCAAGAATCGCACCAAGCAAGGGCATTTCTACTGGGTGGAAGCTTACGTCACGCCGATCTGCGAAGGCGGCCGGCCAGTGGGTTATATGTCGGTGCGCAGCGCGCCGTCCAAACAACAGACCATCGACGCCGAACAACTTTACGCCCGTGTCCGCGAGCGCCGCCAAGCGTTTCCGGAAACTCGTCACGCCGCCCCGCCGGCAACCGCCTGGCTTTTACTATGCGCGCAATTGCCCTCCGCGGCCCTGATCCTGAGCGGCGCGGCTAGCGACGGCGCCTTGCGCCTGACGCTGCTGGCGCTGGCGGCGGCATGGACCTTGGCCGCCGCCTACTTGGCCGGGCGTTGGCTGGCACGGCCGATAGACGCGGCGCGGCACGCGCTGATGCGGCTGGCCGAAGGCGACTTCAGCACCCAGATACCGGCCTCCGGCCCGCGCGAACCCCGCGCGGTGCTGGATGAAATGGAAACCTTGCGCATCCATTTGCGCGCCATTCTCGCCGATGTCGTCGCCGGCGCCGAGGACGTCAGCGAGGCCGCCACAGCCACCCACGCCGAAGCCGAATCGTTGAACGCCCGCGGTGAAACCACTTTGGAGGGCATCACCCGGGTGGCGGCCGCCTTGCAGCAGCTGTCCGTGTCGGTCAACGAGATTTCGCAGTCCACCCGCACCGGCGCCGAGTTCGCAGACCAAGCAACCGAGCTGGCCAGCCAGGGCGAAGCTCAGATGAGCGACACCCGTCAGGCGGCTCAGGCGGTGGTCAGCGAGGTGTCCTGCACGCGCGACATCATCATCAAGCTGGAGCAATCGGTGGAATCGATCAACACCGTCACCGGCGTGATCAAGGACATCGCCAACCAGACCAATCTATTAGCCTTGAACGCGGCGATAGAAGCGGCGCGCGCCGGCGAGCAAGGCCGCGGTTTCGCCGTGGTGGCCGACGAAGTGCGCAAGCTGGCGGAACGCACCGCCGGCAACACGCTGGAGATCGAACAATCGGTGTCCTTCCTGCGCGAACGCTCGCAGGAGGCGCTGGAAGAAGTGAAGGCCGCGGTGAACAAAGTCCACACCGCCGAGGAAACCATACAAGCCGCCGCCCAAGGGCTGGAGGCAATCCGCAACGCCAATGAGAAGGTGGCGGAGTCGTCCTCCAGCGTGGCCAATATGCTGCAACAGCAGTCATCCGCTTCCACCGAAGTGGCTCAGAACATGGAAACCATGAGCACGCTCACCGAACAAAACAGCCACAGCATTGCCGCTACCCTGCAGGTGGCGCAGAAGCTGCAGACCACCGCCAGCGATCTGCGCCGTCTGGTCAGCCAATTTGAAAAACACATGTAATTGGCATCAGACCTGCGGCCGCATGGCATGTTTGTGGAAAATTTCCATGCAAACCAGTTTTATTACACAAACTGTGAAAAATTACGGAACTACTTGATAACCATTCTTTCATAACCGTTATTCGTCGCGGCGCTATTGCACTGCACCATGACACCCGTCGCGACGAAGACGGCGCAGGCAGGCGGCGCACGCCGCCCGCCCGCGCTCCCTATAAAGCGTGTTCAAAGTCTCTTGAGCAGGAACGAGATAAGGCAATGTGGCTGAAGAAGCGGAATGTACATGCGGTACATCAGCATTTGGGTACTGCACTCACCGTGCCATGTCTCACGAAGCGCGGCAGGCATTGAACAGGTTCTAAACCGTGGTTCTACAAAACAGGGAGGTGATCATCCAGTAAAACCGCGCCCAACGCGACGCGCCGCCACTAGAGCGGTGTCGAGTCCGGCGCAGGAACCGCCCGGCAGCAAGCCCGGCCTTCCATTCAGAGCCGCATACATGATCCAGCCCAAGCCGCCACACGGCCTGCGGGCAAAAATCAACGGTTCTCAGATGCAGTGTCTCGTTCGGCGAGGCTCCTATGCAAACACAGGTCACTGATCTGACGACGTCGAGAGACGCCCAAGGTTAGGACAGGCTTTATCGGATTAAGGTATAGCCCAAAGTGACTTCCCGCATGCAAGCGGGATACGTTGCATAGTGCCAAAACTTAGACGCGGAGATAGCTTTTCTGCACTCTCTCTTCTGGTTTACGCCCCCATTGTGACAACTGTTTGTGGTTATAAAACAGCTAACGGGGAATACCTCAAAATGTCTTTTGCAAGCATCACCCTGCCTACCGCTCAGGCAAACGAAGTCAATCTGAAAGAAACCGTCGCCTCCTACATGAGCGACTCGCTGATCACCCTCAGCCGCGACATGAAAGTCAGCGAAGCGCGCGAGCACATGCTCAAACAGCTGCGCGACGAAGACATTCCCGCCCAGATTTTCGTCATAGACGGCAGCCGCTTCCTGCATGGTCAGCTCTCGGTCAAGCGCCTGCTGACCGAAACGGACCTGAATCTGTCGGTTTCCGCGCTGATGGGCCCCACCTCCTTTGTCGTCGAGCCTAACCAACAGCGCCGCGACATCGTGCCGGAACTGATAGACAAGGGCGTGGATCTCGCGCCGGTGGTCAGCGGCGGCAAACTGCTGGGCGCCCTCTACGAAAAGGAAATCGCCGCGCTGATCCGCGACGAAGGCACCGACGACGCTCAACGCCAGGGCGCCAGCCTGCCGCTGGAAACCTCCTACCTGGAAAGCTCCCCATGGAGCTTGTGGAAAAAGCGCCTGCCCTGGCTGTTGCTGCTGTTCTTCGCGGAAGCCTACACCAGCACCATCCTGCAAGTGTTTGAAGAACAGCTGGAAGCCGCCATCGCACTGGCCTTCTTCATCCCGCTACTGATCGGCACCGGCGGCAACAGCGGTACCCAGATCACCTCCACCCTGGTGCGCGCGATGGCGATGGGCGAAGTCAGCCTGCGCAACATCGGCACGGTATTGCGCAAAGAGGTGACCACGTCCTTCATGATCGCGCTGGCCATCGGCATAGTGGCCTGGATACGGGCCTGGATGCTGGGGGTGGGCAACGAAGTGGCCTTGGTGGTGTGTCTGACGCTAATCGCCATCACCATCTGGAGCGCCATCGTCTCCTCCATTATTCCGATGTTACTGAAGAAAATGCGCATCGACCCGGCCGTGGTGTCGGCGCCTTTCATCGCCACCTTCATCGACGGCACCGGTCTGGTGATTTACTTCAACATCGCCATGTTGGTGATTTCCGACCTGGCCTAAGCGCCCCCCTTCCGGCGCGCTACCACGCGCCGCCGCAAACCGCGCCCGCCAAGCCCATCCTCTGGATGAGGACTTGCCGGGCGCGCACCGTATGTGCGCGAGACTTTGAACACGCACTTAGGCCAGTTTGTCCGCTTCGTGGTTTTTATCACGCTGCCGCCAAGTTGTTCTTAGCGATTCAGCATGCTAGTGTCCTGATAAATTTAAATAATCAAGGCATACGCCAGCACCTCATTTCATCTCAACGCCACTTAAACGGCCTCTTTCATGACCCATTCAAACCGTAACCGCTTCGCCGCCGCGCTGGCGCTGGCTGCCGCGCTGCCGCTGGCGGTCCACGCCGAAACCTTCGACCTGGGCGCCATCCTCAAGGACGGCATCAAGAAGGCGCTGCAAAAAGACCCCGCCGCGGACGGCGCCGCCGCCCCGCTTACCCCCGGCGTCTACGACGGCTCCGACAAACAGTTCGAACGCACGCTGACCATACGCCCCAACGGCAAGTTCGAACTGGAAGTCATGCAAAAAGGCAAACCCGGCCAACTGCGCTCCGGTTCCGGCAGGGGGCAATTGCAGGCCAATGGCGGGCAGTGGCGCTATAGCGAGGGCATCTGCACGATGAGCGTGCAGCCCCAAACAGCCGCAGTGCAAGTGCAGATGGACCGCTGCGCCAGCACCTTTGGCGATGTGCCCTTCGACGGCGTTTATCGCCAGGCCAAAACCGCCGCTGGCGCCCAAGCCGGCGCCGGCAAGAACAAGGCCCTGGCGGCGCAGCTGAGCTGCCACAATCTCAATCTGAGCGACAACGGCGTCGCCAAACTGCTGGCCGCCGCCACCGGCTCAACGCCCAACCAGGTATGGGAACATGAGCTGGCCTTGCCCAGCGGCTATGACTACGGCGATTTGCCGATTCGCTCGGCGCAGTTGTCCGAGGCGGACGGCGGTTTCCTGGCCCTGTTCGTGGACGGCGACGCCGCCGCCATCAAGAGCGCGATCAAGAAAACCCAGCGCAAAAGCAGCAGCGCGGCGATGTTGAGCAAGGTGGGCGAAAGCTATCCCTTCCCGGGAAAACCCAACGGCCTGCCCTATGTGCTGTGCCGGAGCAAGGCGGTTCAACACGGGCTGTATTGACGCTTGCTCCAAACGACAATGGCCCCGGCAAACGCCGGGGCCATTTGTGGGCGACAGCATAAGCTTCGACTTAAAACTCATAAAAATCAAAGCCTTACAAAAACCCTAACCAGCATAAGCTGCAACTAATTGCCGGCAAAAGCTGCGATTTTCTCCTGCAATTTACGCATAAGTTGCGATTTTCCCCATTGGGGAGATCCTTTTGACCATGAAAAATCATAACAGCATGATTTAAAACAAAAATTTTTTAGCAAAATATCGATATCAGTTTTGGATTCTAGTCACTTGTGATGATCAGGGATTTTGGCGGGAGGCGTTTTCCCACGCAACATTGAGTTTAAGAAGGGCAAGCGCGAGAAGCTCGAACGCTATCTAGACGTCACACGCGCTGAGCTGTTTTTCGCGCGTCGAGTCATCTTTGTTGAAGGTGCAGCTGAGTTGATGATGGTCGACGCGCTGGCCAAGCGCATCGGATGCGACCTGCGCCAACATGGTGTGAGCTTGATCAGTGTGGAAGGTTTGAACTTCGATTCGTTCCTACCACTGTTCGGTAAC
The DNA here is from genome assembly GCF_052805975.1 of Chromobacterium sp. W521. NCBI lineage: Bacteria > Pseudomonadati > Pseudomonadota > Betaproteobacteria > Neisseriales > Chromobacteriaceae > Chromobacterium > Chromobacterium sp. W521. The sequence goes on from NZ_JBRBAF010000015.1 coordinate 22,235, forward strand.
AATGCATTGAAAATTCCGGTTGCGGTCTTGACCGACGCCGATCCCGTCGTACCCAAGCCAGCGAAAGCTGCCGGACCGGTGGGGGCCGTGACTGTCGGCCCCAGAGATCAACCCGAGGACGAGGACGACGATGCAGAGCCCGTGTACCCGGCGACAGGTGACGTGATCACCGTATCTGCAAACACTGCCAAGATGAAAGCCTGCGAGGACGTATATGTGAAGGTGTTCTACGGCCTCAAAACCTTCGAATACGACCTGGCCCTTGAGCCAGCCAATAGGGAGCCGATGCTGGCTGCGCTGAAGGAACTGCATCCAAAGATCGCTGCCGCCTTGGCTGCGACCGTTAACGCTGCAGCTGACGACGCGGGCAAGGCGAAGGCGCTGTTTTGTGGCATGTTCGAACGGCCAAGAAACAACGTGCAAAAGGGCAGCTTCGCCCAGGCGCTTGCGCAGGTCATTGCAGATCCCAAACTGCCATTCACCATTCCGGCCTACATACAGGGCGCGATTAAGCATGCCTGCCAGGTTGCCAGCAAGCCATGAGCGCGCTAACACCAGAGCAACAAGCAGTCGTCGACGCCCCTATGGTGCCCCTGTGCGTCATTGCGTGCGCGGGTAGCGGCAAGACCAAGACGGCAGTGCAGCGCCTCGTCCAGATGCGCCGTAAACTCGGTAACGCGCGCGGGCGCGTCGCACTGCTGTCGTTCTCCAATGTGGCCGTCGACACATTCCGCAAGGCCTACGACGTGCTGGCTCGCGACCTTCCAGCAGGCGTTGGCCGGGACAGGGTGGAGATTGACACGCTGGACGGTTTCATTACCAGTACCATTCTTCGCCCTCACGGACATCGCACGATGGGGTCATCCCAGGCGGCCTACCTCGTGACCGGCGGCGAGACGTTCCTTGGCGGCTTCACGTTCAAGACTCCAACGTATCCTATGCCTATCACGGAGCTGAACGTCGCTCTCATCGAGGGTAAGGAGTGCTTCTACTACAGGCGCAACGACGACCTCGAGTTGGTGGCCAATAGGGTGGCCCGCGACCTCATCGGCCGCCTTGGCAAGACCGGCGCGTACACCCACGATCTCGGACGCTACTGGGCGTACCGGGCACTGAAAGAACGCCGGGAGCTTCTGAAGGTAGTAGTTCGCCGATACCCGCACATTTTGATCGACGAGGCTCAGGACATCGGTACGGTTCACCAGGCCATCCTGCAGTTGCTGATTGATGCCGGTGCGTGCGTGACCCTCATCGGCGACCCCAACCAGGGCATCTACGACTTCGCAGGCGCAGACGGCAAGTTCCTGAGTGAGTACCACCAGCGCCCAGGTGTGCTGCCGTATTCCTTGACACGCAATTTTCGGTCGGTGCCCCAGATTGTCAGCCTCGCCAATGTGCTGAGCGGGCGCGATGACGCGGCCGAGCGAGCCGCCCCCACCACACTGCATGGTGCCTTCTTCACGGGGTACAAGCGTGGCCAGCATGCCCAGCTGATCACTGCTTTTCAGGGGGTGCTAGCGGTCGCGGGGGCCGAAGCCAAGCGTTCAGCCGTGCTCTGCCGTGGTCGCGGCTTGGCTGAAGGGGTACGTGGCGACGCGGCGCCAGTGGGACAAGGCACGCTGAAGGTTTTTGCGGCGGCCGCCGTGTTGCGAGATCACAAGAAGGACTTCCTGAGCGCTTTTCAGCGCGTGGCCATTGGCGTCGCTGCATTACTGGACAGGCCGCCGCATGGTTTCGTTAACTACGTCACTCAGCCAGGAGCCCCACCGGCCAAGCTCCCAGAGGCACGCGCGTTGCGGCGCGAGATTTGGGCCTTCACGCGCGATCCGAAAGTCGGGTTGCCATCGGCCTCCCTGACCGCTGACACGCAATGGCATCCGCAGTTCGTGGCCAACATCAAGAGCTTGCTCGACAAGCTCCAGACCAAGTTCGGACTAACGCCCGCCGCTAACATCGGCCTTAAGTTGAAGAAGACCGGCCTGCCAAATGCTGCTCTGTCTAGCGGCAAGGATTTAGTCGATGACGAGGCGGCATCACTGCGAGTAGACACCGTGCATCAAGCCAAGGGAGAAAGTCTGGACGCCGTCCTCTTCATGACCCTCAAGGACCACGCCGAGGAACTGCTCGCGGGCGTGGGCACGGAAGTCGGGCGCATCGGGTACGTCGCATCCACTCGCGCCCGAAATCTCCTATGGGTGGCAGTTCCGAATAACGCGCTGAAAGATCTGCGCCCCCTATTTGAGGCGAAGGGGTTTAAGGAGGTTGGCTGATGGTGGTGGGCGGTATCCACGGGTTTGATAACAGGTGACCAATCCCGAGCTGCAGCGGCCGTTGGCATCCAGGGCAAGGTTGAGTGGCAGCTTATCCGCAAGCATTGCGAATGCACTTGGCCTGTCACCATTGACTGCTAGTGAGTTAGCGAGGGATCGTAAACGTCATGAACCGATGGCAGGCGCGGTAACGCATTTCCCTTGACCTCCTCCCGCAAAAACGTAGCGGCGAAAAGTAAAGATTTCTGGCAAATTTAAGCCCATCCGGGCAGGAGGTTTGTCATGAAAAAATCGAAGTTCACCGAAGAACAGATCGCCTTCGCATTGCGCCAGGCGGAATCCGGCACCACCGTCGCCGAGGTCTGCCGCAAGATGGGTGTCTCTGAAGCCACCTTCTACATCTGAAGAAGAAATACGGCGGCCTGGGTGTCAGCGAGCTGCGCCGCCTGAAACAACTGGAAGAAGAGAACGCCCCAAGCGCATGGTCGCTGACCTGAGCCTGGACAAGCAGATGCTGCAGGAAGTCATCCAAAAAAAGCTGTGAGGCCGGCCCGCAAACGCGAGTTGGCCAACTTCCTGATTGACGCGTACCGCGTCAGCATCGGTCGCGCCACCGCAGTCATTCAACTGCGGCAAGCTAGCTATTTTTATCGCCCTCATCCTCGAGACGATCGCACGGAGCGACAGCGGATCCGCGAGATCGCCGCCACGCGTATTCGTTATGGCGCGCGCCGCATCCACGTCCGCTACGACGTGAGGGCTGGCAGATCAATCACAAGAAGACCTACCGGATTTACTGCGAGGAAGGTCTGAACCTGCGGCGCAAACGGCTCAAGCGGCGAGTGGCGGCCGCGCACCGGCAAGCCCGGCCGGCCGTCTCCAGTTTGAATGCCTGTTGGAGCATGGATTTCGTCGCCAATCAGCTGTTCAATGTCCAGAAAATCCGGGCCTTAACTGTAGTGGATAATTTTAGCCGGGAGAGCCTGGCGATCACGGTGGATTTCGCGCTGAAAGCCGCGGACGTGGTTGCTACGATGCGGCATGTTCAAGTCTTGCGCGGGACACCACAACGGATTCAGGTCGACAACGAACTAACTGCAAGTGGTTATTCCATCGTCAGGCCACACTGATCCTCAGACGAGCAATCGTCTGTGCTTCCACCCTTTGACGGGAATCCCGCTGACCATAATAAACATAGGATCCAGCCAGCGGCTGGCCCTGACCTAACCTAAAACAGCATAGAAGTCCCGGTGGAAGGCCCAAGCATTATCTACGAGGTCATAGTTGCCTCAATGGCCAGCGCGAGAGAGGTCGATCCACCGGGTAAAGCGTGTTCGAAATAGCCTTGATACATGGTGCGGGTCTTCAGTAGTCCATAAGCCACCCTCCCCATTTTGGCGGCAACGGCGGTCAGCGCCCATCGGTTCAAGTCGCTCGGAAAGGATGTGGATCTTGACGATGGTTGACCACTATTCTGCAGGTACTATGGCAGCGAGTTTATATCGATGGCGCTGGATCAATGGGCATAACCCCGAGCGAGTTCCGACTTGCTCATCTTTAAGCCGGAAATCTCCAGCTTAGACCGCCGGTTAGTCGGGAGGAGGTCAACTCTAAAGCCCCCTGCTACTGAAGGCGGGGGGGGGGACGTCGCTCTATCTCACACCGAAACGCGTCCAAAGACCTCGTGACTGACAGCTTCTCCCAGATAGCTATAGTGGTGATCTCAATTGTAATAATTGTCGATATAATTTAATAATTTGAGATTAGCCAAGATGCGATTTTTGCAAATTCTCTTGCTTACAAAGTTTAATGTGAATCGATATTTTTTAGACTTGTGTTCAAAGAAGCATTTACTTATAGTCACACTTAATCAGGACATCAATTAGAGTAATTAACAAAATTATTGATGCAGTGCTGCGCCAACTTGCCGTGATCAAGTACCGTCTGCGCAGGGACACCTTGCCTTAACCGTGAAGCTGATTTATTTAAAGCCACCCCTAACCATCCGGAATGGTCTTTAAAAAAACATAAAATTTGGCAAAAAATTTAACCAAGAAGAGACTTATTTTTTTGGCCAGCCTGTTTACTTAAAACCAAGTAATATAACTCAATTTTTAATAAGTTTATTTCTAACCTTAAAAAATTAACCTCACCTTCTAATGCCATTTCTCTAATCGAGGGGTTTTGAATTTTATCAAGGCATATGTGCTGGGGATTTTTTTTACTCATCAGTATTTACTCAAGAAATATGTCTTTGAAAGATACCCCACCTATAACTAAGAGACATCTCAAACTACAGCCATGACGTTTGATTGATGCAAAATATTTGCATTTTAGTTTTTACTTAAAATTTACTATAAAATTTTACAGCTAATATCTCGACTAATTTGTTCGGTCAATTTTTCTAACTGATCTAGTAAAGTTATTAGCTGCTGAGCTTTATGTTTTGTAAAAAAAAATTCAATTTTTTCATGGTAAACATCTAATGCAGGAGAGACTTTAGCTAATATTTCTCGGCCACTTTCTGTTATAGAAACTTTAACTCGTCGTTGGTCAAAATCGTCCCTATGACGGTAAACTAACCCCGAGCTTTCCATGCGCTTTAAAATCCCGGTGAGGCTTGGTGAAAAAAAATTACAATGCTTTGCGATAACTCCGGTATCAACTGTCCCATGTACCCCCAAAATTTCCAGCACTCTCCATTGCTGTTCGGTTAAGCCAAGCTTACCTAAAAGCTGGCGACAATATGATACGTAAGCTCCCCGTGTTATTTGTAATTTCTGGGGAATATATAAAGTTTCTATATTTTTCATTTTATGCTAGCTCCAAAATTTTTTAGATTCCAATCAAATGCAATAAAATTATTGAGACTTAAATATCATTTATTTTTAGCCTAAAAAAGGTAAATTTTTATAGACAGGAAGATGATTTATAAATTAATTTGACTTGCCCTTGGATGGCTTAGCCAAAATTTATTAAAAACTCTAGTGTATGTTGGATTATATGGATATCGATAACAATCTATCCTATGACGCCTCTAGTAATATCATATGAGTTACAGACTACATCCTTGTATAAACTATCAACACAGATTTATTTTACATAAAAAATACATGATTAAGTCAATTTCAATCATGAATCAACAGCCACTTTTGCCAAATATTTTCATTATGGTATTTGATATAAAATGAGTAGACTAGTGTTTTATAATTAAAAATTACCCGAATTTTTTACTAAGAACCCCTTGCTATTAAGAATAAAAATCAAAAGAAAGCTCATTTTTACAGTAAATCAATTCTTTTTAGATAGTTTTTCAACGTAGTTAACCAATTTGTATAGGAAAATTTTACTTGTGACAGATAAACATACAAAACGAATTTACGATAAACTCTAACAATGGGGAAAAATTTTCCACTGATTTCGATTTAAAATAGGCTAACGACCCTTAGGCAAGATGATTTTATTATTATTAATTACGGCTTCGAAAAACATTTAAAAATTTAACCCAAAGCCACCACCGAGACCATCGGTAATCACTTAAATTTTAAGAAGACACCTGGTTTTTTCAACACAATAGTGGACTGAGTTAGCCGCTGAAAGCGTTCTCATATTAATAATTTGAGCATGGGGATGTCCACGAGCACACAGCGTTTCACCCCTGAAATCAAAGAAGAAGCCGTCAAACAAGTAACTAATTGCGGTTACTCTGTTGCCGAATCCTCCCCCGATTTGGGGTTTCCAGTCACAGCCTCAAATGGGTGAAAGTGATCACTATAGTGAATTGCCGCGTTACACCGTGACGATACCCCTATTCATCCAATGCCCAACAGGTAAACTTTGGGCTATTGTTAACCTAGATCAGATTCGAATACCACACAGTGCGACGTAACTGGTCTAAAACCCGCGCGACACGCCGCCCAGGTAACGAGTAGTCACCTCGATCCACACCGATTCACACTTCCAGGTATCCACCACTATCAGGGCCCTGATGCGACGACCATTCCACAGGGTGTCCGAAACGAAATCCATCGCCGAGGGCTGCGGTCTTGTCCTTCCGGCATTGGCTGTACCACCCAGAGATGGCTTGGTCGCTTCTTGCGTCGCCGCAACCGCAGTAACAAGCCCTCTTCCTTATAGATCTGCACGACTCGCTTGTGGTTTGGCCAGCCCTCGCGGCGCAACAAGGAATGCAGCCGTGGTGAGCCAAAGCGCCGGCGTCGATCAGCCAGTTCACGCAACCTTACCCGCAATGCCGCATTACGATCTTCTGCAGGCTTGCGACGAAAGGTCTTTCGCGTCACCAGCAACAAGCGACATCCCCGACGTTCAGAGATATCGTGCCTGACGATGAGTTGCCAGCGGCATCACGGCGCGGGCCGGGCCGCATCATTTTTTGTGACGACCTCTTTGAGCATCTGGATATCTAACGCCTGTTCGGCCACGAGCACTTTCAACCGATTGTTCTCATATTCCAGCCGCTTTAGCCGCCGTGATTTGCCCCCCTCAGACACATCCATACCGCCGAATTTGGCCAGCCATTTAAACGCGCTAACAAAACCCCTGATCCTGCGTTGCGTCTCCTTGTCGTACCACTTGTACTGCCTGCGTCGGCGCGCCTTGCCTCAGCCGTAACACTGATTTTTGTTAGCCGCTCTAAGTGTTCCCACCACGCCGGATTCGCGCCATTCCACCCAGCGATGCCATCTAGTTACACCCAAGTCGACTGCAATTCCTTTTACGCTTCCCGCGAGCGGGTGTTCAACCCTGGTCTGGCCGGCTTGCCCATTGTCGTGTTGTTCAACAACGACGGCAGCATCGTGTCGCGCTCGGCCGAGGCCAAGGCTTTGGGCGTCCCCATGAGCGCGCCTTACTTGTCGAGTTCCGGGAAATACCATTTCAATCGGTCCAGATCGCTGAATTACGATAGGGACTGCAAGCAGGGAAAGGCCAGGAGGTTAAGTTGAGTGGAAGTGTTGGAGTTGCCCGCCCTGTCAAATATTTTCATGGCATGGTCTTGAGTGGTGCCGTAAGAATTAAGTGTTCTCTGATTTTATTGTCGCGTTGCTATTTAGATAATTAAATAAAAAGCTTGTTGAGTTTTAATAAGTAGGCTATGTAATCCAAAGTGTCAATTTTTGCATTGGTAGCAGCGTTTTTAAGGAGAGCTTCGCTCTCCTTTTTTTTATTTGTGGAAGTTCCGATTTGACAGTCAGACCTTGCCGGGAGGTGGAGCTGTCCGTTTTTATAGAGGCGTGAATCTTCATCAAAACAGCGCGAAAGCGGGCGTAGCGCATCGAAGTAGACGATGGCGCATATCGCCTCAAGCGGCCGCTGCTGCCAGTGCGCCCCTTCAAATTTAAGGGAAACCTGATTATCACAGAGTAGTTAGCATATTATATTAACCTAGATGTTGATATCGAAAAATTCATTTAAGCACACTCTAAAAAGACAAGAAGTGTGCCATTGTAATTTATATCGCTCCACTTTAATTAAAATACTTAAAAATAGGCCGCAAACAGCAGTTTGCACGAACATTTAACTAAACGAGCATGACCCAGCATGCGAAGACCAAGCAGCTCTAGTTTACATTGAACTCAATTTATGATTGTTAATAACATACCAACCTCTTCCAACTTTAATTTTACCAAAAATAACACATGGGAATGCCCACAAGCAGCCCCTCTCATTACTCTCCCCAAAAAACTGAGAAGAAGCAGCTAGATCCATTAACGGTCCTCCTCATCCTAAACGCACTAAACAAAGGATATGGATTGAATTTTAATCAGCAACTAAACTCCTTGTTAACAAATGCCATTACCTCGGCCGCGGAGACAAGCAGTGCTAATTTTCATGCTTTTAGCTTTCCCAGTACGAACACCGTGAGTTTGCTGCAAAAACAACTCCCTTCCATGCAATATAGTCAAGGATTATCGGATAAAGCAGCCATGGCCTACACTCAAGTGTCGTCAATGTCAGGTGCCGCTATTGGCAATACAGCAGGACTCAGCGTGAGCGTTTGACGCCCTCTCTTCTAGAGGGCAAGGCAACACCGACACCCCAGTATATGAGTAACAAGACTTTTAGAGTCCGGAGTTAATTTGACTTCCTTCCAACCAACCGAGCGGCCTGCTTGCCTATCCGACAGTGAACGGTTTCAGGAAGCGGGTCAGCAATCGTCCGGGACTGGACACCTAGTCCTGGAGGAAGTCAAGCGAAAAGGCGCAGTCCCTCAGTGAAAGACTTGCTCTTTTTGATATGCTAAATTAGAAACATGGTATTTTTTGTAGATAGCCTTAAGTTCACCAGATCTTTTCAATTTACTTATGCCATCTTCAAATAAATTCACCAATTCTGGAATGCGTCGCACAGATGTGGGTGGAAAGGCTAGATATAGGTAATATGATGATATGCAACCTTTGTTTTTCAGGCCATTTAGTAGTTTGTTGCCATCTTGCTTGGTTTTTTCAAAACTGATAGGGTCTGCCCACATAGCAATAGCACGGTTGGCGTTAACCATGCTAGCTGCGCGAGACATATAATTGTTGTCGTAATTAAATTCCAAGAAATTTTTTTTATACGCCCCAACTCCAATTGATTTCTCCAAGTCCAACCGGTTTCCAAATCCGATATAACTGATAAATGTACCGTTTTTTACATCATTAAAGCTACGATAATTCCATTGACTTGTGGACTTGGCATAAAAGCAATTTTGCTGGACTGCAACCGGCGTTTCGGGGAACATCAGGCCTGGTGCCTCATTTTTTCCTGGTGCTAAAAGTCCATCAAGTTTGCCAACTCGTGTATCTGCGACAGCGCGCGCCCAGGGCTTAACAGTAAATTTTGCCGCAATACCGTTTTTTTTGAACGCTTGCTCCACGATTTCCACAATGAAACCTTTATTAGCTGTGCCAACGCACATATATGGACAAAAATCAACCATGCCGATACTCACCTCTGCTGCATGTGCCTTTGTGAACAGCATGATTGTAAATGGCAGCATGTAAAAAAATTGCAACCTCATCAGTTTGCGCGGGATCACCCTTCAAGGGGTGGATGGGTAGGGTGCTACGCATCACGTAGCCGGTTTCCCGCATCTCCTTTCTGAGTCCTACCTTACAGCATAATTAGAGTCCTCGGTTGCACGCTTTCAGGTAGCAAAACTGCTACTTTACGAGAAGGTTTGGGGGCTTGCTTAGGCCTTATCTTCCCAAAATCTAGCTTAGCATTTGGTAAATGCCAAGCTAAAAAACAGAGCAATCACGGTAATTAATTTTTTAATCTGATCTGCCCTCAGGACTAGGGCCAAGACCTACTTAGAGCGGCTAACAAAACCTCTTGATGCCGGATACGTATACCCGCATTTGGCGAAGATGAAACGAAAAGTCGTCAGCCAGAAGCTTTGGAAGTCATTGCAGCCGCTACTCTCCCCACCGCCGCGCTCCCACCGGGGTGGGCGGCCACGGTTGGATGATTTTGCTTCGCTCAACGGCATCTTGTTTGTTCTCACTACCGGTATTCCTTGGGAGGACCTCCCACAGGAGCTCGGTTTTGGCAACGGGATGACCTGCTGGCGAAGACAGCGGGATTGGCAAGCGCTAGGCATTTGGGACCGCCTACACCTAGTCCTGCTGATACAACTGCGCCAACACGATCAAATTGATTGGAGCCGGGCAAGCATTGACGGGGCTAGCGTTGCCAGCCCCCGGGGGGCCAAGAGACCAGTCCCAACCCCACCGATCGAGGTAAATGCGGCAGCAAGCGGCACATCATCGTAGATCGCCGAGGTTTACCACTGGCGCTGTGTATTACCGGCGCCAATCGGCACGATTCCATAGTCTTCGAAACTTTGGTCGATGCGATTCCTGCCGTTCCTGGTTTGCCAGGGCGGCCCAGGCAAAAGCCTTACAAGCTGCATGCAGACAAAGGCTATGACTACCGTCATTGCCGTGAACACCTGAACCGACGCGGAATCTTGGTGCGAATTGCCCATCGCGAAGTGGAAAGCAGCGAAAGACTGGGTCGCTGCCCTTGGGTCATAGACTACCCATTCATGGCTAGCAGGCTTCGGGAAATTGCGCATCCGCTTCGAGCGGCGGCTGGATACGCATTACGCTTTGCTCAAGCTGGCTTTCTCATTGATCTGTGTGTGATTTATCGACAGGTTTTGTTAGCGGGCCTTACAAAACGTGGTATCTGCGATGCCATGCTTGCGGCACAAGTCGGCCATAGATAAGCCAGCTTCGGTTTCTTTCAGGATGGAGATGATTTGTTCTTCGGTGAAACTGGACTTACGCATGCTGGCTTCTTTGAGCTTTCATACTAACGAATTCTTGGGATACCTGCCGAGGGGAAGGTCACATAGCCCCACCAACTCGCTTAACTCCCACTGCCCGTTTTGACACCATGCAAAACCGTCTCGCTAATATATCCCAGTACTGGGGTGAAGTCTCTACACATTGAAACGATATCTCCTCGGAACTATCCATTGAACTCAAGACTATCGGCAGCGCCCAAAAACTTAAAGCATACCAGTGACCCTCAGTCGATAAAACGTTAAGATATTGCCTCTGGGACAGAGTATCTTTTCCCCTTACTTCCACATACTGCACGACCTCTTTCACTCTTATCTTGTAGTCCTTCCCGTTCTCTAGCAGCATACAATTTTTTTGCCGGCAAGAAACATCCAAATCCAACAACCGAGTAGCATCACTGGCTGAAGAAATTAGAGGAAAGCCAACTGTTGCGCACACCGACCATACCATAACTATCTTACGGACATTTAGCATAACATTTTCCATATAATTAACTTTTTTTACATAATTTACTACCATTTATTCTGAAAAAACTTCATAACCTAGATCATGGCATTCTGCATACCTAGAATAGTTCTATATTTTTTCAGCTGCACTACAGGTGTTCTCAACGACTCAAGGCCAAGCATCGGTTTATATTATTGGGCGGTCTCTGCTGTATCGGCTGAAGCGTTGTTTTTGCTGTGCCACTGCTGATGATTGATTACCCAGATAGCGGCTTTTTTTCAGATTCGAACATGAAATTCTATATATTATCGCTCCGATTACCAGCAGAGCCGACCATCATAGGGAGTCTCATGTTCATAGCAGCCTGAGATAAACGTTATACAAAGCTTATCGTCATTATCGCAAATTACTTCAAAATCATCTGAATACCAGCTGATGTTCAACTCACCTCGGTAACACTGTTATCGTGCCGGCGTGATTCCCAGAGGTGCATCTAAGAACCTGTTTATGAGCTGCTGCACTGCGGCGAGACGACATTGACAACCGCTTCGAAATGGTCATATACCGCTTGTACATTCAGCTTTCTCAACGGTTTTCGCCATTTTTCACCCTTACCTCGCAAGATCGTAAGCACGTTCTAAGAGCACCTCTTGCCCACATAGACATTAGATCTAATTTAACGATGACCACAGTTAAGTCTTTGGGGGGCAACCTGACTGTAGTTGTAACTGTTAAATTCCAATAAATTTTTCTTGACCTGCAACAAGTCTCATTTCATCAATCTTACAATACTGAAAACATCACCTAACTTCAAGCAGGTCAACTTTAAAATGAGCCGCCCAAATAATTCACACACTATACCTAGAGATAATACCGGCTTAGAAACAAACCGAGCATTAGGTTTTGTAACGCCTAGATCTCCAGGTTAAAGAATTCAACTACTTTGCAGCAGCTGACTAATCATTAGGACAACTAGTCAACTGCAAGCTGAGAGAATTTTACGTGCAGATAATATCGCTTAAGACCGCTACTTTGGTGCCATTTAACTGTGCATATATTTGAAAATTTAATATTATTTTTATTGTAAAAAAATACGCACCAAGCTTTTAAATAAAAAAAAGGAGAGTTATAGACTCTCCTTGAAGTACTTCTACTGTCACGCCATCTGACGCCCTAAAACGGATAATCTGCTTTTAAATTTCAAAAGCATTATCCTTATAATTAAACAAAACCGCGAACAAAAAAATCAGTGGACACTTAAATTTAGTAAAATCCAAAAATCCGCTATCTTAAATACCAACTTTACTGTGAGTATCTAAGGACTCCTGACCTTCCGTCAGGACTAGGACTAAGGCCTACTTAGTGCGGCTAACAAAATTCCTGATGCTGCGTTGCGCAGACTTGCCGTACTCAAGTACTGACTGCGTCGGCGCGCCTTGCCTCAGCCGTAACACTGATTTTTGTTAGCCGCTCTTAGTAAAGTCGGTTAAAAACTCCTGCTCCTCCTCCGCTGGTTCCCCCATGCCGAAGCCCGCTGCAAATGCTGCAGGTGTTTGATAGTCCAGCGAGCAGTGTGGTCTTGTTTCCTTGTAATCCTTGCGCCACACCGCAAGCTCGGCCCGAACATGCGAGAGACTCATGAACCAGTGCTCGTTCAGGCAATTCATCGCGTAAGCGCCCGTTGACGCTCTCGATGTAGGCATTTTGTGTGGGCTTGCCTGGCTGCGTCAGTTTCAGCTGAATGCCCTTGCTGCTGTCCCACTGGTCCAGCCCATTGCCGGTAAATTTGGGGCCCTGATCCGTTCTGATCGTGGCCGGGCATCCCCGGAATCGGGCCTGCCTGCTTCAGTCCGGACCACGTAGTGCCCCGAGATCCCGTAATCGACGACCACGGCAACGCATTCCTTGCTGAAATCATCCACGATATTGATCACCTTGATGCGTCGACCATTGGCCAGCGCATCCGATACAAAGTCCATCGACCACACCGCATTGGACCGATCTGGTCTTTCCAAGGGCTCTCGTTCCACGGCCACGCCATGACGCTGCTTCCGTCGCCTAACCATCAAGCCCGCTTCACGATACAGCCGGTAGACCCGCTTGTGGTTCGCCCGCACACCTTCGCGATTCACCACCTCACGCTTCTACTGCGGGGTCAATGCTTTACCCGAGTGCAACTTTAAGTGCCTCGGCGTCCACGATAGCCTCGGCCAGCAAGCACTTCAACCGGGCATTCTCGGTTTCAAGCTCCTTCAGCCTTTTGGCATCTGAAACCTCCATGCCACCGAGCTGAGCTCACCAGTTGTAGAACGAGGCATCGCTAAAGCCATGCTGCCGACACAGCTCCTTCACTGCTACGCCGGCTTCATAAACCCGATAATTTGTTCTTCCGTGAATCGTTTTTCATGTCCAATCTCCGTGTGAGGTTGATTGGACTCTAAAGTCACGTGCTACTCAATACTGGGGGGGTGGGGGGGGGACGTGGGGAGAGCAAGTCACCGCACACACTCACTTGAACAAGTTCTTTATTCTTGGCTTGGTTTTCTAGCACAGGTTTTCCAATAGCGGCAATTATCTCTGAACGAAAAGATCATAGACTGCTTTTTAGATCTTCATCATAGCACATTGAATCGTTGATACCCTTGGGTAGGGCGAGATCAGCACCCCCCATTTTTAAGTGTTAACTGATTTTTTGCATGACATTGCTGTAGTTTGATGATAGGTAAATTCATAAATCCTTTGTGTTATTAAAAACAACTGACAAATCGCTGATATTGTTTTGCATTGACTAGTTGTCCTCAATAAAGAGTAAGCTCCCTTTTTGCTGAACTGCAACATCGTAGTCTGTATCACCGCGCTTTAAAACTGAGTTTTGTTGACCAGCATAAAAAAGAATTTTTGGCTCTGGGAACAGGCTGATAAAGCCGCAAGTGTTCATGCCAAGCCGACATGATTGACGGGTAAAAAATTAATTAACCAATAGGAATGACGTTGAAAGTTTATGTAAGGAATTTCGTGTAATGACAAAACAGATAGAGCCGTGGCTGGCCAAGAACCTGTATACGATCTGCTGCGCGCTGTGAGACGCGACACGGTGAGTACCGCTTCGAAATGCTCATGTACCATTTGTACATTCCGCTTTCTCAGCCGTTTTCGCCTCGCGAAATCGTAAACACGCTTTTGGAAATAAGCCAGCGGGCTTCACCGGTGCGCGTACCGACAAGCCTGAATAGCAAGCTGGAAGCAAAGCTGATTGTCAAGGCATGGTATTCCTGCCTAAAACGGGAAACGTTCATATACACCTTATGAAAGCCAGACTGTTCATTTTCGCCACCTTGCTACTCACCGCACAGAGTCATGCGGTGGATGATGCTTATCTATGGTTGGAGGCCATACAGGGCCAGGATGCGCTGCAATGGGTAAAACAACAGAACCAGCAGACCAGGAAGGCTCTGAAGAGCCACGAAATATTCCCAGCGCTGAAGCGCGATATTCTGTCCGTATTGGATTCTGACGCCCGCCTGCCGGTCATCGAAAAAATAGGCGAGCGTTACTACAACTTCTGGCGCGATGCTGCGCATCCGCGCGGCCTGTGGCGCAGCGTCTCCCTAGACGAGTACCGTAAGGCAGATCCCTCCTGGGAAACCGTGTTGGATTTGGACCAGCTGGCGCGCGAGGAAAAAGAAAACTGGGTGTGGCAGGGCGCGGACTGCGTTAAGCCGCAACAAGACCGCTGCCTGATCCATCTGAGCCGCGGCGGCGGCGACGCCGCCGTAGTGCGCGAATTCGACCTGCCGGGCAAGCGCTTCGTCGCAGATGGTTTTGTCTTGCCGGAAGCCAAAAGCGCGGTGAGCTGGAAAGACGGCGACGCGCTGTATGTCGCCACCGATTTCGGCAATGGCGCGCTGACCGCCTCCGGCTATCCGCGCATTGTCAAGCAATGGAAGCGCGGCCAGCGCCTGGAGCAGGCCGCCATACTGTTCGAAGGCAAGACCAGCGACATCATGGTCAGCCCCAACCGCGTCGACAGCGCGGGTTACCAGTATCACCTGATCCGTCAAGACAGCAGCTACTTTAACAATATCCTTTATTTGCAGCGCGACGGCATGTGGCAAAAACTGGACAAGCCCGGCCATGTCGACGCCAGTTTCCATGGGCCGTGGCTGCTGTTGAAGCCCCACCAGGGCTGGAACGTGGGCGGGCATGA
Organism: Chromobacterium sp. W521; assembly: GCF_052805975.1. Taxonomy (NCBI): domain Bacteria; kingdom Pseudomonadati; phylum Pseudomonadota; class Betaproteobacteria; order Neisseriales; family Chromobacteriaceae; genus Chromobacterium; species Chromobacterium sp. W521. The sequence goes on from NZ_JBRBAF010000015.1 coordinate 37,471, forward strand.
CTGGAAAGCCGGCAGCTTGCTGGCCATCAAACTGGACCGTTACCTGCAAGGCAAGCGCGACTTCAGCCCTTTGTTCCAACCCAGCGCCTCCACCTCCCTGGCCGAAATCACCGACATTCGCAACGCCCTTATTCTGACAGTGCTGGACGATGTCAAAAGCCGGCTGGTGGAATGGCAGGTAGTGGACGGCAAATGGGAGTCGCGCCCGGTGGCGGCACCCGCCCACGGCAGCATCAGCATCAGCGCGGTAGACAGCAACGATTCCGACGCTTATTTCTTTATTTTCACCGACTTCCTGACGCCGACCTCGCTATCGCTGGCCCATGCCGGCATTGACGCGCGCGAGCCGCTCAAGCAACAACCGGCCTTCTTCGACGCCAGCCCCTACCGCATCCAACAGTTCTTCGCCAGGTCGAACGACGGCACCCGGGTGCCCTACTTCGTGGTGGCGCGCAAGGATTTGAAGCTAAATGGCAAGAACCCGACGCTGTTATACGGTTACGGCGGTTTTGAAGTGTCGCTGAGGCCCTATTACAACGGCGCCCTGGGTAGGGCCTGGCTGGAACGAGGCGGCGTCTACGTGCTAGGCAATATCCGCGGCGGCGGCGAATACGGACCGGCTTGGCACGAGGCGGCATTGAAGCAAAACCGCCAGAAGGCCTACGACGATTTCTCGTCCATCGCCAAGGACCTGGCGCAACGCGGCATCGCCAACGCGCGCCACTTGGGCATCATGGGCGGCAGCAATGGCGGCCTGCTGATGGGGGTGATGCTGACCAAATATCCGCAGCTGTTCCAGGCCGTCGTCTGCCAGGTGCCGTTGCTGGACATGCGGCGCTTCCACACACTCTTGGCCGGCGCCAGCTGGGTGGATGAGTACGGCAATCCAGACCAGCCAGCAGACTGGGCGTTTATCAAACGCTATTCGCCATACCAGAATATCCGAGCTGGCACCGCGTATCCGGCCACGCTGTTCATCACCTCCACCCTGGACGATCGCGTCCATCCTGGCCACGCCCGCAAGATGTACGCGGCGATGAAGCAGCTGGGCGCCAATGTGCGCTACTACGAACGTACCGAAGGCGGCCACGGCTCCGCCGCCAACCACGAAGAGGAGGCCGCCATCGCCGCGATGGAATACGCCTTTTTGTGGCAGCAACTGCGCTGACCTTGTACGGCTCCGCCAGGAGCGTCTCAATGTAAACGCAATACATGATCCCTGCCGAGCCAAGGTGAGTTCTCTGGCCCGCATTATTGGAAACGCTGTTTCAAGGAAGAAAGAAGGGGGTGCTTGACCGTCAAAAAACCTTTTTACATCGAAAAAAGCCAGGCAGAAGACGAAAAGTCCGCTGAAATCGCACGAAAACTGGGGCTCTGGCCGCGCGCCCTCCAATTTCGTACCGATACTTTGCCTAGTCTATTGATCTAAAAGCCGTTTTTGCATGGAAATCGCTGCCAGATGAATAGGTAGGGTGATCAGGCGGATTCAGCCTTGGCCAGTAACGAGTAAGCCGTTGTTCGACAAGCGATACATTAGGAGAAAGCATGCAGATCAAGGCCACTATCCAGGCAACAGCGCTCGCGTTGACCGCGCTTGCCAGTCAGGCCGCAACGCCTTTACAAGCAAGCAACCCACTGGTGTCACAACAGTGGTATTTACAAAATACCGGCCAGAACGCCTTTTCCAAGCGTGGAGGCCTACCGGGGATTGATCTCAACCTAGCGGCGACCCACACCGCAGGGATACGTGGAGAGGGCGTGACCATAGCCATCATCGACGATGGGCTGGAAATCCGCCACCCGGACCTATCGCCCAACATCGCTGCTGGCTCAAGGAATTTCCTGAATTCAACCGACGATCCCACCCCAAAGTCCGGAAGGTACGCTCATGGCACTGCTGTCGCCGGCATCGCCGCGGCGGCCGAGGCCGGTCCCATCAGCGTACGCGGCGTGGCGCCCGCAGCCCGGCTGCAAGGCTTCAACTTCTTGCAACCGGGAGTTCAGAACACCGTCAACTGGTTGCACGCCCACGGCAAACTACTCAATAACCAACCCTCAGCCGCCCGGGTGTTTAACCAGAGCTATGGATCTTCTCCGCTCAAGAGCCAGCCAGGTAATCCAATCTCGGATACCAATAGCTTCATCCGTGAGGATACCTACGAAGAAATGAGCACCAGTAGCCATAATGGCAAAGGCGTGGTGTTTGTGAAATCGGCGGGTAATGAATTCGAGGATATCACGATTGACAATAATGGTAGTTACATCGTCGGCCATGAGGGCAACAGCGGCTTGCCGATGCAGGATGCAAACCTGACATTCGATAACAGCAATTACTGGAACATCGTGGTGTCGGCCCTGAATGCTGACGGGGTGCGCTCGTCTTATTCCAGTGTTGGCGCCAACGTGCTATTGACCGCGCCAGGAGGGGAATATGGCTTGGACTCACCAGCCATGGTGACTACCGACTTGATGGGTTGTGCCCGTGGAAACAACACCAGTAAGCTCGCGGTGGAAAACAAACTGCATGGCGGAAGCGCCATAGACCCCAACTGCAATTACAGCGGCATCATGAACGGCACCTCTGCCGCCGCCCCGGCCGTATCTGGAGCAATTGCGTTGGTGATGTCAGCCAAGCCAGAGCTGAGTGCGCGGGATATCCGCAATATCCTGATCAAAACCGCACGTCAAGTGGACGCCGACAATAAAGGCGTTACGCTTAGCTTTGCAGGCAAGAGCGGGGCGATGCAATCTTTCAGGGCCATCCCAGGCTGGCAGAAAAACGCTGCGGGATTGTCCTTCCATCCGTTCTACGGTTTTGGCCTGGTCGATGTGGACCGCGCCGTAGCAATGGCGCGGATCTACGACAAGCCGCTGCCATCTCTGCAAAAGACCCAGTGGCAAACAGTTCCAGTGGCGAAACCTATTCCGGATGCTGAGCAAAACGGAGTAGAAAGCCACTATGTAAACCAGAACGACTTGACGGTGGAAGCCGTACAGGTATTGGTAGATGCCAAGCATGGCCGTGCCAACGACCTGGCGGTAGAATTGATCTCTCCATCCGGCACCCGCTCCGTCCTGCTCACCCCGCGAACCGCATTGGTAAATGAAACCTACGGGCTCAATCAGCAACGCTTGCTGTCCAATCAGTTCTATGGGGAGCGGGCCAAGGGGCGGTGGACCCTCCGCGTGGTTGATACAAATAGTGGGGAATACAAGTATATTTATCACGATGGCTCCACCCGGAGCACAACCGTCAGATCTTTACCTAAACCCCAAGAATCTGGTCTGCTGCAATCTTGGTCCATTCGTTTCATCGGCCACAACGGGAGCGATGCATGAACAAAACCCATTTGATATTCAGTAGTCTGCTCATCCTGTCCTCCATGGCGCTGGCAACTGACGGTCTGGCTTTGCTACCCAAGCCAAGCGGGCAGGCTATTACGATTAACGGCAAACTCTACTACAAGCCAGCTCCGACTGTTGCAAAGTCGGGCGGCATCATGCCCCGCAGTTCAACCCCTGTTACCCTGCACCGCGGCGAATTATTGCAACCAGCTAGCCAACGCGAGCTGGCAACGGTCAGCGGCATGATTTTCGTTCGGCTAATCACTCCGGCCGACGAAGCTGCCGTCGCGCGCGCCTATGACCTGAGACCGAAAGTTCGTACGCAAAACGTTGTGGTATTTGATACGTCGCCACAGGTAGAGTTATTGTCGCTGCAACAACGTCTGCAAGCCGATAAGCGTGTAAAACAAGTGCAGCTAGAACTGGCAAGCGATACGGAACAGCCGAAGTAGTACCTTCCCACTGGCCAGCTAGGCTGACCAGTGGGAAAGGGGGCGACAATTCATATCCCATATGGGCTCCATGTTATGATCTGTAAAAGTTCAGACTTGATCTGACTGTCACCCGTTTTGACGGTGCCCGATTGTCAGATCAACTAAGCTTGTCGACCTTTTCCCTCCATTCCGATTGGCCTTCGATAAAGGTCTACAACGGCGTACGGCCGCAGCGCAACTTTCCCTGGTGGATTCGCTCTTGGGTGTAGTGAATCAGCCAGGCATCCAGATCGGCCTGTAACTCGTCGAGCGTCAGGTAAAGCTTCTTGCGGAACACCACCTGGTAAAACGCCTGCAGAATCGTTTTGTGGAAGTGCTCGCAGATACCATTCGTCTATGAATGCCGCGCCTTGGTCTTGGTGTGTTCAATGTCGTTCACCGCCAAGTACAGCTGATAATTATTGCCTCCTGGCTTGCCGCAATACTCCGTGCCGCGATCGGTAAGGATGCGCAGTACGCCCATCTCATGCTCAGCTAGGCGATCACCCGCTCCAAGGCCTGCAGCCGTTGCTTGAACGACGCTAGATCGTGCCGCAGCCAAATAGAACGGACACCAGAAGGGGGGACAAACACGCCGCGCTAGCGCAGTTCGTTGCTGACGCGAACCTGTCCATGCGCCGGCTGCTCGGTCGCATAGGCGACGACGGCGGCTTCTATGATCTCGTCTATGCGGTTCTTGTAGTTGGGCTTGCGCTGGCTAGCATTGAATAACGTCTGGACGCCACCTTCTGCGACCGCATTCTGGTAACAATAAACAGTGCCGCGGGACATGCCCATCATTTTGCAGGCATTGGACACATTACCCAGCTCGGCTGGCCAAGTTTAATAAGCCGATCTTGTGCTTGATGATGTTCTGATTGAGACTAGCCATCGACGACATCTAAAGCGCGGCGGGCCTTGAACCACCTCCCAGCAAATCATCCATGCAGTTCGGATACAGAGTCCCGGCTCCGATATCGTCAGCTTTTCTGAGAGATTTCTAGCAGCTTTTCGGCGATGTCTTGCGACGTGGCCGCCTGCTCCTCCGCCGCATTGGCGATTTGCACCACGAAATCACGCATATGGTTGATTTCACGGACAATGGCTTCCAAAGCCTGTTCCGCACACAGGAAATCGCTCTCCGTGGCGGTCACCGTGTTGCGGCCTTCTTCGATAGCTTTCACGTTTTGAAGCACTTCGGTCTGGATCATGCGTATCATTTCGCCAATCTCCTGCGTCGCCGTGGCGGTGCGCTCCGCCAGCTTGCGCACTTCATCCGCCACCACGGCGAAGCCGCGGCCCATTTCGCCGGCGCGCGCCGCCTCGATGGCGGCGTTCAAGGCCAACAAATTGGTCTGATCGGCAATATCCTTGATCACGCTGATGATCTGACCGATGGTGTCCGAGCGCGCGCCCAGCGAAACCAGGCTGTCCGCGGTGTGGCGCACCATGGCGCCAACGCTCTTCATGCCATTGCTGGTTTTGCCAACAATGGTGGAGCCCTTGCGGCTCTCCTCCAACATCAGCTCTGCGGATTCGGAAGCGGAAGAAGTTTGCACCGCCACATTCTGGATGCTGGCGCTCATCGCCTGCATATTTTCGGAAAGCTCATTGATGCGCGCCTCCAGGAATTGCCGGCGCTTGTCGTTTTCTTCCTGCAATTGACGCGCTCTTTCCTCAGCCGACACATCTTTAAAGCTGGCCATGAAACAAAGCAGCTTGCTGCTATCTTGCCGACTCCAGATCGGGAAAACCTTGGTTTCAAAAATTACATCGCCCACTGGAATCTGCGCGCTGTGAAACGGCATCTTGCGGGCGGCCAAGTCCGCCAGAATTCTTCTATTGTGCGAGGGGTCTCGATGGAACTGATGGATGCTGTGATTCATCGCCTGATTCACGTCCACGCCAGCGTCAAAGCGCTGGTTCAGCGAAACATGGTGCTTCTTGAGCACATCGCGCGCCGTCTTGTTCATATAGAAAATCACATTGTCCGGACCGGTGTCGCACAACATGATTAGATTGTCGCTATTATCCAGCACGCACTGAAATTGATGGATGGTTTGTTCCAAATCTTCCGATTGCGCGGATTTATTAAACCAGCCTGTCATGACCACCTCCTAAGAACGATGATATCGGGCGCGGCCGACGAGATGGCCATGCCAGGGCCGCCGGTAGGCGCGATGGCTTGAGGATCAAGTCGGACACGCTGCAAGCGGCGCGCTGCCATCCGGCATGCGCGACACCCCAAACACCTGCCAAAGCGATGCGCCTAGAACCTGTTTACGATCTGCTGCGCGTCGTGAAACCTGGCTGGTGAGTGCAACTTCAAAATGCTCATATACCGTGTGTACACTGCGCTTTTTCAACCGCTTTCGCCTGATCTCGCCCTTGCTCGCGAGATTGCAAACAGGTTCTTAATAATTTAAAACCTAGAAACCAGCTATCCGGTCCGACGCGCGCTGGGCAGCTTCATTCCCGCCACTGCGGCGGCTCAAACACCGCATAAGTTTTGCAAGCGGGCTCCAACACCTGCCAGGTGCCAACAAAGCCGGCGGGAATCACAAAATGCTCGCCCGGCATCAACTCCACACTCTGTCCAGCCTCATCGTAAATCCTCACCCGGCCTTTCAGCAGGGAACAGAATTCATCTTCCTTGTAGCGCACTTTCCAGTGCCCCAGACCGCCGCTCCACATACCGCAGTGAAACCTGCCGCTGGGGTCGGAATAATGATTGACCACACTTTGCCTGCATTCGCCAACGATGCGGACCGCCTCCGGCGCGGCAAAGGATTGCTCCGCCGCCTCGTGACGCTGGAATACAATGATGTCGCTAATCTGCTTCATATTGCTAAACTCCATTTCAGTTTCAATATCCCACGCAACAGGGCAAAACAAAGAAATATTCAATGATTAAAAACCGCTAAACATCGCTGGCAAAACTCAGTTTCACGCCTGAGCCAAGGCGCGCCGACGCAGGCTGAGCACGGCAAGCCGGCGCAACGCGGCATCAGGGTTAACGGCTCTTAGCCATAGCCGCAATACCCTCCCGCTCTGATTTATCAGCGCCAAACGGTCTCCACTTTAAGAGAAACGCTGCCCTGATAAACATCAATAGGTATCGAGCGCAAGTCCGTCGTTCGCCCCCCGCACTCGCCATTCAACTCTTTTAAATAAATGGGAATACCAAATTGACTAGTCAGCTTGGTAGCTCCGCTATAGGGCAATGAGCCTGTATAACTGAAAACCGGCTCACGCTTGCGATCAACCTTTTCGAACTCAAATACAGGCTTCAAAAAGCACGATCTATGAAACCGCCCTTGCAAACGCGTGTCACCCTGAACGGATACATTAAGCGCGACATTGCCACTGTCTGGCGCACTGCCTGTAGGCTTGACCAGGAGATGATAAGGAGGCTCTTGACCCCAAGCGCTCGCCGAATCAAGCACAATATTCCACTGTTTTTCAGGTAAAATAAAATCAAATCCGCCAACCGAAACGCGAGCGTCATGCCAAGATACTGAATCAAAATTTATTTTCATTTCCTTCTTCCCAACCTGAAGAAAAGCAGTCACCGGAACAGTCTCTCCCTTTTTGGATTTTTTAAAAGGGACAGTCAACCTTCCTAAATTCCTTGAACAATCAGCATTGACATAAATACTAGCACCGTCAATCACTTCAATCCCCGGGTTAACACCACCACAAGACCATTGTGCCTCGCTTAAATCCAATAGTTCAGAGCCACTCTCCACTCTAAACTTAAACTTACCTCCTGAAATAAATACATAGTTTGGCCTCACCCAAAAAACGTCCAGCAGCAACTCAGAAGGCGTTCTTTTAATAGGCTTTACTTTAAAATCACGAGGAGCTAAAAGAGTGAGCGAATTTCTATAGGGTTGATTATATGCGCCTACCGACACCGAAAGACCTATGCCAACGTCAGATCTGCCTCCGCCTATACCCAGCTCTAGAAACGGCACATCTTTGATAGTGAATGAATATTTAACTTTTTTAGAAGAATCTGAATGTTGCGGCAAAGTCAATTCGTAAATGCCATTACCCAAATCTTGAATATCAACCTGCTTATCGTGGGGGATAATGTTGACTGCCAAACTCTCCAGTGATACAAGGACACGATTGCGCTGGTCATTCCCGCTAACAGTAAAGTCAAAATATATATCTGACAAACCACTCACTGCCATCTTATTTTGATCTTCAGGATTGCTATGTAAAGTTAAACCATCTGGCTGGCTCGGAGATATAACTAACTTGATTTCTTGAGCATCGTAAGTCGGTGCCACAGAGCTAGCCTTCACCTCTAATGCTGCTTTTATAGTTACAATATCTTTTATTTCTACATTTGACTTGCAGCTTATAGCGTAACTAGCTTGATGACGTTTGAAATTTACTATACTCCCGCTCCCATGCTTAGTGGCTGTAAAATCATCATTAGAATTACAACTAAATTCAACAACATCAGTAACATCTCTTATTTTTACCACATTAACTCTAAGCTGAAGCGATGCATGAGCAGAGCGATCCGCCATGCGAACGATAACTTGAAAAGCCAATTTACCTTTGTCTATACCTTTGTCGTAAAAAAACTGAGGGTGGTCGATCCCCTTAGACAAATCCCCACCACTAATACGAGCGATTCCATTAATACTACTATCTACAACATTAAACTTTGCCTCTGGTCGTACATTACTTTTCTTGAACAGAGCAGCGAAAGTTTTTTCCCCAGGATAGAAGCCAACATCATGTAATATGACTAACTTCTTAGCATTAGTCAAAGGACTCAATATTAACTTTGACTCTTGGCCTCCCGTGGCAGTCTGAACCTCAACCTTTAAAAGCTCATTCGATTCGGACAGCTGCTGCACTATCCAAGTATTGTTGTTAACGACCTTCACTTTCGGATCGCTAGCCGAATAATTTAAAGTTAAAATCAATTCATCTCCTCGCACAAAATCTGAAAGTAGATATGGCCGATTAAAAACCACTGTAATCTTAGCTTGAGAGTGATTACGTATAAAGCTACCACTCTCACCATTCAACTTATTAACATGAATATCCGAAACATGAAGAGGGCCTGTAATAATCTTCGCCTGCGCCAGATCCAAGCTCAGAAACTTTTCTGGCAGCGTCCACAACAAGTCTAACTTGAATCTATCCGCAGGCCGCTTCGCCGCAAAGAAGCTCATCTCCAGCGCCTGGCTTATATAGCGGTCTCGCAGCTGCTGCAAAGCCTCCGACAGGTTTTTTTCCTTGAGCCGGCCTTTTGCCAAACTCTTCCAATGCTCAATTTGCGCTTGCTCTGGCTTAGCAATGAACAGTTCGATTTTACCGCCGCTCTTAAACCGAGAAAGCGCTACGCTCTCTCCCAGCGGCAGCCAGTCTCCGCCCACTCGATAACGCGCATTCAACGCCTTCAATGAACCCAGCCGGCCGCCTACCATGAAACGCGTATCCCCATCCACATCCGTGCCGCCCTCGGCGCTGTCGATTTGGCGCAACACGCAAACCAGGCCGGCCTGGCCCCCTACGCTGTCTTGACGACAAGCCTCGCCTTTTGGCGAGCTCAGCTTCAACTGCCCGCTTTTGACGATATTGCTGCGCCATATCTGGCGCTGGCCGTCCACCGCCCCTTCCAGCCCCAACAGAACTTGCGCCCCTAGCCCGCGCGCGCGCATGCCATCCAAGGACGAGGCCTTCAAAATCACCCCGCCGCCCTCAGGATCAGCTCCACCCTCCACCCCCTGAGGCAGCTTGAGAGACTGGAGCTTGAAGCCATTCGCGCCATGTTCCCCCAGCCGCCAGCGCAAGGCCCGCGGCTCGCCAAAAAGGGCTTGGCCGTCATGACCATGCGCGGTGGCCACGTAACTGCCGCTTTGCGCGTCCTCAATCAGCACCACGCCCAAACGCGATAAACGCAATGGACTGTGTTGGCGCAAGCCCGGGCTCCCCTGCAGCTCGCGCATGACATTGTCGCGTAAAGACAGTTTAAAACCGTCATCGACGCGCGCCGACGAATCAAACACCGCTTCCAATAACTGCGACAAGCGCTCTGGCGTCTTGGGCAGGCGCTCTACCATGCGCTCCCGCTGCTCCGCCGACGGAAACTTTTTGGGCAGCGGCAAAAAAACCTCGATGCCGCCCTGGCCGTTAAAGGCATTCAGCCCCGTTGACTGACCCAAGCTCAGCCAAGCGCCGCTCCCCACCCGATAATAGGCATTCCGGGCGTCCTCACCCAGCGTAGAACGCACCGTGAACTTCAGCTTGCCAGCCGCATTGAAAGCCATGCCGTCTGCGCCGCGCCCGGCATAGCGGCGCAGCTCGCAGAGCTTGCCATCGATATGATTGACACGCTCGTCGCGGCAGGCCGACCCTCCGCCCGCCGGCGGGTCCAGGCGCAACACCGCGCTCTTTAGCACCGCCGCGCGCACCGCCTTGCCTCGGTAAATGGCTTGTTTGGCTTGTTGTTTGTCTTGCACGTCCAGCGCTAGGCTGGCGCCCAGATCCAATTGGCGAAACCGATTAAAAGCCTGCTCGGTGAAAGGGAAGAAATTCTTGCCGCCGCGTGGCGCAAACACCCCAGGCATCACCCCCAAACGGCTTTGCACCTCATCCGCCTTGAACTCCGCCGGCGGGCGCCAGCCCAAGAGCGTCTTCGCTCCCGCGCCCACCCTGGCGGCGCCGTAAATAGCGCCCATGCGAGCATCGCTGACCCCGAGCGTGCTGACATATTGGACATCCGCGGCGCGGTCCTCGATAAGCAACAACTCATAACGGCCGGTGAGGGTTTCCGACGGCGCGGAAGGCTGGGCATGTCCGCTCATGGACAGCAATAAGCCCGCCATCAACGCGCCAAAGACAATAGACCGAGAAAACATATAGACACCTAAACAGGAAATAAAAACTCATACTCGTCAAGAAAAGGCTAAGCGCCGCTGAGGGCGGCTAAAAGCGGCTAACAAACCCCTGATGCCGCGTTGCGCCGCATCAAGGGTTATCAGCGTATCCAAGCGCCGTACAACAATGTCCTTGCGGATCAATGAGGCAGGCCCGCCGCCGCCCTCATCCCGCCTCCAAGGGCTTCACGAGCAAGGGCTTGGTGTCTCCGCCACGCCAAACAACGTCCCCCAGCCAAACAGCGGTACCCGCTGTTTTAAGCTCCATCCTCACATCAAAAACCTCGCCCGCTTGGGCGGTCTCTACGCGTAACTCAGGGAAAGCCCGATCCACGTCAATGGAAAAATAACCATTGTCATCGCTCTGCGCCATGCCAATATGGTTTTGCACGCGCGCATGGCGTAAAGGCGAGCCGTCCGCCATGGCCAGCCGGCCAAATACCGTTACCATTGTTTTAATCGCCGGCTTGAGGTTGACCACGTTGCCCGGATAGAGCATGAAAGTGTGCTCGCCGCCGGACACCTGGTAAGAACTGGCCGCGGACTTGGTGTTTCGCACCGCGACACGATACTCCTTGAAAGCCGGCAAACTCAGGACATTAGCGCCGCTCTCCAAGGGATGGCTACGGCCGTCAATCTCCGCCTCCAGCTCGCCTCGGCTCACTTCAGGCAACTGGATCACGACGGCGGCGACATCCTCCCGATCGCTCCCGCCCGCCGCCAGCCCATCAGGAGACCACGCTAGGCTGCCGCGGTGCGACAGGTTGAGGCTTTGGCTCGTCCCAGCCCCGCTCCAGGAGCCGGAACCGGAGCCATACCGTCCGGCATAGTCGGCATACACCCGCGCACGCACATCGTCGCGAGCGTTTTCGCCAAAATCCTTGCTCGCGCTAAGGCCAACCTGCTTAAGCAAACCGTCGCTAAACCGATGACTCGCGCTTAAATCCAGCGAACTTTGATCGCCCTGACGAGACACGCCCAGGCTAAAATCGCTGCCCAAAGCCAAAGTCATTGACAACGTGGCATACAGTTGGCGATTGCCTTGATTGACATTACCGCCGCGGCTCCAATTCGAGCCCATCTGCAAATCCATGGAACCCAGACTGCCTTGGTAAACCGTCTGTCGATAATCCAAACGCGTGGTGCGCTGCTGGGTATTCCGCTCTCGTTCATAACTGAGTCCAAGCGTGCCGGCCGCTTTCCACCATTTAGACAATGCGAGGGACAAGTGAGCGCTATCGCTATCACGCGCGCTCAATTGACGAATATCACGGCCCGGCTCGCTGCGCTCGCGCGTATACCAAAGCGACCCCATGCCGTCGGGCAAACTGATATCCAGCATCCCCATCCAGCGGCGATTGCCATTGCTGCCAAACAAATTCTGCAACTCAATGCGCGCGTTATCCCAGAGAGGCCACTTGACTCGCCCCTCTTGTGTCCAAAGATGACCGTTGCGATACAAAGAATTATCCCAATCCAAGTTTTGCCAAGCGCCGGATAGCGACAGCCCTAGCAACAACTTAGCCGTTTCCTTACTATCATGCTCGCGTTGACGGCTATGCCCGCCCCAAAACTGCCAGCTCAAATCTTGCCTAAAGCTTCTTTCATCGCTAGGTTTATTGATTCTCGCCATTTTACGCGCCACGATTTTCCCCCCCTGCACCACTTCCAGCTCTACATCATATAGGCCATTAGGCAACATCGAAGTATCTAAATTGTGGTTGCCCATTTCCATTCGTTGCACATTCAACAAACGGCCATCGCGAAGAATGCGCACATCGCCGGCGCTGGCAAGATACACAGTCACGGGAATCAATGATTGCGAACGATCAAGCATCACCGATCGGCTCACATTGCCATAGGAAAAACCATACAAACTATTGCTATCCAATGTCGATACATTGCCCAAGCTTTGCATCGACCAGCTTTCCAGCATGCCAAGCGAAAGGCTGCGGCCGCCAAAGTCGCGGCTATAAAGCGCGCGATCAATATTAAGGCTTTTACGGTTATCGCCGGATGCCTGATTAAGCGACCCGGACAAATTGATGCTATTCACACCCCAGCCGGTTAAGTTATTGAATTGCAAAAAATGAGAAGAAGTGCTTTTTCCTTGATTTTGGGAAAAATACCCATTTGCGCTGTATTGAAAGATATTGCCTAATTGCCGAGACTTAGGCGCCGCTAAAAAATACCGATGACTGATAGGCCGAGCACTGAAGCTGCCAGGCGCCGCCCACAACTCAGCCTTGAAAGTCAACATATTGAAATGCAATTGCTCATAATCCGAAAGAACTAAGCGCCCTCTTTCATCTAACTCTTTACCAACTCCAGCAAGAATTTGTTCTTTAAACTCCGAGCTTAATTGGGGACCATCGGGTCTTTCACGCCATATCAGCTGCTGTAGATACAATGCATCATCCAGTAATAGCAGCTTGATATCCGCAATGACCAAGTCTTTATCATGAGCCTCAGCATCGACATTGCGCAATAGCAAGGGCAATTCCATGCCGGACTTTAATAGCTGTACAATATCGTCAGACAGCCCAAGACTTTTCAATTCCGGAGGCTCTTCCCCCCAAGGCGAAACCCTGCGCGGCGAGCCGGGCTCCGCCGATAGCCGTTGTTTAGCCGCCGGAGCGTCAACAGGGGCGCCCTCGGGCAGGGCAGAATCAGTAGCCGTTTCCGGCCCCATGCCTTTATCCAAGCCAGGCTCTTCCGCTGCGGACTTATCTACCCGTTCGCATACATTAGCGCGGATGGCAGATACATCCGGTTGCCCATCATATTGTTGAACACCCGCACCCGTTGGCGACCCATGAGATACACCGCCGGTAGCCTCGGCTGACCGGTTGGAGCCGGGCGCAAGGCAGCCGCTGGAGCGGCCGTCTTGCTCACAAGCCGAACTCTCCACGGCCGACACTTGTGCTTTACTATGCGGAACATAACAGATAATCATCAGTACGAAAGACAAATGAACGATTGGAAAGTAGCGGATCATAAGCAAGCAACAATATCTACATAATTTAAAGGATTAACACAATGCGGGCACCACGAATCTGTATCAGCGTCATTTAACCAAGATTTGATAATGCACATTTAGCGAAAACAGTCGCAATAACATCAACAATCAGAAAATATCAATACAGTCGTGACAAAGAATTCAACACCACGCCAGGTGTTATAATAAAAAAGTGTTAGTCAGTAAGCAAAGCCGTTTTTATTGATGCTTTAACAACTCTCCTTTTTTATTTTTCCACATCATCACCACTGCCTCCTTACTGGCCAAATCAACCTCTTTAAATGCTTTAGTCTTTCCAGGCAATAGCGGGAAAACTTCATTGCAATGTTTTTTGGCCTTATCCAGACAGGGACCGGATGCGGAGAGCTCCAGGGTGGCATTTCCTGAATTACTTATCTTTTGATTGTCAAAATGATAATCATATCGGGCATGCCGAGGCAGCACCACCAGGGTGGTAGAGATTGATATTCTGGTCTCTATCATGCTTTGCACCTGCGGAGATGAGCTGTCCTCATTTTTTTTCTTCACATCCACGCCATCCCAGGTAATTTTATAATAGCGCTCCTTATCATCCTTGGGCCCTTGATAGATAAACCGTACATGAAAATCCCCCCCCGCGGGCAATATAAGGCGAGAAGGGGTAAATAATAATTCATCACGCTGCTGTGACGTGATAGCTATCACATTCATGGTTTCTGGGCTATCCATAGGCTCCACCTTAACTGTCACCAGTTTAGCCGAAGCCGCGGGGTTTCTAATCCGTTGGCTAACTTGCTGCTGATCCGAAGCCAAGAAAATAGCCAGCTCATCAAACCCAAGCGCCCAAACCGTGCTAGACACCATGCAGCAAGCCAAGGAAAAGCCGAAAGCCTTAATCATCATCAACCTAGTCATTCAAACTCGTTCATTTAAAAAGCCCACTTCTATCAAAGTGGGCTCCATTAAAATTACAGCAATTTACCGAACAGCAACACTCTTTGTAGCTTAAAGAACTTAGCTGAGTTAGTGCGGAGTTTTGCTGATAAAATTATGGGGATGTTATACGCCATCTGACCAATTCGCGGAAAGGATAAGCTTTACAACCCCCTCGTATTGACCAAAAGGCATCTCGCTGAAGTTTGCTTTCCCAGGAGCCGGTTTAAGAGTAGTTTTAATGACTCTGGTAAAATTTTGACCTGCTATAGCCAGAGCAGTTGATCCCGTTTTGGAAAAAATATTCGTTTCTGAACCAGAAGTAAGATCAGCAAAGTCAGTTGGATTATCCGTCCTTTGGATTTTATGAGTCATCTGTAGATAGTCAGTTACGCCACCACCAGACAGGTTCAATTTCTCGGAATTATTGTCAAGTTTTGCGGCTATATTAAGTGTTTTATAAGCTGCGTGATCAATTCCAGTAGTTGGAGTTGCTACAAAAGTAAAATCCGGCAAAGTGTGAGTATTGCCAATCACACCATTAATGCTAGCTTGATAATGGGATAAATTGCTCCCAGTTTTCAAACTAAAATCTAAGCCAGGCACCGAAGTAACATTGCTTTTTTCAATAAGCAAACTGATTTGCGCTGACCCGGTTTCCGACGCTGGATCTGCTGGCGTAGCCGCCACGGCCGACGCCGCAACGCCGAAGGTCATCAAGATAGTGGCAAGAGCCGGGAAAACTAATTTTTTAAGCATCTCTTTAATCTCAAGAAAATGAAAAACGATAGGTAAGGCAAATAAATAATATGGAAATGAGGCGTCACAATAAATCAGAGAACACTTAAAAATAGCATTCGCTTGAGATTTAAGCACCTGTTCAGGATCACGCCAACCAAGACGAGGCCAAGCGAAAACGGCTGAGAAAGCAGAATACTCACGCGCAACACGAGCCTTTCGAAGCGGCCCTCACCGTGCCAGGCCCCACAACGCGAACAGTTTCTTAGAACCTGTTTACGATCTGCTACGCGTCGCGAAACGCGGGTAGGCAGCACCTGAGCACGGCAAGTGGGCGCAAGGTAATATCAGGGATTTTGTTATCCGCTCTTATTCAGATGTTTTCGCCTTGTCCAGCCCCTAGCTCGCGAGGCGGTTTTTATCGCAAAAATAGTGCATTATTCCTCAAATGCGAATCAGGCTACCCTTAAAATATATCAGCATTATTTTTGACTGTTGACTTAAGATCCGCCAAGAGCAGCTAACAAAATCCCTGATATTACCTTGCGCCCACTTGCCGTGCTCAAGTACTGCCTGCGCCGGCTCCCCTTGCCTCAGCCGCGAAACCAACAAGTTTAGCCTCTATTAATAGCTTTCTTGACACAAAAACACGGGTATTCTAAATTTAAAGCCATGAAAAACAAATTCAATTATTTTTACTAAAAAGTACTTTAGTGAAAGCATACGGTCATGCATGCCATAAAACGCACGATTTCTTTGCAGCTCCATATTGCTTATTTGTTTATTGGATTACTGCTCAGCTTTGCCTTTATCAGTTCCATCTATCACTATCGGCAAGAAACCCGATTACTTTTAGATGCCGCCGGCAATGCCATGGAGCAAGCAGGCAATCAGACAAGCCAGCAAATTGATCAAATATACCAATCCAGCGCAGCTTTTGTGGAGCTGCTTTCTTATCAGCATCTGATGCAGGCAAATACGCTAAATAAACGGCTAGACAGCCTTTCATTCTTAATGATAGGAATGAAGCGCTTGCCGTGGCTTACGTCAAGCTATATTGGCTATGAAAATGGAGATTTTTTCATGTTGCGCCGCTGGCGTTCTGATTTTTCTTCGAACAAGCTTTTTCATGCGCCAGCCGGTACGGGCTGGATAGTGCAAAGCATTACACATACCAGCACAGACATTCTAGGTGAGTTTGTTTATTTAAATGATGATGGAAAAATCCTAGCACGAGAAGCGAGAAGCGATTATCGGTTTGATCCCCGCTCTCGCAATTGGTACAAGACGGCTGTAGATTTTCCGGTATTGGTGACATCTGAGCCTTATCTTTTTTACACAACCAAAAAAAGCGGAGTGACTTTATCACTGCGTGGCATTAATAACCGAGCGGTAGCGGGGGCAGATATTCAATTAGATGATATTGGGCGCATTCTGCAAAAGCTACGCATGACACCACACAGTACGCTGGCATTGACGAGTGATCAAGGGGCGGTGATTAGCTCAGACTTAGGCAGCGGAGAGGCTAAGGTTGAAAAAAATGGCAAATTAAGCCTGCCAAAACTCATTGAAATCAACAACCTCGTTTTGAATCAACTGCTACAACTTAAGCAAGAAAATAAAAGCTTAATGTTCAGTGTAAACAATGAGAACTGGCAAGGCACTATTTTATCAGTACCGGTTCCCGGGGGAAAGTTTTTGAAGTTACTCATCGCAGCGCCACATCGTGAGTTGCTTGCAGATGCATTAGCGATACGTAACCACATTTTGTTGGTCACGGCAATTCTCATTTTTTTTGGAGTGGCAATCGCTTTTTGGCTTGCCAAACTGGCGTCACGACCGCTGAAAAAACTCACAGAAGAGGCGGAAAAAATTCGTCGATTTGATTTTTCAAATAGAGTCGAAGTGAATTCGACCATTAAGGAAGTTGTGGAGCTTTCGCAGTCTTTTGATAGTATGAAATCAACTATTAGACAGTTTCTCGAGCTCTCCACAGCACTTGCTTCAGAAACCCATTTCCCCACACTACTAAAACGCGTGCTGACGGAGTTGCAGCAAGCGTCTAACGCCGAAGGCGGTGTACTCCTACTCATGGATAACTCTAACGGCAGTTTTGTGAACGTGAAACACTTATGGCATGGCACTTCTTTGCAAGAAGAGCTTTTATTAGTCATCAGCCCCGATAGCCACCCCGATCACCCGCTTTTTAACGCATTAAAAAGCCCTAATCACTTATTGGCTCTCGATAGAGAAACGGCTCAAACTCACTTCGGGATGTTAGGAGTCATTGATCAGCCGCTGACATTGCTGGTCATTCCACTGCAAGATCGTAACAACGAATTATTAGGCGTTGTTTCTTTGCTTGTTAATGAAAGCGAGACTCGCTTGGACGATGACAGGCTTTCCTTTGTCCAAGCCTTGTCTGGAACGGCCGCAATCGCTCTGCAAACGCAGCAATTCCTTCGTGAGCAAAAAAATCTTCTTGAGTCTTTTATTAAACTGATCGCGGGCGCGATTGATGCTAAAAGCCCTTACACAGGAGGGCATTGCCAGCGGGTTCCCGACTTAACCAAGAAGCTGGCAGAGGCGGCCTGCAAAGAAAGTCAGGGGGTATTCGCTTCTTTTCATCTTAGCGCGGAAGAATGGGAAGAGCTGCATATAGCAGCTTGGCTACATGATTGTGGCAAAGTGACCACGCCAGAGTACGTAGTGGATAAAGCAACTAAATTAGAAACTATTTACGACCGTATACATGAAGTACGCATGCGTTTCGAAGTGATGAAACGAGACGCAGAAATTAGCTACTGGAAAGCAATTGTACAAGGCGCAAATCAAGAACAATTATCGGCGCAGCTTCTTGAGGAGTTGGCTCGGCTGGATGACGATTATTTTTTTGTGGCCAGCTGTAATGAAGGCTGCGAGTTCATGGACCTGGATCGGGTCTCTAGGCTAAAGAAAATTGCGGAAAGAACTTGGGTCAGGACGCTGAGTGACCGCTTAGGAGTCAGTCAAGCGGAGCGGAAGCGTAAGGATATGCAAGGGCTTGAAGTCTTGCCGATCTTGGAAAATGTTTTGGCAGATAAGGCTGATCATATCATAACAAGAGGAACGCATGACAGATTGCCAAGTGACTGTCGTTGGCAATTCCGTATTGAGGCTCCTGAAAATCTATACAACAGAGGCGAGATTTATAATTTATCAATAAAGAGCGGAACTCTTTCGGAGGAAGAACGATACAAAATCAATGAACACATCATGCAGACTATCATCATGCTAAGCGGTCTACCCTTACCTCGGCATTTACGCAATATTGTTGAGATTGCCGGTGGTCATCATGAAAAAATGGATGGGAGCGGCTATCCTCGTCGCCTAAAAAGAGAGGAAATGAGCTGGACGGCAAGAATGATGGCTATCGCTGATATTTTTGAGGCTCTCACCGCGGGAGATCGCCCTTACAAACAAGGTAAGACTTTGTCAGAAGCCATTCACATTATGTCTTTAATGAAAAAAAATCAACACATTGATCCGGATCTCTTTGACTTGTTCCTACGCACCGGCATCTATAGCGAATACGCTCACAGTTATATGGATCCCTCGCAAATTGATGAAGTAAATATCAATGACTACTTATACAAATAAACTTAACAAGTTCCACTCTTGTGATGATGAACATCGCCGTTGTAATCCTGATCTGCCCCCTCCAGCCATACCAGCGATAAGGAGAGAAGTCCTAGGTGTAGTGGTACTGCTTGATAGTTCGGTGGTCCGCTGCTGGCGATAGCGTGCCGCAAACACTGCTGGTGGTTGCGGCCAATCGAACCGTGAGGGCGCACCTGGTTGTAGTCGTCCCTCCAAGCCACAATGATCTGCCGCGCTTCTGCCAACGAATCGAAGACATGTTCATTCAGGCACTCAGCGCGGAATCTGGCATTGAAACTTTCAACGTAACCATTCTGCATTGGTCGACCCGGCTGAATTAGAATGTGCCGGATACCATGCGTTCGTGCCCACCCCATAAACACACGACAGGTGGACTCTGGCCCATTATCCGTGCCGCGAAATTGCGTCACCTGATCCAGCATGCGCGTGACGTATTGGCCAGACATCGAGAAATCTACCGCAACCTGCACCGCCTCGTGGCTGAAGTCATCGGCTACCATCAGGCATTTCAAGCGTCGGCCACAGGCTAACGGGTCGCTGACAAAATCCATGCTCCACACCTCGTTCAACTACGTGGCCGCCTGCAGCGGCGTACGCACGCCAGTGAGCTTGCGCCGGCGGTTGCGTCGCCTGACGGCCAGGCCCTGCTCGCGGTACAAGCGGTAAACCCGTTTGTGATTGATGGCTGGGAATTCGTGACGCAGCAGATCATGCACCCTCCGGTAGCCAAAACGGCGGCGTGTCTGCGCGATCTCGACGATGCGAGCCGTCAGCTGACACGTCAGCGCATCCGCCTGTGGCGGATGCCGCCAGGCATCTCGGGAGAGCCCCACAAGCCGGCAGGCGCGGCGCTCTGAGAGCGCTAATCCACTGCTCAACATCACGCTAATGGCCTGCCGCTTGGCCTGCGGGGCTAACGCTTTACCCCGAAGGCGACCTTGAGGGCTTCGATGTCGAGATGGGCCTCGGCCAGCAACTTCTAACTTCTTGAGACGGGCGTTCTCGGCCTCCAGATCTCGGGCGCGCTGAAGCTCGGCGACATTCATGCCGCTGTATTTACTGCGCCACTTATAGAAGGTGGCCCCGGAGAAACAGCCCTGCCGGCAGACCTCTTTGATGGCCATGCTCAGTTCGGTCTGCTTGAGAAAGCCAATGATCTGTTCTTCGGTGAATCTGCTCTTCTTCATGTCCGTCATTCTCCTTCAGTGACGGACTTCTCTCTACTTTTGATTGGTAAGACCTAAGGGGAGCAGATCAGCGGACCTGAGCCTAGATAAGCAAAACCCGCGAATTGGCCAAATCAGATGTATTCGATTACATCAAAGCTTTTTACAATCGAACTAGCCGCTATAGTTACTTGGGTGCATTAGTCGCGAGGCCTTTTGGCGGGCTTCGGCATGAGGCAGAAATTTGACTAAGGTACGGGACAGTCTACTTATCACGGCAATAAGCCTCTCCTGAAACCACGATTAAGCAATCGCGCAAGCTATTCAACCCCTTCAAGCCCGATTGATTTCCAGGGCCAGCACGTAATATATATTTGTTATTATCCCGGATAAAAACAATGCCTTTTTGATCATCGAGGCCAGTCCCACGGTAAACCATACTGTCGAGATCAAATTGCATTTCAAGTTGATAGTGATCATTGCTCGGGGTGATATTCAAATACATGCCTTCCACTCCTAGCCACTTCCCCGCCCAATCAATATGTTTCAAATCGCTAGCTTCGACAGGAAGCATCAACGCGCCGCAAGTTATTCCCATCGCAATAAAAACTAACTTGTTAATATATGTTGTTGTTTTTTTTGATACAAAACAATCTTTTTTCATTAGCTGATACCGTGGCAAATAGTAATTTTTGCGCAAAAACTAAAGAATGGCAAGCAATGTTACATGAACAAATTAGTTTTCGCGAAGTGTAGCATTTGCATGCTACCATTTCTTGGAAAAATACCACCTTCTCATAGCTTTTCTGTGTCAGAGACTAGAGGGAGGTTTAGAAATATTTAGGAAAGTAGGTACGATTCAGCAAATTAAACATCGATTCAATTATTTTAAATAACTGACCAAAGATTTTACAATTAAATTAAAAATGCGCAATGTAAACATCGCGCATCAGGTTTTTAAAACTTATAAGCAACACCGATTTTAAATAAATCAATTTTAGCGTCGCCCACTGGAATATACTCATACTCAGCACGCACGTTAAAGTTTTTTGTCAGCTTATAGTTAACACCCAAACCGATTCCAGGCTTTACTAGAGTCGATGTTTCAGAGTTATTTTCAACCCTAATACGTTGCTTCAACTGGTTAAGACTTAGTTTGCCATAAAGGCTAATAGTATCGGAGACTGGGATCGCACCGAGGAAAGCAAAACGCCATGCATCTAGCTTTGTGCTCCCATTTGTTTCTTTAGAACTTTTTACCAACTCTCCATTTTCATCCCTAATTTCTTGTTTGTATTTATTTTTATACTCACCTAAATAAGCATAAGATAGCTCTATCGCAAAGTTTTTATTAAAGCCATAACCTGCGCCTAGCTCGGCAATAGAACCAGCAGACTTATTGTCAAAGGTTAATGCACGAATTTCTGGTATGTATTCACCATTAACGATTAGATTTTTATGCGAAATCTGTTCATTCTCAAGTTTTGAGACATTGAGCCCTGTATTACCAAAAACATAAATACCATTATCAGAAGCTTGTGCGCAAATGGCACACGTAGAAATGTAGAATGCAGCTAAATATTTTTTCATGATATCTAAGAGTTAATTTTAACTAGAACGGAATTTCATAATATCAAAACCCTCCGTTCTAGCAATAAGGGATCACTTAAATAAATATTTAAACCATATTCGTATCAATACAAAAAAATAAACGCCGTTGGCATGGCGGCGAAATTCACTTAGCTAGGTGACTTGCTTCCCCGAAACAGAGCCATCCGAAACTTAGTAAAGTTCGTCTTGTACGAGGAGAACGGACTTGAAGAAACGGTTCACGGAAGAACAAATTATCAGGTTTCTCAACCAGGCCGAAGCCGGCGTGACGGTGAAGGAATTGTGCCGGCAGCATGGCTTTAGCGATGCCTCGTTCTACAATTGGCGGGCTAAGTTCGGCGACATGGAGGTTTCAGATGCCACGGGGCTGAAGGAGCTCAAAACCGAGAATGCCCGGCTGAAGTGCTTGCTGGCCGAGGCTATCTTGGACGCCGAGGCAGTCACACTTGGGATAAAGCATTAACCCTGCAGCAGAAGTGTGAGGCGGTGCAGCGGATGCGCAAGATGACCCCTATCTCGGAGCAACGGGCCTGTCGGCTGGTGGGGTTGTCACGCAGTGTCCATGTCTATCAAGCACGGACAACGGTTAGGCTCACTCCAACGGTCAAGTAGGCATGCACCGTTCGCGTCTTGGATAATGGCTTCTTCGCATCCAGCAATTATCTCAGGACAAAAAGATCGTGAACAGACTCAAAGAGCCACTAACAAAATTTCTCGATAAAGCGTATGTAAATCAGGCAACAAGCCAGCTTCAACATAATGCGTATCGAGCCGACGTTCAAAACGAATACGCAATTTGCCAAAACCCGCCAGCCACGCGTGCCTTCACTTAACCACCCAGCGATACCACCCAAGCTTCTCGCTATTTTCAACGCTTCGACGAGCAATTCGGGCCTGGATGCCTCGTCGTCGAAGGTAGTCGTAGCCTTGTCGGGGTGTAGCTGGTCATGCTGTTTCTGTAGCTGGCCCGGTAAACCGGGGATGGCCGGGCTGGCATCGATCAATGACTCAAACACTATTGAGTCATGCTGGTTGGCTCCAGTAATACACAGCGCCAATGGCAGGCCACGGCGATCTACGACGATGTGCCGTTTGCTACCGCGCTTGCCCCAGTCGGTGGGGTTAGGCCCAGCTTGCAGGCTCCTCGGAGGGGGCTGGCGACACTCGCCCCGTCGATGCTGGCACGACTCTAATCAATCTGGACGCATTGTCGAAGCTACGTACCAGATGAAGCTGCTCCCAGAGACCTTGGAGCTGCTAATCCCGTAGTCGTCGCCAGCAGGTCATGCCGTTGCCGAAGCCCAGCTCCTGTGACAGGTCCTCCCATGGGATACCCGTGGTGAGGACAAATAGGATGCCGTTCAGAGCGGACCGATCATCCAAACGGGTACGGGTTCACAAGGTCATTGAAAGTTGCCAGTAAGTCATTTCCGTGCCGAAGCCCAATTCCTGACGTAGCTCCTCCCATGGAACACCCGCGGTGAGGGCAATTTAGGATGCTGTATAGAGCGAATCAATCATCCAAACGAGCATGGGCCTTTACCACGACAGTGAGCTATCATGGTAAGCAGCAGTTATTACAATTTCCATAGCTTCTGTGAAACAAGTAGGTGTCATACCCGTCTGACAAGCTTTGGCACAAACTTGTCCTGTCGTTTTTTGTTAGTGGCTTTAGCGTCTGGCCCGCCGCCCCCCAAGTTTGTTTTGGTTTACATATATTTTGATATTTATTTTTCAAATATAGCTTTTTTTGGGTTTAAATCTCTCACTATGCTCTGCATAGTTATTTTTTTCACTTAAATTTAAATTCCCGGCAATGCATTTATCTTTTTTTGCCTTAGAAATTATTTCAGCCTCCACTTCAACATACAACAATCTTAACTCTGTCAAAGTCATAGAAGATAAAATTTTTTTTGCTTCCATACAAACCTCAAATAAAAATCATTTTTACACCACTCAAAAACTTTATTTAGCATAGAGATCAATTATTTCTTCTCTATTAACCCTGTAGAAATTGCATATTGATATAGTTCGTAATCATTTCTTAATCCCAGCTTTCTCATTGCTATACTTTTTTGAGAGCTGATAGTCCTATCACTTCTATTTAAACGGCGCGCTATGCTTACAAGTGTTAATCCTTGAGCACAAAGCCTTAAAACCTCTAGTTCTCTTTTGGATAGTTTTATTCCTCCACTATCTTCGCCTGTTGAGCCGACACTAAAAAGCTGACTAATACTAGGGGAAATAAAGGATCGCCCATTAACAGCACTGATAATCGCTGCATGTAAATAATCCAAGGGATCTTTTTTACTAACAATTGTTGATATTCCAAATTTTATTAAACTAGCGATAATGCCAGGGTTGTCCATTGTAGTAAAAAGTACTAGTGCTTTGTCCGCATGTTTCATACGCAACTGCTTAAGCATCTCCATTCCATCCGTCTGTTTTTGATCTCCTGGCATAGAGTAATCAACAACTATTACATGACATTCTTTTTCTTTTAGCAACCCAAATAAGACAGTCGAATTTTCAGCTAATCCAACAACTTTCATTTGAATATCTCGCTCTATCATGCTTTGCAAACCATTAGACACGATAGGGTGATCATCTGCGACTATTATTTTGATCATATGTTTTACCTTTAAAAAACACAACTAAAAAATCAGCCGACATTTACTTCTCCACTAGCAATGCAATTATGTTTTCTTTAAGACTTTCCCAATCTGCCCTTTTAACAAAGCCATTAGATATCTGCGACTTTTTCAATAATTTTTCAGCTTGGATTGCGGTGGTAGACGCTCCCATCACAGACAAAGCCCCTACTAGTGAATGCAATCTCGAAATAAAACAGCTTTGATCATTTGCCGATAATGCTGCATCTAAAAACAATATATCTTCTTTAAGCGCAGCAGATGTTTTTTCGTCAAAATTAAAACCTTGATTTATAATTTGCGTTGGCACAAACATGTTTTCAGAGATGGTTTTTAATATCCCTGCCAATTGATCTAGATTTAATGGCTTAGAAAAGCACGATGACATACCAGCTTTTTCTGCCTCAAATTGAACCTCTTCATTTAAATCGGCAGTCATCCCATAAACAGGCGGGGCTGGATCAAGGCTTTGAACTAGCGCAGATAACTCAAAGCCATTCATGACAGGCATATGAATATCTGTTAGGATTAGATCAATTTTTTTCTTGCTCAAAACTGACAAAGCTTCTTTGCCATTACCAACAATAAAAACTTTTTGATTTAGCAGTTCCAACTGCTGTTTAATTATTTGCTGGCTAATTACATGATCCTCTGCGACTAACACTTTTAAAGATTGGTTAACTTTAGAAAAATCTTTTTTCTCTTCACTACTTGATTCTAGTAAATCTAATCCAGCTGCAACTCGGATGCTTTGTACAATGGCTTCTCGAGAGAAAAAAGAAACATAAATTGGATTTTCATTCCAGTCAGGTTGCAAGGGCGCATTTTGAGATAATACGATATCAACTTCTTTCTCCCTGTATTCTTTTTTTTCATCACAAAGAAGTACGTCTAAATCATTTGGTATATCGTTAGAATTGATTAATACAGCAAAAGCACCAAAAGACTCCAGTAATTCCTTTACATAATATTGAAACTCAAAATCATTAGATAACAGTAACCCGACAGATATACCCTGTAATTTTTTTTCAACTTGCCCTGTTTGCATTTCCGCAGGAATAGATACAGTTACTGATGTACCAAGTCCAACTTCACTAAGTATTTTTAATTTGCCATGAAGCAACTCTGTTAATTTCGAGCAAATCGACAGCCCAAGCCCAGTTCCAGGGTGGTAATTTTGAAGCTCGTTTTCTATTTGCACAAATGGCTGAAATAGCTTTTCTTTTTCTTGAGGTGAAATCCCTATTCCAGTATCTGCAACTTTTAAATAAATAATACCATCACCATCTGACTCTTTATGAAAGTTTAAAAAAACTGCAACGCGCCCTTTTTCAGTGAATTTAATAGCATTACTAAGTAGATTATTTATTATTTGCTCAAAGCGCATTTTATCTATAGAAACTTCTGAAGGAAATTTTGGATCTATAAAACAAAATATATCCAACGCTTTATTTTTTGCCATATGTAGTAGCCGTTGCACGCACATCTCAACTACAGCCCTAGCATCACACAGTTCTTTCTTAATCGAAATAGAACCAGCTTCTAGTTTACTAAAATCTAAAATATCGTTAATAAGGGCATATAACATTAAAGATGATTGAGCAACTAGATCTAATTGATTTTTTTGTGCTTTTGTTAATGTGGAATAGCTCAGCAACTCCAAGCCATTTATTACACTACCTAGCGGGGTTCTAATCTCGTGGCTTATTGTCGCCAAAAATAATGATTTCGCTTTATTTGAAGCATCTGCTTTTAGCGCCAATGTATTTAACGCTTTTTGTTTTTTTATAATTTCGCTAATGTCGCGTAAAACACAAAAAATAGCAGGAAAGTTGTCTTGTTTAATTTCGACAGCCTTAACTTCCCAAACCACTTCTTCATTAAGCAATGTTTGAAAAGTAATTTGACCAGTATAAGTTTGGTTGGATATTTTATTAAGCTCGTCCGCGATTTTAATAAAAAAATAGTTTTTTTCTGCCTCTGTTATATTTTTTAAAAACTCTTTAGCAGAAGCATTTGACTTGAGCTCTTTATTACTATTTTTTTCAAAAACATATAACCCAACTGGTGCAAGCTGGAACAGCTTATCATTTAAAATTAAGGTATCTTCCAAAAGCTTAGTACTAATTAAACTTGGCTTTAGTATTTTTTTTTCTATTAATATAGCAAAGACTAACAAAATTAGAGAAATTAGCAGAAATATCAAAAACAACCAATGTATTCCGGCTTCTGCTCCGTGCTTAATCAAATCAAGATTTTGAGTATAACTCAACCTCCAGCCATATGGCTGTAGGGTTGTTTCTATACTATAATTCTTTAGTTTTTTATTTAAGTATGCATCTATTTTTTCTACGAAATCAAAAAACAAGTAAAAATTATTTTGCGAATTACTTTCTGGTGAAACGTTACTTTTTTTAGAAAGGGTATATCCTGAGTTAGGTGAAACTAAGGACAAAAGACCATGATGTAAATCTACTCCACGCCAGATGGAATCCGCAGAAAAATCTATCACTAAATAAGCATCTACTCCACTTTTTGAATGGATTGCTGTCATCATAGTGATTTTTGATAACCCAGTCATTCCTATATCTGGAGGAAAGCTTACTACACTATTAGGATGATCAATAAAATATGAAATATTTTCATTTGATTTATAAGTGTCACTTAACCTCTTTAAAAGTATTTTTTTTTCGCTGTCGTTTTTTGCTATTTTTTTACCTTGCTTTATATAGAAAGGAAAAAAAACAACGTCGCCACTATTAATATCCAATAAATACATATTTTGAATATACTTAAACCTATGTTCTTCTACTCCATAGATAAAAAATACCATGGCAGCAAAAGCATCTAAATCATTGCTTTGGTTTTTTTTACTTTTTTCTTTGAGTATTAAAGGAAAAAATGCGTACCCAGATTTTTCTGCTTTTTCAATCGTTATATTTTTTTTAATTAGATGAACAGGTGCAAATTTACTTGCATTAAGTTCTTCCAAAGTGTATTTAAAGCTAAGTATAGTGTTTTCTCTCTGCTCTAGGTTAGATTTGATTTTTTCTTCATATGAAATAAATTGCTTTTCTAAAGAATGCTTTTGTTGATTATTTTCTTGCTTCAAAATATAAATCAAGGACAAAAAAAGCAACAATGAAAATACTGCACATATCCAGTACGCAGATGTGCGCATTATATTTATATTTTCATAAATTTTATTTATCATGGCTGCGTCAGCTAAATTTTGACCTAGATATATTAATATTAGCAAAAATTTTTTTGCCGGCAATAAAATTTTTTACAACTACAAAAACGACTACACAAACCGCTTTTTAAGTATTCCCTGAACGACAAGCTAGAGATTTTCTTTATAATTAAATTTTATTTAGGGATTTGGGTTGATCATATGGGCCATGCTGTGAACAATTACTTTGTTAAGAGGTGTCATCAAAAATCTATTTTTAAAGTACAAGAGCTAGAAGAGCTTGATAAGCTATTAAAACAGTCAGAGCTCTTCGAAACAAAATCCGGTTTAAAGGCAATTCAAGCCTTAAAAAAATGCGTTGATCATTCAGCTGGAAATAAATATATATACTTAACGCAATCTGAAAAAAATGTGATAATGACAGCCATTCGTAAATTACTGGGCTAACTTGCTCCTTATAGCTTGCCCTTATTTGGGTTTTGCGATCCTAAGAGTTTAGGCTTGTCAAATGTGTTAGTAACAATGAAATCTCTTGTTTAGTCAAGAAAACAACACTATCATTTTGAAATGTTGTACCTGTCGCAACTTTATAAATTACTTTAGTTCCTTCAGAGGTGAGCGCAATTGGTTTGAATTTTTGATGGCCCGATCTTAATATCGCATCAGATAGGTATAAAAGCTTTGCAGATATATACCCCCCCTCATCGGCAATAACTTCTAGTTGTTTTTTTAAAACCATTAAGATTAAATCATTTGATTTTTTATGCATTTTATTACTTAATAAAAAATAAAAAAAAAGGGAGGCAACGCCTCCCTTAAAGTGGGGACTAACTACTACAAGGGAGATGATCCAAGATTTAGTCTGCTTAGCATGTTCGCAAGCATTACAATAATTATTGTCTTTTTCTCGCAAAAAAAAATCGGTGAACACTTAAATTTTCCTGGACTGTTCAGTGAATCGCCCTGACCTTCCCCCCGACAGGTATACCAAACATAAGAAAGCTAAAGGAGCCTCTCGAGCGGAAGCCTCGATATACCAGAGCACAGATCATTGCCATCCTTAAGGAAGCCGAGGCCGGCTTCCCAGTAGCTTAGCTGTAGCGTAAGCACGGTATCTCCGATGCGACGTTCTACAACTAGCGCAGTAAGTTTGACGGCATGGAAGTGTCGGAGGCCAAGCGCTGAAGCAGCGAGGGAGGGACTGAACAAGTCCTCAGCCTTCCCGTAAATCACATTCAACCCCAACCTGACTCAGGACGCCGCCATGCGACAGTAACTGACCTTCACCGATCTCGAATTCGCCACCAAGAAAAAACGCATCCACCGCGAAATCCTCCTGGCCAAGATGGATCAGGTCATGCCTTGGGCTCAGCTCGAAGCGGTCATCGCTCCGGTTTACCCCAAGCCCGGCAACGGTCACCGACCCTACCCGTTGTCCGCCATGCTGCGCGTCTACTGCCTACAGCAGTGGTACAGCCTGTCCGATCCCGCCATGGAGGAAAGCTTGTACGAGATCGCCTCCATACGCCAGTTCGCCAGCCTCTCCCTGGATGCCATCCCAAACGAAACTACCCTGCTGAACTTCCGCCATCTTACGGAGAAGCACCAGCTGACCCACGCCCTGTTTGCTGCCATCCATCAGCATCTCTGCGACAAAGGGCTGATGTTGAAGCAAGGTACCATCGTCGATGCCACCCTGATCCACGTGCCCAGCTGGACCAAGAATGCCCATGGCAAGCGCGATCCGGACATGCATCAAACCAGGAAGGGCAATCAGTGATACTTTGGCATGAAGACCCATATCGGCGTCGATGCCCAGTCCGGCCTGGTGCATCACGTGGCCGGCACCGCCCCCCATGTGGCGGATGTCACGGTGGTCCATCAGTTGCTGCACGACGAGGAGGTCGATGTGTTTGGCGACGCCGGCTTTACTGGCGTGCACAAGCGAGCCGAACACCAATTGTGAGCATTGCGCTGGTGGATCGCAATGAGGCCCGGCCAGCGCAAAGTGCTGACCGATTCTGCCGATGACCGGCAGATCCAGCTGGGAGAAACGGTCATAGCCAAGATTCGGGCCAAAGTGGAGCATCCGTTTGGGGTCATCAAGCAGCAGTTTGACTACCTGAAAACACGCTACCGCGGTTTGAAGAAGAACACCGCACAACTGATGACGCTGTTCGGGCTGGCGAACATCTGGTTGGCGCGAAAGGGCTTACTGGCGGGTGGCTGAAAGGGAGATGACCAGAGACGTCCGGTCATCCTCATGTCGGGCGGTCTGAAATCAGCGGATTTATAGCAGTTGAAGTACCTGCGAGAAATTGCATTTCTGTTCGCGCGGCCGCTTGTTCAGCCCTTCCCTAGAGGAAGAAAACGCCCAGCTGAAGCGCTTGGTAGCCAACCAGGCGCTCGAAATCGAGATGCTGAAAGAAGTGCTTGAAAAAACTAAGTAGGCCTGCTGCTCGGTGTGCAGCGGCCAAGCAGTTGATGGCTCGCCACCGGATCTCCGAGCGAGTCGATGGACTTCGCCGTCGATATCCTATGGAATGGCAGGCGGATTCGGACCCTGACAGTGATCGATACCTGGGACTGGGAAGCCGTCTGGATTGATGTGGATCATTCCCTAATCTGCTTGAAGTCCGGCTGAAAATTGAGGCTTGACGTCTCGATTACAACGCCGCCCGGCCACATAGTGCTCTACAAATGTTAATTTACACAAAATTCAGTACACGCTCCTCCTCCGACTTCACTGCCGCGGCATCGAAGTGGAGCGAGTCAAGTACGACCCACCCCGTTACACACTATATTCAAACCTTGCTCATCAGGTGCCACCCTTCACCGTAGGGGCACTCATACACACTAAGCAAGGTTCCTTGCTTTCGTTCCAGAATGAGAGCACGTAACTCGACAGCATCTTCTGAGGCGTAGGCCTGCTTCGAGCAGTCGTGGCAGTAATGTCCGGGTGTGTACCTATTAGCCGGGCACAAATGCCAGGATCCTCACCGGTCGCAATGGTAGGGAACCGCGCAGTTGCCATAGGTTTCGAAAGCATGACGCGCGCCATCTTCGGCCCATTGTCGATTTGGGTAGCCTAGACCAAATCGCCACATTTTTCGTAGTCACGGAAAAGTCAGCTCAACCTCTCAAACCTGTCGTTCACCTCAGCGAGACCGAATGGCCGAAAAGGCCGATGAACAGCCTCTAGGCTACGTCGAGCGTCAGCAGTGAACCTCTCAACTAGATGACCACTACTAGTCGAAAGACTAAGTACTTTACACAAGCGATCTTTACTACGCCGTCTTCTCATGACGATTTTCCCCAGATAAATCATCAGCATGATGAACAATTTACTGATATATAGTTCCGGTTACCGTTCTGACTTCGCCTAACAGTACGTTACAGCGGATGCCTAAAATCGCTCGACGCTCTGAATTGAGCGCATCGTTCGGCCGCCGTTGAACTAAATGTTGAGGGCAGCATTTCAATTCACACCAGCCGCACTTTGAGCAGAAGATTTAGCGACTCCGTATGTCCGCAACAGGCCGGTCACCTGCTGTCGGTTCTGGCCTTCGAAGCCAATCCCGGGATCAATGCAAGACCCGCACGCTGAGGTGCTAAGCCTGATACTTGTCGCCGTCAATACTTAGAACCTTGGCCTCTGGCCCCTCTCCAGTGCCAGCAGGTGAACTTTCAATCAGCTCGGCGCATCCTTTGGGTTGCCGAGCTTTTTCTCGCGGGGAAATCCATCGCCAACAAGAAAATGCCCCACGACCAAAAGACATTAGGTCATTGTCATAAAACTACAGCGGAAGCGAAAATATCTTTAGTCGCAGCTTATGGCGGCAAAAGTCGCAGCTTATGGTGGCAAAGTCGCAGCTTATGCTGTCACTCACA
The DNA here is from genome assembly GCF_052805975.1 of Chromobacterium sp. W521. Classification (NCBI taxonomy): domain Bacteria; kingdom Pseudomonadati; phylum Pseudomonadota; class Betaproteobacteria; order Neisseriales; family Chromobacteriaceae; genus Chromobacterium; species Chromobacterium sp. W521. Next base: position 69,038 of record NZ_JBRBAF010000015.1, read on the forward strand.
CCATTGTCGTCAATCAACCCGTCTCAAGCTCAACCGCAAGCGCCTACGTGACCGCAGGCGGTGCAAAACTCGCAGCCATCCTTCTTGATCAAGGCGTGGTTGCCGCACTCCGGGCAGGGCTTGCCCGGCACCTGTTTCAAGGCGGCGCTGGCTTCCGGGCTGAACAGGTCGCTTTGCTCAGGCACCATCACCCCCATCTCTTCCAGCGGCACGCCCTCCTCGGTCAACACCCCCAGCATCGCGTAGCGATGGATGATCAGTTGCGCCAGATAGGCGACGGTGGACGGCCAGCTCTGCGACTTCTCCACGCCGGGGATGCGGGCGAAGAAATCGCCCTGCGGCTCGGCGTAGCTCAGCAGCTTCCGCAACTTGAGGCCGATCCAGGCCGGGTCTATCACCCGCATGTCCAGGCTCAGCATCTTGCACAGGCCGTCCAGCTCTCGCGGGTAAGCGCCGGCCAGCCACATCGAATACGGCCGGCGCTGGCCGTTGGGCAGCACCAGTTCCTTGATGAAGAGCACAAAGTCGTCGCCGGTTTGCGGGTTGCTGACGTCCACCGACCAACTCATGGTGCCGTCGGTTCCGGATTTAGGCTCCTTGCGCGCGAACAGCGCGTCCATCACCGGCGTCGGCTCGTTTTGATCCGCCGGCAACGCCCCTAGTTGCTCGACGCGGTGGCGCACCACCTGGCCCAGGGCCGCCGAGGCCGAGGTGGCGTAGACGGTGCGCTCGCCCAGGTCGAATACATAGCGTTTGTCGCCGTTGGTGTGCGACAACGCATCCAGCTTGGCGGCCAGCCAGCCGTGATCGCGGCAACGCATGTCCATGGACAGGGTTTTAGCCACCGCGCCCAGCCCGCGTTGTTCCTCGGTGGCGTTGACCCAGCATTCAAACGGCGACACTCGGCCGTTCTCCACATGGCCCACCACCACGGCGAAGTCGCCGGCGTCCCCTTCCACCATGAACGTCCACGACGGGTTGCCTTCCTTCAGCTTGGGCCGGTTAGGCCACTTCAAGCTGGACAAGGCCGGCGTCGGCGCGGTGTTGAGCACCACGCGGCGGTCCGGATCGCCGTCGCCGCTGCCGGACAAGTCCTGCGGCGTGGCGGCGCTGGGCTTGGCCGGCTCCACCGACAACACCGAACCCAGCACGCTGTTGGGCCGGTAGGTGGTAATCCCCTTCAGTCCGGCGCGCCAGGCTTCCAGATACAGGCTTTCGAAATCGTCGAACGGATAATCGCCCGGCACGTTCACCGTCTTGGAGATGGCGGTGTCGATATAGGGCGCCACCGCCGCCACCATGCGCATATGGTCCAGCGCGCTCATTTCCAGCGCGGAGACGAAGTAGTCCGGCAGGGCGTTGGTGTCCCCGCCCTGCATCCGGTAGACGCGGTAGGCGTGGTCTTCCACCAGATATTCCTGCTGGCTGCCGTCGGCCATGCGCTTCTTGCGGGTGTAGAACCAGGAGAACGGCGGCTCGATGCCGTTCGAGGCATTGTCGGCGAAGGCCAGCGAAATGGTGCCAGTGGGCGCGATGGACAAGAGGTGCGAGTTGCGAATGCCATGCTTGCGGATGCGCGCCTTGATCGCCTCCGGCAAACGGCTGGCGCAATGCGGAGCGGCCAGGTAGGCGTCGGCGTCGAACAGCGGAAAACCGCCTTTCTCGATGGCGAGATCCACGGAGGCGTCGTAGGCGGCGTCACGCATCGCCTCGGAAATGCGGCTGGCGAAACGGCGGCCCTCCTCGCTGTCATAGCGTATCTTCAGCATGATCAGCGCGTCGCCCAGGCCGGTGAAGCCCAGGCCGACGCGGCGCTTGGCCTGGGCCTCGCGCTGCTGCTCCTCCAGCGGCCACACGGTCAGGTCCAGCACATTGTCCAGCATGCGCACCGACATGCGCACCACTTTCTCGAAGCTCTTGAAATCAAAGCTGGGCTTATCGCCAAACGGCTGGCGCACATGGCGGCACAAATTGATGGAGCCCAGGTCGCAGCAGCCGTAATCCGGCAGCGGCTGCTCGCCGCAGGGGTTGGTGGATTCAATCACCTCGCAATAGGACAGATTGTTGTCCTGGTTGATGCGGGTCATGAACAGCACGCCCGGCTCGGCGTGGTCATAGGTGGAAGCCATGATCTGCCGCCACAGTTCACGCGCCGGCACGGCGCGGTAGACCCACAGGCCGTCCTCGCGCTGGTAGCTGCCGGGGAAGGCGTCGGACGAGGGCTCCACCGCATGGGTCAGTTCCCAGGCGGCGTCCGCTTCCACGGCGCGCATGAAGTCGTCGGACACGCCCACCGAGATGTTGAAATTGCGCAAATCGCCCTGGTCCTTGGCGTGGATGAATTCCTCCACGTCCGGGTGAGAAATATCCAGCACCCCCATCTGCGCGCCGCGACGCGCGCCGGCGGACTCCACCGTCTCGCAGCTGCGGTCGAACACCCGCATATAGGACACCGGGCCGGACGCGCGGCTGTTGGTGCCCTTGACCCGCGCGCCCTTGGGGCGGATGCGCGAGAAGTTGTAGCCGACGCCGCCGCCGCGGCGCATGGTTTCCGCGGCCTGCAGCAGCGCCTCGTAAATGCCCACCTTGCCGTTTTCGGTTTCGGACACCGAATCGCCCACCGGCTGCACAAAGCAATTGATCAAGGTGGCGCGCAAATCGGTGCCGGCGGCGGAATTGATGCGGCCGCCGGGAATAAAGCCGTTTTCCAGCGCTTGATAGAACAGCGGCTCGAAACGCGCCGGGTCGCTTTCCAGCGCCGCCAGCGCCTTGGCCACGCGCAGGCGCACTTCGCTCACGCTGTGTTCGCCGTTCTTGGCGTATTTTTCCAGCAATACCTCGCGGGAGATATCCTGCTCGGTCATGGCGGCGATGTTTTCCTGCTTCATGGTTCCCGGTTCCTCTTGAGTTGCGGCCTGCGGCGGCCAGGGCGGCCCCCTTCCAGCATGCAATGGACCGTGTGGGCCGCAAAAGGTTTCGACACGTCCAATACGCAACATCTGGAAAAGAAAAACGGCGTATTACACTATATGTAGTTACGCCGTTCGTTGACACATATCAAGCGCTATTCCACCCCGCCGCCGTTTTTCCCTATTGTCATGGGCAAAAACACGACGCGCGGCCGTCGCCTCACGGCGTCTTCAGTTTCACCTCCAGCGGCACGCCGTCGCGGCCGGCGGAGACCTTGACCGGCTCGCCCAACTGGATGCGTTCCTGCAGGGCCGGGTCGGTCTTGATCATGGCCGCGCGCGCATTGGCGGCGCGTTGCTTGGCCAATTGCTGCAGGCTGGCGTCGGTGATGTTCTGCGCGGCGATCAACTCGTCCCGCAACAGCTTGCCCAAGGCCGCTCCGGACGGTCCGCCCGGCTTCAGCGTGTGGCCCAGCAGCTTGAAGCGGCCGATCTGCTTGCCGTACACCGATTTCACCGCGGACAGGATTTCGCCGTCCTGCATGTCCGGCTGCGGCAGCGGCTCGCCGGCTCCCAGCTGATGACCGGCGGCGGCGAAGATCGCCAGATCGGTTTGCGCGCGCGCCATCTCCTTGCGGTCCGCGTTGGCGTTGTAGCCGCCGCTGATCGACAGCATCAACTTGGGCCGCTTCACCATCAGCCCAGCCACCTTGACCAGCTTCTCGCGCTCCGGCGGCGTCACATTGGCCTCGCCGGCCACGAAGCGGATATCGTCGAAGCCCTCGCCGCCCAGCAAGGCGCCCAATGCGCGGAACGGCGCGGTCACCACCTTGGTCACCACGTTGACGATGGCTTTCCAGATGATCTTGCCGTAGCTGAACTGCGGATCGTCCAGGCTCCCGGCCACCGGCAAGTCCAGATCGATGCGTTTATCGCTGTCCTCCAAAATAGCCACCGCCAGCCGCAACGGCAGCCGCGGGCCCTTGTACTCGCTGTCCGGCAGCTCGTCGCCCAGTTGCAGGGAATCAATCACCACCCGGTTCTCACCCTTGAGCTGGCGTTGCTCCAGCAGGTAGCGCAGATCCACCGACAAGCGGCCGTCCTTGACCTGCCAGCCGGCGAAGTTCATCGAATACGGGTTCAACGTGCCCATGGAGATATTGCGGAAGGCCAGCGTGATGTCGGTGTTGTCGGTGGGCGCCAGCGGCGACAGCGCGCCGCGCACCTTGACGTCGCCAAACTGGTCCACGTCGCCGTCCAGCGTGATGTTGCCGCGCCGATTGGCGCGGGTGGACAGGTTCTGGATGGAGCCTCGCAGATTGTGCATATCGGTGGCGAAGTCCGGTTTCATGCCGTGGTCGGCGAACTGCACCCGGCCTCCCTGCACGTGAATGGACTTCACCTCCACCAACGGCAGCGGCCCCGGCTTAGCCTTGGGCGCGGCCGGCTTGGCGCCCCCTTGGCCGGCAAACAGCCGGGCCACGTTGAGCTCGCGTTTCTCGTCCAGTACTAGTCGCCCCGCCGGCGCTTGCAGCCGCACATCGTTAATCGCCACTTTCAGCGGCATGCCTTGGGCGCTGAGGCCGCGTACTTGCAGATCGCGCCAGCCCAGCAAGGGCAATTTCTCGCCCGGCTCGTACACCGCCAGCCGCGTCACGCCGGCTGAGCCGCCGACACGCCAGCCGCGGGCGCCAACATCCAGGTTCAAATCCGCCGACAGCGCGCCGCCGCCAAAACGCAGCGGCGTGCCGCTCAAGGCGTAGGGCGCCAACGGCGCCAGCTGCACCCCGTCAGCGCGCAACTTGCCCTTGAGCGCTCCGGCGGAGGCGTCGATATCGGCCTTGGCCGCCAGCTTGCCGCCGTTGAGCTTGCCGGCCAGGTCCACCGCCAGCCGCTGGCCGTCGTCCACCTCCACCATGCCGCCCAGGCCGGACAAGGCCACGCTCACCGGTTTGGGCAGGCCGCGGTCGGTCCAGCTCAACTGGCTGTCGCGCAACTCCATTTCCGGATAAGAGAATTTCCAGGCCGGCGCCGCCTCGCTCTGAGCGCGCGTCGGCGGGGGGACAGGTTTGGCACGGCCGGCGGACTCGAACAAGCGGGCCAGATTGATCTGGCCGGCGCGGTCGCGCTCCACCTTGGCCTCAAGGCCGCTCAGCGTCAGCTTGCCCGGCTCGATGCGGCGGCCTTGTTGCAATAACTGGCTGGACGCCAGTTCCGCGCTGGCCATGCTCAAAACCGGTTCCGCGCCTTGCGCGCCCAGCTTGAGCTCGTCCAGCCGCGCCAGCATGCCCGTCAGCGCGAAGCCATGATCCGGCGACAAGGCGAAGCGGCCGGACAACAGCGGCAGCTTGGCCTCCAGCGCCAGCGGCTGGCGGAAACCCTGATCGGCGTAGCTCACGCGCCAGTTGCGCAGCTTGATCGCCTCGATGTTCACCAACCACGGCAGCGGCGCTTCCGCCGGCTGAGGCTTGGCGACAGCCGGCGCGGCCGGAATCGCCTTTTGCCAATCCACCGTTCCGTCGCGGTCGCGCCCGGCCATCGCCAGGCCCTGGTCCAGCTCGATGGACTGCACTTTCAACATTGAACGCGCCAAGTCCAGCGCGCCGCCTTCGACGCGGACTTCCGGAATCGTCAGTTCGCTGCGGCCACCCGGCGCTTTCAACGCGAAGCGCAGCAGGCTGGCGCGGAACGGAGACACCGTCAGCTCCGGCGTTTTGCCGGACATTTCAAAATGGTAGCGCGCCGACACGGACAAACGGCCTTCCGGCGCTGCGGTGTTGAAATGCGGCTGCACATAAGGCCAGATCGAGGCCAGCGGCAGCTCCGCCATCTGCGCCTCGCCGTCGGACTTCAGCGGTTGCAGATTGATGCTGCCCTTCCAGTTGAAACGGGTGCCGTCGGTCAAGGCCGCCTGCATCGTGTAGCTGCCGTTTTCCGGCAGCGTGGACAGGTCCACCAGCGACAGATTGAGCGGCACCATGGTGAAGCGCTCGTCGCCGCCCAGCCGGTCCGACAACTGCGCCTGGCCGTTGCGGATGTTCAAGGCCTTGATCAACAGCCGCGGCAGCTTGTCCGATCCGCCTTCGGGCTTGGCCGGCCCGGCGGCGTCGGCGACGAAATGGGCCCAGTTCCACTGACCGGCACGGTTGCGCGCCAAGGCCAGCCTCGGTTCGTCCAAGGAAAACTCCTGAGCCTGCCAGCGGCCGATCAGTAGCATGGACGGGTCCAGGTTCAGATACGCCCGCTTCACCGCGAACAGCGGCCGGCCGTCGCCCTCGCTCAGCTTGAGATCCCTTATCTCCAGCGACATCTCCCAAGGCGTGATCTTCACCTCGCCCATGCTCAGCGTGCGGCCTATGCCCTGCGCCCATTTGGAGGCCGCGTCGCTGATCATGCCCGGCGCCAGCCAGCCCAGGAACCCCCAGAACAAGGCCAACAACACAATGGGGACCGCCGCCCAGCGCAGCCAGCGGCGGCGCGGTTTCGGCGATGGCGAGTTGGAATCTGAAGCGGGTCTTATCTGTTCGGTATCGTTTTCCATATCGTCTAATTCTAATACTCATAAAGAGGTCTTAACAGTCCCCGTGGCAGATTTCCCTGTTGCCGCAAACCAACAGCTGGCCAACATTCAGTCAATAATCATTGCGAATGTCCACGCGCCGGTACTAGCATGCATTCGTTCAAAATATTGAACATTTCGAACCAAGAACGATGAATCCCATTCAAAACGGCATTGCCGTTTTATCAAATCAGAGAGGAGCACCCGGATTGCCGATCCATCAATGGGCCCGATTCCAGCCCCGTCCCGCCTGCCCGCGCAGCCCCGGCGGCCGCACACTGGACCGTAGATTATTTTTAGTACAAGCGCAGCGGCCGCATACCTTGCGGCACAACGCCCAGCGCGACAGCAGCTCGGGCGCGCACACATGACAACAGAGGGTTTATGAATAACGCAGAACAAATCAACAAATGGTTGGACGACAATCGCATCACCGAAGTGGAATGCCTGATCCCGGACATGACCGGGCTCGCCCGCGGCAAAATCGTGCCGCGCCATAAATACAATCCGGCCGAAGGCCTGCGCCTGCCGGAAGCCGTGCTCTCCATGACCGTGACCGGGGATTACCCGGACCAGGACTTCACCTCCATCGCCGACCCCGACATGCGGCTGATCCCGGACGCCAGCACCCTGCGCCCAGTGCCGTGGAACCTGGAGCCCACCGCCCAGATCATCCACGATTGCGCCTTTTTCGACGGCCGCCCGGTGGACCTGGCGCCGCGCAACGTGCTCAAGCGCATCCTCAAACTGTACGAAGACGAAGGCCTCAAAGCCGTGGTGGCGCCGGAAATGGAGTTCTACCTGGTGGAAATCCAACCGGACGAAGACATCCCGCTGCGCCCGCCGGTAGGCCGCACCAAACGCACCGAAGCGGGCATGCAGAGCTTCTCCATCGACGCTGTCAACGAATACGACGGCATCTTCGACGTGATGTACGACTGGTGCGAGGCTCAGGGGCTGGCACTGGACACCCTGATCCACGAAATGGGCACCGCCCAGATGGAAATCAATCTGGACCACGGCGACCCGCTGGCGCTGGCGGACCAGGTCTTCCTGTTCAAACGCACCGTGCGCGAAGTGGCGATCCGCAACAATATGTACGCCACCTTCATGGCCAAGCCGATGCAGGGCCAGCCCGGCAGCGCCATGCACCTGCACCAGAGCGTGGTGGACAAGGACAGCGGCAAAAACATCTTCAGCCTGAAGGACGGCCAGCCCTCGCAGAAATTCTTCCATTTCATCGGCGGTCTGCAAAACTATCTGCCGCCGGCCATGCCCTTCTTCGCGCCCTATGTGAACTCCTACCGCCGGCTGAGCCGCTACACCTCGGCGCCGATCAACCTGTCCTGGGGCTACGACAACCGCACCTGCGGTCTGCGCGTGCCGCACTCGGACCCTCAGGCGCGGCGGGTGGAAAACCGTCTGGCCGGCGTCGACGTCAACCCCTATCTGGCCATCGCCGCCAGTCTGGCTTGCGGTTACCTGGGCATGAAACAGGGCTTGATGCCGTCCGAACCGCTGACCGGCAGCGCCTACGAGCAGCCTCACCAACTTCCGCGCCACCTGGACGACGCCATCGACATGCTGCTCAAGTGCGAACCGCTGACCAATCTGTTCGGCGAACACTTCATCCGCACTTACAGCGCCATCAAGGAAGCCGAGTACCGGGAGTACTTTGACGTGATCAGCCCGTGGGAGCGTCGCTTCCTGCTGCTGCACGTTTGATCGGCGCTTAGCGCGTTTCTTAGAGCCTGTTCTAAAGTCTCGCGAGCAAGGGCGAGACAAGGCGAAAACCGCTGAGAAAGCGGAATGGTCAAGTGGTACATGAGCATTTCGAAGCGGCACTCACCGTGTCACGCCTCACGAAGCGCAGCAGATGATGAACAGACTCTTAGGCGCAGAACGCTCGCCGCCGGCCTCTCTTCCAGGCTGGCGGCTTTTCCGCCCCGACGTCATCAAACTGTGCATTGACAATCCCCGCCCCAGAATATTCAATATGGCTAACCTAGGCCGATAGAGCATTCCATGCACCCAAGCCACCAGCCAGACCCCGTCCGCCCAGTGCCTCGCGCCGGGCTGAGCCTGAGCGAAACCCTGCGCCAGGTGCAACTCGACGCCTCCCCAGACAACGACCACGACTACTGCCGCGCCTTGCACGACTTCGTGCGCGGCCATGTGCGCTTCGGCTTCACCAGCCAGTTTGAAACCGTCACGCCGGAGCGCACGCTGGCCTTGGGGCGCGGCCATTGCAACGCCCAGGGCGACCTGCTGCGCGCGCTGCTGACCACTGCCGGCATCCCGGCGCGGCTGCGCTTCGTGCGGCTGGACAAACGCATCCTCCGCCACGCCGTGCCCGCCCCGGTCTACCTGTGCCTGCCGGAACACCTGTTCCACGGCCTGGTGCAAGCGCGGCTGGACGGCCGCTGGCTGCACAGCGACAGCTATCTGTTCGATCCCGATGGCTTCGAGCGTCAATACGCGCGCCTGCTCGCCTCCGGCCTGCCGCGCGGCTATGGACTGCGCCTGGGCGCGGACTGCCGCTGGAACGCGAACGCCGACAGCTTCTCCCAAGCCAGCGCCGACGACCTCCACGACGACGACCCGGTCTACGACAGCCTGGCCATCGCGCTACAGGAAGAAGCCGGCAACAACACCTTGCTGGGCCTGCATTTCAACCAATGGCTGAAACTGGCGCCGCCGCCGCTGCGCCGCCGCGGCGAACGCTATCTGAACAGCAGGCTGCACCCCGCCGGGTAAGCCGGCCGGCGCGGCCGCTATGACGACACGCCGCCCGCGGCCTCCGGCTTGCTCGCCCAAGTAGCGATGAAGGCCGGCAGATAGCCGTCGATGACGAAGCGCGGCGTCGGCTGCATCTCCTCGTGGAAACCCGCCAACAAAAAGCCGGACTCCAACTGGCCACCTATCTGCTCGGCCAGACTATGGCCGAACACCAGCGCCTCGCCGCCGGCCCGTTTGGCGGCCAACGCCGCCGGCTCCAGATCGCGCAGATCGGAATACGGCGCTGGGTAGCGCGGCCGAATCAGACCCTGACGCGCATACGCCGGGTCGCGGTCGCCGATAAAGGCCGCCGGATTGAAAAAACTACTGAGCAAGCGCCCGCCCGGGCGCAACACCCTGAAGCACTCGCGCCACACCGGACGCACGTCCGGCACATAGAGATTGGAAATCGGGTGGAACACACAGTCGAAGCCGGCGTCGGCGAAGCGCGACAAATCGCGCATATCGCCCTGCTCCATCGTCAGCGTCAGCCCTTCGCGCCGCGCCACCAACCGATCGCGCTCCAGTTGCTGCTCGGAGGCGTCGAACACTGTGACCACCGCCCCTGCCGCCGACAATAGCGGGCCCTGCTGACCGCCGCCGCTGGCCAGGCACAGAATACGCCAGCCGGCCACCTGATCCAGCCAGCCGGCTGGCAGCGGTCCCGGCGTCAGCCGCGCCTGATGATCGCCGGCGCGCGCGGCGGCGATGGCGGCGGCGTCCACTGGTTGCGACCACGGGCCGGCCTGCTCGGCCTGGCGATCCCAGGCGGCCTGATTATGCGAAAAAATATCGAGGGAAGCGTGTTCCAACATGGGGAATCCTGTTCTATTCAGAGCATTGGAAACACCCAGCCAAAGCCGCATCCATAAGGAAATGGACGGCCCCCATGGGGGAGCGAAGACGAAGCATGACAGCGAAAGAAACGGCAATGCGGCAAACGGCCCAGGCTGGGCAAACGATTGACGGGCATTACAGCTTCATTCCGGCGCGCTCCTATCGGGAAAGGGGAAGACTCGCATCCGCGCAAACGGACGGGCGCCGAAGTGTCGGCGCGGTGGAGATTCTACGCCAGATCAAATTTAAATGACATAGCAATTCCGTAAACCAGGCCATTCAAGCTTTGCGCTCCCCCACCCCTTGGAGACATGATGAACGCTTGTCTGGCACTTTGCGCCGCGCTGCTGGCCGCTCCCGCGCTCGCCGCCTACCCCGACGATCTCAAGCTGACCACCTGGAACGCCATGTTGCTGCCGCAGTCGCTCTATCCCAACTACGGCCAGGAACAACGCGCACGCCTGATCGCCGCCGCGCCCATCCTGCGGCAGCAGGACGTGGCGGTGTTTCAGGAGCTTCAGGACAACAGCAGTTCCGAGGCGCTGCTGCAAGGCCTGAAAGCGCGATTCCCGCACCAAACCCCGGTGATAGGCCGCAGCCAAAACGGCTGGGACGGCACCGAGGGCTGGGACGGAGCCAGGCCGGAAGACGGCGGCGTCGCCATCGTCAGCCGCTGGCCCATCGTGGAAAAGCGGCAGTATTTGTTCCGCAACGCCGGCTGCAGCTGGGATCAATACGCGCTCAAGGGCTTCGCCTACGCCAAGCTGCAAGTGAGCGGCCAGTACTATCACGTACTGGGCACTCATCTTCAATCGGAGGACAGCGGCTGCAAAGACCACGCCGCCGTGCGCCAGGCCCAGCTGCGCGAAATCGCCGATTGGCTGCGCGCGCGGCGGCTGCCCAAGGACGAAATGGTGTGGATAGCCGGCGACATGAACGTGGACCGCCGCAAGCCGGCGGAATACCGCGCGATGCTGGACATCCTGCAGGCCAATGAACCCCGCTACGCCGGCGTCGCAGACAGCTTCGACACTGCCCGCAACGGCTTGGCGCTGGAACGCTATGGCGCGCGCGGCGGCGACGCGCCGGAATACCTGGACTACATACTGACGCTGAAAGCCCACCGCCAGCCGGTGGCCTGGCACAATCTGGCGCTGGACGCGCCGTCGCCGCAGTGGACGGTGCAATCCGTCGGCAAGCACACCTACGCCTATACCGACTACAGCGACCACTACCCGGTGCAAGCCTTTGCATGGGCGGACGCCGCCACCCCCACGCAATCCTATACCGACCAGGCAGGCAGCTACCGCCAGGTGGGCTTGCAAAACCTGGGCAACGGCCAATGGCTGCAAAGCGCCGCCGCCAACGACGGCTGGCTGAAGACCAGCCCCGGCAATGGCCCCGCAGCGCGCTTCAACCTGTCCAACAACTTCGCCATGCGCGACAACGGCTGCCTGCGCTCCGGCGACTACCTGCGGGTGGAGCGGGCGGACCGCCCCGGCTGGTTCTGGACCTGGTGGGGCGGCCTGGACGCCAATCAATACGCCTATTACACCAAGCAAGGCCCGCTCAATGCCTCCTCGGAGCTGCGCTTGCAGATCCAGGATCGGCCGGACGGCTGCCTGCGAGACGGCGATATTGTCAGCTTCAAGGACTGGGCAAGGCAGAACGACTACTATCTGACCGCCTGGAACGGCGGCGCCCACGATGGACAACTATATTTATGGCAGCCCAATATCGGCCCGCGAGAACGCTTCCGTGTCAGCATCACGCGCCAGCCGCAGCGGCAGGATTGGAAGGCGCAGCTGCTTTATAAAAACAGCAAGCGCTGATGAGAACCACGGATAGCGGGCGGCTTGCGCCGCCCGCTTTTCACTGCTTACCAGGCCAGGAACAGCAAGGACGCGCCCAGCAGCAGGCACAAGGGGGAATAGAAACGAGTATCGTTGCGGGCAAAGCGGCTATCGCGAACGCTCTTGAACAAACCGACGTAGCGGAATTCGCCGATGCCGCGCAACAGCAATGCGGCCGCCAGCGCCAGCAAACCCCAACGCACGGTCTCCATTTGCCAGAAGCGGGTCAGATGACCATGCAGCGCAACCGCCAGCGCCGACAAGGCCAGTACGCCGGCCACCGCGAAAGTGCCGCCGCGGGAAGGCTGGAACAAGGGCTTGCCGTCCACCTCGGGCACGGCCGCGCCCATTCCTACAGTTCCGCCCAGGGCCCAGTAGCAATGGATCAGACTGATAATCAGAAAAACAGTAATCAAAAACAGGCTCAGCATAAGCAGGTTCCCTTTCTAATTAAATGTTTATCGGAAGTTCAACCTCCCTTTGATTATAACACAATCCCATCTGCATTGATCTACCGCCAAAAAACGGCAACGCCGGACAAAGCCCGCGCACTCTCGATAAGCTTTAAACAAAACAGCCCCCGACGCAAAACGCCGGGGGCTGTTTTTGGATTACGCTCGGATCACGCGGGGCTGGAGCCGCTTAGCGCGTGTTGACTTAGCGCGTAAACAGGCTCTTACTGCGCCTCCGCCTGGATCGCCGTCAGGGCGATGGTGTAGACGATGTCGTCCACCAGCGCGCCGCGCGACAGATCGTTGACCGGCTTGCGCAGGCCTTGCAGCATCGGGCCCACCGACACCACGCCGGCGGAGCGCTGCACCGCCTTGTAAGTGGTGTTGCCGGTGTTGAGATCCGGGAACACGAAGACGTTGGCGCGGCCGGCCACTTCGCTGTCCGGCGCCTTTTGGCGGCCTACGGACTCCACGCTGGCGGCGTCGTACTGCATCGGGCCGTCAATCATCAGATCCGGGCGCTTTTCCTTGGCGATGCGGGTGGCTTCGCGCACTTTCTCCACGTCCGAACCGCTGCCGGAAGTGCCGGTGGAGTAAGAGATCATCGCCACGCGCGGGCTCAGGCCGAAGGCGCGAGCGGAATCGGCGGACTGGATGGCGATGTCCGCCAGCTGTTCCGCGTTCGGGTCCGGGTTCACCGCGCAATCGCCGTAAACCAGCACCTGATCCGGCATCAACATGAAGAAGATGCTGGACACGATGCTGGCGCCCGGCGCGGTCTTGATCAGTTGCAACGCCGGACGGATGGTGTTGGCGGTGGTGTGCACCGCGCCGGATACCAGGCCGTCCACCTCGTTCAGGGCCAGCATCATGGTGCCGATCACCACGCTGTCTTCCAGTTGCTCCTCCGCCTGCTGCGCGGTCAGACCCTTGCTCTTGCGCATTTCCATCATCGGCGCCACGTAGCGGCCGGCGGCCTCTTTCGGGGCCAGGATTTCAATGTCGGCCGGCAGCGTCACGCCCTGGGCTTCCGCCACCTGGCGGATGCGCTCCGGTTCGCCAATCAGCACGCAGCGGGCGATGCCCTTCTCGTGGCAGATGGCGGCGGCCTGGATGGTGCGCGGCTCGTCGCCTTCCGGCAGCACGATGCGCTTTTGCGAGCGGCGCGCGCTCTCGATCAGACGATGACGGAAGGCCGGCGGCGGCAGGCGCACTTCGCGCGGCTCGCCGATCTTCTGCACCAGCACCGCGGTGTCGATGCGCTCGGCCACGAAGTCGATCATCGCCTGCATGCGCTCGGCGTCTTCCATCGCCACGTGGCGGTCCAGATTGGCCAGCATGGTGCTGGTCTCATAGGTGTCGCGCTCGGTGGACAGAATGGTCAGGCCGGCTTGGCGCGCGGACTGGATCAGCGGCAGGATGCTGCCGGAAACCGGTTCGCCGCAGGTCAGCAGCAGGCCGGCCAGCGGCACGCCGCGCAGCATGGCCAGCGAGGTGGCCAACACCACGTCGCTGCGGTCGCCCGGCGTCACCACCAGGGTGCCCGGCAGCAGGCGTTCGGCCATTTTCTCCACGGTGCGGGCCGCCACCACGGTTTCGCGCATGCGCGCTTGCTCGATCTGGCCGGCGTGTTCAATCTTCAAGCCCAGCGCGCTGACCACGTCCAGCACGCGCGGCGCGTCCAGTTTGGCGTCGTACGGCACGCAACCCAGCAGCGGCGTGGCGCAGCCCAGCTCCGCCAGCTCGGCGCGCAGGCCGGCCAGATTGCCGCACTCCGCGCCGCGGTTCAGCAGCAGGCCGGCCAGTTTGCCGTTGCCGTCTGCGCCAAACTGACGCTGCACCAGTTGCACGCATTCGGCGATGTCGCGCGCGCCGCGGCCGGCGCCGGACAGCACCAGCAGCAGTTCGGCGGACAGGCTGCCGGCCATTTCCGCGTTCAGGCGAATGGCGGTTTGCGCGTCGCTGTCCGGCACCAGGCCTTCAACGATCAGCACATCGTGATTGTCGCGCGCCTGTTCCGCCAGGCGCACCACGTCCTCCATCAAGGTGGCCAGCTCGCCTTCGCGCAGCATGGCTTGAGCGCGGGCGAAGGGGATGGACGCCGGCGCGTCGATATTGCACAGCTGGCGGGCAAAGTGGCTGGACAGCTCGGCGCCCACGCTGGCGGGCTGCGCGATGGGCTTGACGAAGCCCACCTTGATGCCGTCGCGCTCCAGCGCGTGCACCAGGCCCAGGGTCATGGAGGTCAGCCCGGCGTCCGAACCATAGGAAGCCAGGAAAAACACTCGTTTCGGTTGTTGCGATGTCATGAGTTTTACTTTCGACGCGCGCTCCGCCGCAAGGCGGCCCGGCGTTCAGAATCAGGCGGCGGCCGACGGAGCGCCGGCCGCGCGATACAGACGCGGCTTGCGCCGCGAGACCCTATCAGATACCGGCCAGGTCGGCGGTATCCTTGGCGATCATCCACTCTTCGTTGGTGGCCATCACCAGCGCGGTGGTAGTGCCCGGCTGGCTGATCACGCCGGTGTTGCCGCGCACGGCGCGTTCGTTGGCGGCCGCATCCACGGCGAAGCCCAGCACCTTCATGTGGTTCAGGGTTTTTTCGCGCAGCAGGCTGGAGTTTTCGCCGATGCCGCCGGTGAACACCAGGGCGTCGATGCGGTCCAGCGAGGTGGCCAGGCCGCCCAGCAGGCGAGCCAGACGGTGGGCGAACATGTCCAGCGCCAGTTGCGCGTCCACATTGCCTTCCGCCGCCGCTTCTTCCAGAGCGCGGCAGTCGCTGGACACGCCGGAAATGCCCAGCAGGCCGCTCTGCTTGTTCAGCAGATTGTCGATGCCGTCCAGATCCAGGCCTTCCTTGCGGGCGATGAACGTCACCGCGGCCGGATCGATATCGCCGGAACGGGTGCCCATGATCAGGCCTTCCAGCGGGGTCATGCCCATGGTGGTGTCCATGCACTTGCCGTTCTTCACCGCGGAAGCGGAAGCGCCGTTGCCCAGGTGGGCGATCAGGATGCCATGATTAGCCGGATCCAGCTTCAGCTCGGCCACGGTTTCGCCGGCGATGAAGCGGTGGCTGGTGCCGTGCATGCCGTAGCGGCGCACGCCGTATTCTTTGTAGAAACGCTGCGGCACGGCGTACATATAGGCCGGCTTGGGCATGGTCTGATGGAAGGCGGTGTCGAACACCACAACCTGCGGCAGCTTGGGGAAGGCTTTCTGCGCGGCGCGGATGCCCACCAGATGGCCCGGATTGTGCAGCGGCGCCAGCGCGCAGCATTCTTCGATGCCGGCCAGCACTTCGTCGGTGATCAGCGCGGACGCCTGGAAGCGCTCGCCGCCGTGAACGATGCGGTGGCCAATGGCAACCACGCTGTCCAGCCACTCATGCTCGCCCATGAAACGGGTCAGCGCTTCCATCGCCTCGGCGTGGCTGCCGCCGTTCAGCGACTCCGTCTTCTTGCCTTCCGCGGTTTTGAAAATGATGCGCGAATCCGCCAGGCCCAGGCACTCGGCCAGGCCGGACAGCAGCGGCTCGCTGGAGCCCTTGGGCAGCAGCGCGAACTTCAGCGAGGAACTGCCACAGTTGATCACCAGAATTTCAGAAGATGTCGTCATAATATATCAGCGATTCATGATAAATAATTCGATAAACAAGCAGCGCCGCTCCGGGCGACGCTGCCAGCCAAAAACCACAGGCCGGAAGGCGCTCAAGTCACCTTCAAACCTTTACAGGAAAACAACTCGCGGGCACGTTTGACCTGCTCCGGCGTGGGAATCGGCGTATCCGCCAACTGGTATTCCATGCCCAGCTTCTGCCATTTGTCCATGCCCAACTGATGGAAGGGCAACACCTCAACCCGCTCCACCACACTGCCCAGGCCGGCAACGAAATCCGCCAGCCTGCTGATGTCCTCGTCGCCGTCGGTCACACCCGGCACCAGCACGTAACGCACCCACATTTTCTTGCCCAGCCGTTGCAGGCGACGGGCAAAGTCCAGCGTCGGCTGCAAGGGCTGGCCGGTCAGCGCGTGATAGCGCTCCGGGTCCGAATGCTTGATGTCCAGCATCACCAGATCCACCGCGTCGAACCACTCGTCGCTCACCCGCTCGTGCAAAAAGCCCTGAGTATCCAAGGCCGTGTGCAGGCCGAAGCGGCGCTTGGCCTCGCGGAACAGCTCGCCCACGAAACCGTCTTGCATCAGCGGCTCGCCGCCGGACACCGTCACGCCGCCGGCGAACTTCAAAAAGCGCGCATACGGTTCCAGCTCCTCCATCGCCTGCTCCACCGTGACCTGGCGGCCGTTGTGCAGCTTCCAAGTATCCGGGTTATGGCAGTATAGGCAGCGGAACTGGCAGCCAGAGGTGAAGAAGACAAAGCGCATGCCAGGCCCGTCCACCCCGGCCCCGCTCTCCGTGGAATGCAGGTAACCCACCACGGATTCGGGAGACATGGCGTGTTCTTGCGGGACCGTGTCCACGGCGGTTTGGGTATCTGGCATGCGTTTGTGCTCCTATGGCCGACAGAGGCCGGCCCTTAACAGGCCGCCTTTTAAAGCATAGTGCGCGGTTCCGAACGGGGGCTATCCCCAAACGCCAGAGCCGAACACAAATGTTATTTTACGAACACATTTTATATTCTAAAACGAAAATATGTGTTTGATACAGGTCAAAAGCGTACATTGTGATGTGCGCACGCCACATCGCCCCGCTCACCCTCCCCGGCAAACCCTTGATTTACGTGGAGTTCCAGTTAAAACAGTCGTTAGTTTTACCTTGCACTGCAATATTTCCGCTCGTTCGCGAACATCGTCATAACACCCTATCAGCATAAACCCAGCCCAGCAGGCGCCGGACCGCAACTGAGCTGGATCAAACCACGGCCCGTTTTTGCAAATATCATTATCGGCAGCCGTCATACCAAAGACATGCCATGCCCGCCGGACAACCGCCATGGAGAGGCGCCAATGAAATGGCCGCCCCCAATTCGCTGTGGGGCGGCGGCATAGCGGAGGAAGAAATGCGTTATCCGGGAGCGCAGCGGGAGGAATGACGATTGGCGGGGGCGTTTGGGTGTTGAATCCGCAGCGCGGAAGCCAGGGTGGTCGGCTCGCCGCCGCCCGTCGTGGATCAGGACTCGATCACCAACAAGTCTTCATAGAACGCGCCAAACTCGCCGGACGGATCGGCAATCTGGATTTCCAGAATCCACAAACCCGTGTCCGGGCATTGGGCGAAATCGCCCAGGCTGCCAGCCTTATAAATGGAGTGCGGAAAGTCCGACACCCGGTGGCCCTTGATGTCCAGGTTCAGCCGCCAGCCCATCTGCTCCGCACGCTCCGCCGCGTACTGGTACAAGGCCGGGCCGGCCAGGCGCTCGCGCCGCCACTTGTCCGCCACCTCCTGCCACAGCTGGCGCGCCGCCTCGGCACAGGCCTGCTTGCGCGCATTATCGCCAATAACGAAGGTATCGCCGGCATCGCCCTCGTGGCCGTCCCAAACGATGCCCAAGTCGATGAAGAAGATATCGTCGTCCAGCAGCACATTGTCCGGATCGATCTGCTGCTTGAAGATTTTCAGCGTGCTGCGGCCAAAGCGGACAATGATGCCGTGCCAGATGCGGTCCATGCCCATGCTGTCCAGCTCAGCCTTGGCCAAATCCTTGGCCTGCTGTTCGGTCATGCCGGGGCGGATCTGCGCGGCGATGCGCCGCACCGCCGCCATGGTTTTGTCGCGAGCGGCGATCATTTTGTCCAGAGAGAAAGCGCTGCCCACCGCTTCCGGAGGGAGAGAAACTGAGGTCATGAGGAGTGCCCTATCTTGAGGTAAAGACCAAGAGACGAATGGGCAAAGGATTATACCGCAGCGTGGCTGAATAATGACATTCAAATTGCAAATCAAATCAGCCCGCCCGCCGCAGCAAACCCGAACGACGCCGCCGGCTGCGCCTTTGGCCGCGAATGCGGTGCGCATTTCGTTCAATGGCTAAAGGACAACCCCGGCTACCTCGGCCAAAGCCTGCTGGCACACATCACCGGTGACATCGACTTCCGCAAGCCAGAACAGCCCGGCTACCGAGGGGTTTCTTCAACTATCTGGAAGCCATGCTCATGCTGGCCACGCGCAAGGTGGATGTGTTCGAGCACGTTGACGAACTGCACCGCCAGCAACAGGCGCAGGTCAAACGCAAGAATCTGGAAAACCGCTCGGGGCGACGGATAGAGAAGAAGTAAGGAAGAAGGAACCCCGGCTTTGGCCGGGGTTTGGCTTGGGGTGTCGGGTTTTGAGGATGATGCCTGATGGGCTTATACCGCTTACGACTCAAA
Source organism: Chromobacterium sp. W521 (assembly GCF_052805975.1). Lineage (NCBI taxonomy): Bacteria > Pseudomonadati > Pseudomonadota > Betaproteobacteria > Neisseriales > Chromobacteriaceae > Chromobacterium > Chromobacterium sp. W521. The sequence continues at coordinate 87,752 of NZ_JBRBAF010000015.1, forward strand.
GCAGAAATTACCCCATTGGAAAATGCGGACGTTCAGCAACGTTTAAGTTCAGCGGCTGCCAAAACGGGCTTCCCAGGCTTGCCCTATAGGTTGCTACATTGACCAGTTACGCCGCTTCTCCAAGACTTTCCTCCAGCATTTTTGCAATTATGCGCATGTTGGTGCACCCCAATGCGCCTGCCAGTACAGTTTTTAGCAGAGAAGCACTCTCCAGGCTTCCTTGGCTGTATATAGCCTTCTACAGAAGCCGTGTTTGATGAAGGACTGTAATTATCCCTAGCTGTTTGCTTGGTAGATAATGTACTTTCACCAACTTTAGTCATATTACCCGGTGATGCGCTGGCAAAACAGGATACCACAAGAAGAAATACGGAAAGAAAAGTAAACGCATGAAGTACTCGCATTATTAATGCTCCTTAATTTTAAATCCTAAGGCATTATTTTTGGATTACACCTAGCAGTTTTGGCTTTATTTTAAATTAAATTTCTGCCAATTTTAACTTGCTTTAGAAAGGTGAAGCTGGCGAGATTATTTCCACATGTCGCTTCGAATTACTTGCACCGGGATTAGCTGCGGAACGACGCTCAATTAGCACACCACTTGCATTTCTAGCCAAGTTAGTAACATCGCGAATCTCAACAAAAAAATCCATTCCTTGCGCCGCACTAAATGGTGCCCTGCCCGTATAATATATGCCTAACCCATGCTTTTCATCGTCAATTTTTACAAAACCCTTTTGGCAATCTTGAGTCTTTCTTTCTAGAGCCCTGTAAAATGATTGTTTATAAGTTTGAGTAGGCTGGGGCCTTTGACCCCAACGTGTTTCAATTCCATACAATTCAGCATCAAGTTTACTGTAACCAGAAACAGACACTTTTTTGAAATAATAATCAACACGATATGTTCTATTAGCAGGAACATTGACAAAGAAAGAAGGCAAGTCCCAGGTTTTGTTAACACTAATTGTTTTGGTTTTGTCAGTAGACATGTCATATTGCAAGCCAAGACTATGTGTTATCCCACCTGACGCAAACAATACATTGAAACTGGCATTTGCATTTAAATTATAACTAAATGTCCAACCCGAGCTGTTGGTTGTGCTTTTTTCTTCCGAATGAGAATAGCTAAAGCCTTTCACTGGAAGCTCCACATCATAAGGTAAACTATTTCTTAACGTATTGCTATCTACGGTTATTATTTCATCTGTAGTCTTTATGGTTGCGTCGATGCCTCCTCCTTTAATAACAGCATTATTCACAAGGTGGCTTACATAATGATCGGCCGCCCAGTCTTGACATACGAGCATAGCTTTGAGCTTTACATCTATGTCTTCACTAGCCATTAAAGGCATGGGAGATACGCTCAATATCACGGCTAAAGACTTATTCATATAGTGTTTACCTTTATATATTGAATACTCATTTTCGTGAAAGGTAGAGTATTAAATTCAATATTCCCTCATAAAATACTCAAATCATTTTGTGTGGCACCCTAAATTTCTTGACCATTGACCCAGAGAGGTAGCCACAAAAGAGCAAAACCCAATTAGCCCCACTTTCCATTTATGCTTTATGATTACAAAGACGGGTCAAAATATGCGACAGTTCAATTAATAAAATTAAATCATTCTCATTTTTTATTTAAAATATAAATATAAGCTCAACAAACAAGTGGCTTGTCAATAGATGAGGGAACTTGTTCTGGAGTAAGCACGGAGGGAAGACCTGAACAACCCACGCCACGGACTGAGATACCACAGATAGTCGGTTTCGGCCTGACCCTCGGTGGTCACTAGAAAGCAGAAAGCTTCGCTATACCTAAAGGCGAGCTGCCATTGAGACCCAGGTAGGGGAAGATGGCGACGTAGAAATGCGGGGGTTCTTCGGCGTTGTCTTCGTGCCACAGGAAGATAGTTCTCTTGCTCATAGGCCTCCCTCCTCCAGTCAGCTCGTACTTTGCTGGGGCCCACCAATAAATGACAAACAAATCATTACATTTTGTAACACTACACAATTTGATAGCGACATTGCTGCAAAACAGCCGCGCATAAAAAAAGCCTCCCCAAAGGGAGGCTTGGCGTTGTGCCGGCTGGCCGTCGCGGTGGCCAGCGGCGTTGCGCTTACATGCTGCCGTGGAAGGTGCGGTTGATCACGTCCAGCTGTTGCTCGCGCGTCAGCTTGACGAAGTTCACCGCATAGCCGGACACGCGGATGGTCAGTTGCGGGTACAGCTCCGGGTGTTCCATCGCGTCCATCAGGGTTTCGCGCTTGAACACGTTGACGTTGACGTGGAAACCGCCGGCGTCGGAGAAGCCGTCCAGGCAGTTGGCCAGGTTGGCTACGCGTTCTTCTTCGCTATGGCCCAGCGCGTCCGGGGTGGCGGAGGCGGTCCAGCTGATGCCGTCCAGCGCGGCTTCATACGGCAGCTTGGCTACCGATGCGCCCGCGGCGACAAAGCCTTTCACGTCGCGGCCGTTCATCGGGTTGGCGCCCGGGGCGAACGGTTCGCCGGCGCGGCGGCCGCACGGGGTGTTGCCGGTTTTCTTGCCGTACACCACGTTGGAGGTGATGGTGAGCACGGATTGAGTCGGCATGGCGTTGCGGTAGAAGTGCGGCTGGGCCTTGATCTTCTCCATGAAGGTTTCGGTCAGCCATACCGCGATGCTGTCGGCGCGGTCGTCGTTGTTGCCGTAAGCCGGGTAGTCGCCTTCAATCTTGTAGTCCACCGCCAGGCCCGCTTCGTTGCGGATGATGTGCACTTTGGCGTACTTGATGGCGGACAGGGAGTCGGCGGCCACGGACAGGCCGGCGATGCCGCAAGCCATGGTGCGCAGGATGTCGCGGTCGTGCAGCGCCATTTCGATGCGTTCGTAGGCGTATTTGTCGTGCATGTAGTGGATGCAGTTCAGCGCCTTGACGTAAGTGGCGGCCAGCCAGTCCATCAGCAGGTCGAACTTGGGCATCAGTTCTTCGTAGGTCAGCACGTCGCTCTTGATCGGCTCGAAGCCCTTGGCCACTTGCACGCCGGATTTTTCATCCACGCCGCCGTTGATGGCGTAGAGCATGGCTTTGGCCAGGTTGGCGCGGGCGCCGAAGAACTGCATTTGCTTGCCGATGCGCATCGCGGACACGCAGCAGGCGATGCCGTAGTCGTCGCCCCAGTGCGGACGCATCAGGTCGTCGTTTTCGTACTGGATGGAGCTGGTGTCGATGGACACTTTGGCGCAGAAGTCCTTGAAGCCGCGCGGCAGCTGGGTGGACCACAACACGGTCAGGTTGGGTTCCGGCGCCGGGCCCAGGTTGTACAGGGTGTTGAGGAAGCGGAAGCTGTTCTTGCTCACCAGGGTGCGGCCGTCTTCGCCCATGCCGCCGATGGATTCGGTTACCCAGGTCGGGTCGCCGGAGAACAGTTGATCGTATTCCGGGGTGCGCAGGAAGCGCACGATGCGCAGCTTGATCACCAGGTCGTCGATCATTTCCTGGGCTTGTTCTTCAGTCAGCGCGCCGGAGGCCAGATCGCGCTCGATGTAGACGTCCAGGAAAGTGGCAACGCGGCCGAAGGACATGGCGGCGCCGTTTTGTTCTTTCACGGCGGCCAGGTAAGCGAAGTAAGTCCACTGCACCGCTTCGCGGGCGTTGACGGCCGGGCGGCTGATGTCGAAGCCGTACTTGGCGGCCATCTGCTTCAGTTCGTCCAGCGCGCGGAATTGTTCGGACAGTTCTTCGCGCAGGCGCAGCACGTCTTCGTTGAAAACGGCGTCGTCCAGATCATGGAATACTTTTTGGCGTTCGGCGCGCAGGAAGTCGGTGCCGTACAGGGCCACGCGGCGGTAGTCGCCAATGATGCGGCCGCGGCCGTAGGCGTCGGGCAGGCCGGTGATCACGCCGGATTTACGCGCGGCCATGATGTCCGGGGTGTAGGTGTCGAACACGCCCTGATTGTGGCTCTTGCGATAGTGGGTCCACACATCCTTGATGACCGGGTCCAGCTTGAAGCCAAAGGCTTCCAGGCCGTTCTCAACCATGCGCAGGCCGCCATTGGGCATGATGGCGCGCTTGAGCGGAGCATCGGTTTGCAGGCCGACGATGACTTCGCTGGCTTGGTCGATGTAGCCGGCGTCATGCGCGGTGATGGAGCTGCCGCGGTCCGCGGATACATCCAGCACGCCACGGGCGCGTTCTTCTTTCAGCAACTCGCTCAGGGTGTCCCACAGCTTTTGGGTACGCGCGGTAGCGGGCGCCAGGAAGCTGGCGTCGCCTTCATACGGCTTGTAGTTCAGCTGGATGAAGTTGCGGACATCCACCTTGCTTTGCCATTCACCACCGGTGAAATCGCGCCAGGGGTTGGCTTGAGTCGCGTCACGATTCAGAGCATCCATGTGTGCCTCCTAGTAACTATCAGTAAATGTTGAGTACTGAACATATTGTACATTCGGTTTCGAAAAAAATCGTTTGATAAAGATCAACTGCCGCAGACTAAAACGCAGTCGGCCCCACAAACGCAGCACCCGTAAAAAACCAGAAAAAATTCTTTATTTTCAATACCATGAAAACCACAGAAAACACGTCGCCATTGTAATCGGCGCGTTACATTCGAAAACGAACATCAAACACGACTTCCGAGCACCGTCGCGGCCGGTTTTGCGGCTTCGCGCCGCACCGGCAGGGTGTGGCGCTCCAACAGGTAAACCACCAGGCCCACGCCCAGCGCGCCGCCAGCGATATTGCCCAAGGTGGCCGGAATCATATTGTGCAGGATGGCGGCGGCGTCCAGGCCTTGCATGCCGTGCAGCAGAGCCAGCGAGAAGAAGGCCATATTGGCGATGCTGTGCTCAAAGCCGGAGAAGAAGAACACGAAGACCAGCAGCAGGATCATCAGCATCTTGGCGGCGTCCCCGGCCATGCGCAGCGGCACCCACACCGCCAGACAGATCACCCAGTTGCACAGCGCGCCCTTCCAGAAAATTTCCCAACCGCCGGCGTGCACTTTGTGCGCGGCCACGTTGAACAGCAGGTGGTCGGCCGGCAGGTTGCCCATGCCGCCCGCTCCGGCGAACACCGCGGTGAACAGCAACACGCCCAGCAGATTGCCCAGGTAGACCATGGCCCAGCTGCGCAGCAGGTTGCACACGTGGCAATCGCCGCTGAGCACGCCCACGCTGAAGTACATGACGTTGCTGGTGAACAGCTCCAGTTTGCAGACGATGATGCTAACCAGAGCCACACCAAAGAAGCCGGCCACGGCGATGTAGTAGCCGGGGGAGCCGACGGCGAAGAAGACCTGGCCCAGCTTGAGGCTGACGCTGAGCACTACGGCGATCAGCGCGCCGGCCATGCCGGCGCTTAACAGGTAGCGCCCAGGGTGCTGTCGCAGCACGGTCTGTTTGGAGGCGGCTTCGGCCGCGACATAGGCGAGTGTGGAGGCGTGGTTCATATTTTTCATTTCGCGAGCTTGGGCAGAGCCGCCTGCGTGCGGGTCAACCTTATTAGGAAGCCTATCAACTGACTATGCCGTCTCTAAGGATGCCCGGCGGAGAGGCCGGCTCAAGCCCAGTTGCTGCAATGCGTTTGTTGGCTGCCTGGGTGGTTGGTTCCCACGCGAACGGGTGCACGGATTGTTGGTTCACGAAAATTTTATGTTCGGAATGCTTCATTCTTGTTTGATAACCATCAAACCTAGGTCTTTCCGTCGCGCGCTCGGATTCACAACTTTCTCACTGCTCATCCACTACATGCTTTTTGACTACTCAAGATCCAGCTGCGCCACCTTTGTTTCCAGTAAGACGCCATCTCCCGCCAAGTTTGCGCGATAAGCAACACATACAAAACCCTTAAAAATCATAACTTTGCACAAAAAACAAACGTTTGAAAGCCATGAACATGTTAGAAAACAACCAAATATTGTTCGTTTTAAAATATTTTTGTTCGTTTTCGAACATATTTTATGCCTTAAATTTCATATTTTCATACTTCCCGGAGCGCCGCCCGCTATGCTGATATAGTGGTTTCCCTAACGAAGCGCAGGCCGTTCCGCTGCTTGCAAGCCCCCTTCCCCAAGCTTCCCTCCCCAAGAAAAATCACAAAATATCCATTTATAGTCAACAGCTTAAATACAAACTCACAAGCCAAAAACCCGCCTGAACAGACAACGGCAAGGCCACCTGTACACAAGAGCGAATATGCCATTGAAGTGTTCGAAAATGATGAAACTAGCCCGAACAACCCGCTATGGCATCGATTTTTCGACACCTCTACGCTCGAATCCATTCAGACATGAAAAGCAAAGCAACACGAAAGCAAGACAAATCGAAAATTGGCACACTTTTGAATCGAGCCATTTTTCTTGAAATAATCATGCATCAAACACAATTTTTCGCAATTTAATGCTAATAAAACGAAATCATCATGTTATTTGTAAGTCATGGGTTCTAAATAGTATTTGTTCGGATGTTCGTTTTGCTTCAAAATAAAGTTGATTAGAATCAACTGATGTTCTGAAATGTGTAACCACCGCAGTACAACTGCCTATACCATGCACATCAATGAAAGCCGGCAATCACTAATCAGCGGTTCCAGCTACTGACCAAAAGTCTAGCAAGAGATGAAAACGACGCGCCGCCGAGCGACGCGCCAAAACGATTACCCCATTTGTCTTTTATGAAGGCCAATATCATGTCTCAAGCCGTTTCCACCCCCCTGCCCAAATCAGGCGCTTCGTCCTCCTGGACCAAGCAAGATACCGTCTGGATGTTGGGCCTGTACGGCACCGCCATTGGCGCCGGCACCCTGTTCCTGCCCATCAACGCCGGCATCGGCGGCCTGTGGCCGTTGATCGTCATGGCACTGCTGGCCCTGCCGCTGACCTTTTTCGCTCACCGCGGCCTCACCCGTTTCGTGCTGTCCAGCTCCAAGCCGGGCGCGGACATCACTGAAGTAGTGGAAGAGCACTTCGGCGTGGGCGCCGGCAAGCTGATTACCCTGCTGTACTTCTTCGCCATCTACCCCATCTTGTTGGTGTACAGCGTGGCCATCACCAACACCGTGCAGTCCTTCATGGTCAACCAGTTGGGCGTATCCGCTCCGCCGCGCGCCATTCTGTCGCTGATCCTGATTCTGGGTCTGATGGCCATCGTGCGCCTGGGCGAGAAGATGATCGTCAAGGCCATGAGCGTGCTGGTTTACCCGTTTGTCGCCTGCCTGATGCTGCTGGCCCTGTACCTGGTTCCGGAATGGAACGGCGCGGCCATCCAGCAAGCCGGCAGCCTGGGCGACGCCCTGTCCCATGGCGCCTTCTACAAAACGCTGTGGCTGGCCATCCCGGTAATGGTGTTCTCCTTCAACCACTCGCCCATCATTTCTTCCTTCTCCGTTGACCAGCAGAAGCTGCATGGCGACGCCGCAGAACCGGCCGCCGGCCGCGTGCTGATCCGCGCTCACGTCATGATGGTGCTGTCCGTGATGTTCTTCGTGTTCAGCTGTGTATTCAGTCTGTCCCCGGCCGATCTGGCCGCCGCCAAAGCGCAGAACATTTCCATCCTGTCCTACCTGGCCAACCACTTCCGCAACCCGGTGATTGAATGGGTGGCTCCGCTGATCGCCATCGTCGCTATCAGCAAGTCCTTCCTGGGTCACTACCTGGGCGCCAAAGAAGGCTTCAACGGCCTGGTGATCAAGCAGCTGCGCCAGAGCGGCAAGTCCATCGAGACCGCCAAGCTGGACCGCTTCACCGCCGTGTTCATGATCATCACCACCTGGGCCGTGGCCACGTTCAACCCCAGCATCCTGGGCATGATCGAAACCCTGGGCGGCCCGGTCATCGCGATGCTGCTGTTCCTGATGCCGATGTACGCCATCGCCAAAGTGCCGTCCATGAAGAAATACTCCGGCGCTGCCAGCAACATCTTCGTGGTTCTGATCGGTCTGATCGCCATCTCCGCCATCTTCTACGATCTGTTCGCCTGATCGCACTCCTCTGACAGCCCGGCCGGTCACGGCCGGCCGGGTTCCTCAGCATCAAGCCAAGAGGTAACCAATCATGTTCAGCATGACTGATATCTACAAAATCGGCGTCGGCCCCTCCAGTTCCCACACCGTCGGCCCGATGAAAGCCGGCCACCAGTTCCTGGGCTCGCTCAAGGAAACCGGCCGCTTCAACCAAGTCACCCATGTCCACGTTGATTGCTACGGCTCGCTGGCCCTGACCGGCAAGGGCCACTGCACCGACCACGCCATCATCCTGGGCCTGGCCGGCAACCTGCCGGACACCGTGGACCCGGAACAAACCCCGGCCTTGATCGCCGATGTGGAAAAGACCCACCAACTGACGCTGGGCCGCACCCATCAGCGCGTGGGCTTTGATATGGACTTCCACACCGCCAACCTGCCGATGCACGAAAACGGCATGCAGATCCACGCCTTTGTTGGCGACGAATGCGTGCTGACCAAGACGTATTATTCGATCGGCGGCGGCTTCATCGTGGACGAGGAGCATTTCAACCAAAGCTCTTGCAGCGACACCCCGGTGCCGTATCACTTCCTCAGCGCGCAGCAGATGATGGATATGTGCGAGGAAACCGGCTTGTCCATTTCCGCGCTGGTGATGGAGAACGAAAAAGCCTTCCACGAAGCCAAGGATGTCGAGCAGCACTTCGCCAAGGTGTGGGATGTGATGAAGACCAGCATAGACCGCGGCATGCGCACCGAGGGCAATCTGCCCGGCCCGATGCGGATTCCGCGCCGCGCGCCGGCGCTGCACCGCATGCTGACCAGCTCCTTGCAAGTGGCCAATGACCCGATGAGCGTCATGGACTGGGTCAATATGTACGCGATGGCAATGTCGGAAGAAAACGCGGCCGGCGGCCGCGTGGTCACCGCGCCCACCAATGGCGCCTGCGGCATCGTGCCGGCGGTGCTGGCCTACTACAACCACTTCATCCAACCGCTGGACGAAGACAGCTGCCTGCGCTTCTTCCTGTCTTCCGGCGCCATTGGCTGCCTGTTCAAGCTCAACGCATCGATCTCCGGCGCCGAGGTGGGCTGTCAGGGCGAGGTGGGCGTGGCTTGTTCCATGGCCGCGGCCGGCCTGACCGAGCTGATGGGCGGCAGCCCGTCTCAGGTGTGCATGGCGGCGGAAATCGCCATGGAGCACAACCTGGGCCTGACTTGCGACCCAGTGGGCGGCCAGGTGCAGATCCCCTGCATCGAGCGCAACGCCATCGCCGCGGTCAAGGCCATCAACGCCGCGCGCATGGCCATGCACCGCGTCAGCAGCCCCAAGGTGTCGCTGGACAAGGTAATTGCCGCCATGTACGAAACCGGCAAGGACATGGACGCCAAGTACCGTGAAACCTCCTGCGGCGGCCTGGCCCTGCAGATCGTGACCGAAAACAAGGTTGTGCCAACCCAGGCCATCCGCTGGGTGGACGACGCGGCCTGAGCTTAGGCCTGACGTCAAACGACAACGCCGCCGGGCTAGCCGGCGGCGTTTTTTTGCGCTCAGCCCCTTAGGTGGGCCGCAACTGACGATGAGCCGCCTCCGCCAACCGCCCCAGTTCATCCCGCGCCAAGCCGGCCGACAAGGCATAGGCGAAGCGGCCGTCCCACCAATAAAACACATTCACAGGCCCCTGGCTGGCGAAGCGGAAGCCGACGTCGCGGCGCGGCTCGGCGGTGGTGGCTACGTACAAGGTCATGCGCTGCCCCGCGGCGTTGTGGTACATGAACTGGGCCACCGGCCCCTGCTCTCCCGGCAATAGCCGGCCGCCGATCAACTCATACCCTTGCGCGCTCAACAGCGGCGGCTTCACCCGGTTTTGCAGGCGCTTGGACAGCCAGGCCACTAACTGGTCCTGATGCTCGGCATCGATTTCCACCGGACGTTTCACATCCGGGCTGTACACCACATGCGCCATCGCCGCCAAGCTGGGCAGGCGCTCCTGACTGTCCGCCGCGGCGACCAACTGCGCAGCCGGTGCTTGCTGCTGACCACGCAGCAGCCAGCCGCCGCCGCCGCCCAGCGCCAACATCAATAGCGACGCGGCCGCGCCCTGCCACCATGGCATGCTCCACCCTCGCCGCAGCGGGGCCGGCGGCGGCAGCGCGGCGGCCAGCAGGCGCGGCGGGACGGGCTCTCGCAAGGCCGGTTCGAACAAGGCGCCGATGTCGTCTTGCAAGCGACGGTAAGCCCGCAGCCGCTCCCGCGCCTCCGGGTTGTGTTCCAAATAGGCCTCCACCGCGGCGCGCCGCTCAAGCGGCAAGGCGTCGTCCAGATAAGCCTGCAATTCCTGTTCCGTGACCGTTTCCATCATGCCCCTCCTCCTGCGGCCGGCGCGGCGCCCGTCCCCATCAAACCGCGCAAGCGTTCGCGCCCTCGGCTCAGCCGCGACATCACCGTGCCCAGCGGAATATCCAGCGCCGTGGCGATTTGCTGGTAGCTCATGTCCTCCAGCGCCAACAACAACAGAACGGCGCGTTGCTCCTCGGGCAGCCGAGCCAAATTGGCCGCCAGCTCTCGCAGCGCCAGGCCACGCTCCTGCGGCGCGTCCACCGTCAGCTCGGCCATATCCTCCGCCAGCGGCTGCCGCCTGGCGCCGTAACGGCGGAAATCGTCGATGTGCAGCCGGTGCATGATGCCGAACAGCCAGGGGCGCAAATCGCGGTCATCCCGCCATTGCCGCCATTTGCGCCAGGCTTGCTCCAGCGTGTCCTGCACCAGATCGTCCGCCGCGCCGTGATCAAACACCAGGGCGCGGGCATAACCCCGCAAACGCGGAATGCAGTCCACCAATAAATGGTGGAAGCGCTGCTGGGCGGCCTCGCTCATCCAGCGGCGGGGGCCAGCACCCGGACAATGGCCTTGCGCGTCAAATCCACCTCCGCGATACCCAGGTCTTCGTTCAACACCCAGGCCTTGCCGCTGTCGCGGCTGAAGCTGATGGCCTGGCGCGGCCCGCTGAAGCCCGTGATTTCCCCCACCGCCTTGAACGCAGGCAAGGCCACCACGGTGAGCGAGTTGCTCTTGAGATTGCCGGAATACAAGAAGCGCCCGTCCGGCCGCAAGGCGGCGCCGTAAGGCTCCTGCCCCACTTTCACCGTCTTGATCACGGCCCGGCTGGCCACATCCACCCAGGACAGCGTGTCCGCGCCGCTATTGGCGGCGAACAGACTGCGGCCGTCGCCGCTGACGGAGATGGCGCGCAGCTTGTCGAAGCCGCCCACCTCGGCGCGAGCCTCCAGCTTGGCCGCGTCCACCAGGGTGATTTTGTCGCCCAGGAAGTTGGTGACGAACACGGTGCCGTCGTCCGGCGACACCTTGATGCCCTGGCGCGGCTGGGCAAAGCCCGTCAGCACTTTTTCCACCCTCCATTGCGGCAAGTTCACCACGGTCAGGCTGCCGGCGGCCTGATTATTGACATACAGCCGGCTGCCGTCGCGATTCAGCGCGGTGCCGAAGGCCCCCGGCCCGATCGCCAGGCTGGCTTCCCGCGTCCAACTGCCCGCGTGCCAGCGCTCCACCACGCCCTTGCTGCTGTCCGAGACGTAGAAGCGCTCCCCATCCAGGGAAAACACGATATTGCGCGGCGTAACGAAGCCCGGCAGCTCGCGCAGCAGCTTGCCGGCGCGCAAGTCATAGGCCAGCAGCGTGCCGCGGGAGCTGTTGCCGGCCAGCGCCAAGGTTTCCGCCGGGTTGACCGCCAGGGTGTTGTTGCGGATTTGCGGATCGAAAGCCGCCGGGTCCTGCGCCCAGGCCAAGGGCGCCGACAGCGCCGCCAACAGCAGCGCGGCCCGCATGTTAACGCGCCACATGCCACACCTCCTTGAAACCATCGCCCGCGCGCTCGCCCGGCTTACTGTCCTTGGCGAAGCGGTACAAGGGTTTGCCCTGATACGCCCACTGCGCCTGACCGTCGTCGCGGCGTATCCGGCTGAAGTCCGCCGGCGCGCTGTCGTCGGCTGCCGCCAGCAAAGGCGGCCACAGCGCCGCGCACGCCTGATTGCACACGCTGCGGCCGCTGCCGGCCGCGTCCTTGTCAAAGACATACAGCGTCATGCCCTGCGCGTCCACCAGCGCGCCGTCGCGCATCGACGCCGCCTCTCCGGCCAACACGCCCGCGCTCAGCGCCATCAACGCCACCGCCATCCATGTTTTCATCGCAAATCCCTCCCGTTGTAGAACACACGGCGGCTGCCGGCCCAAATCTCAAGGCTCCGCGCCGCGGCGTTCCATCTTGGCGAAACCGCCGACCATTCGGCGTCCAGTACGGGGTATACGGATGGCGTGCGCGGTTTATTCCCGCCGCGCTGCGTTTTTTTTTCAGTTCCTGCCGCCAAGCCATGAAAAAACCGCCGGTTTCCCGGCGGTTTTGTGCGAATGGCCGTCAGCGCTTAGAACGTGTTTACGATCTCGCGAGCTAAGGCGAGACAAGGCGAAAACGGCTGAAGAAGCGGAGTGTACATAGAGTACATGAGCATTCTGAAGCCGGCACTCATCGCACAATGTCTCTACCGACGCGCAGCAGATCGTCAACAGGG
>NZ_JBRBAF010000016.1:0-84908 GCF_052805975.1 Chromobacterium sp. W521
TTTGCAGGGCTTAGTAGTAACTGACGACCAATTGGCCGCGCTGGCTGTTTTTAGGCGTGGCGATGCTGAAGCTGCGCAGATTATCGCTGCGCCCCAGGTCGTAGCCGTTCGCGGCGGCTTGGCTGCTGGATTTTGCGTCGGCGTTGGCCCGCACAAGAAGGTTCTCGCCGTTGGTCGCTAGGGCCTGGATGTGGACCGGCGCTTTGCATTTGCCGACTTCCAGCCGACTAGGGCCATTGAGGCCGCTGGGCGCGTTGAGCGCGAGTGGACATTGAGCCTCGACGATGCGGCCGTTGAAGATGATGACGCCGCCGTCGGCCAGTGCGACCGACGACAGCAGCAGGCAAGCCATGGCGGCAAGCGACGCTGGTTGTTTCATATGAATACCCCGTTTGATCGAATAAGCTTGTTCCCAACGACTCTGGCGGCCGTTGTGGCGGTGTGGCCTTCTAGATATAGGCGGTATCCAGTTTGATTCCAGCAAAAAATTAATATGTTAAAACCGTGTTTAATAGTAAATATCTATAAAAGTTACAAATCAAGTCTTTATTAATCCAATATTGTTTAAAATTTACGTGACAAAAGCCGCTCTCCGGTTTCGGATGAGCGGCTTTTTGCATTCGAGCGACTGGGAGGGGCTCAGCTGGCCTGGCTGGCGCGTTGTTCCTGCTCCCGCTGGCGTTCCGTTTTGATGATTTTGTAGATCCATTGCAGCGAGACGCCGTAACGACGCGCCAGTTCGGCGTGGTTGCCGCCGGTGAATTCGCGGTAGATCTGCTGGTCGCGCTGGGAGGATTTATAGGACAGGCCGATGGGGAAATAGATGTTCTGTCCGCCCCAGTGCTTGGCCATGCGTTCGGCGATTTCCTGGCCCAGTTGTTCCGCTTGCTGCTGCTCGGTGTTGGCGAGCTGCCTCAGCGTCATGGCCACGTGTTGTGCCAGATCTACGAGCAGTTCCGGTCCTTTGCTGCGAAAGCGCGCTTGCATGGCGTTGTCCTTTGGCGACGGTGTCGATGAAGGACATTATCGTCATCTTCGCGCGCGCGGCCCGGATGACGCGTGTCAGCGCCGACCGGGGCGCATTGGCGGCCGCTTTTCTGTAAAGCGCGTTAAAAGACCGCCAGGACCCTGGTGGCGCATCCTTGCCCTCGTTCGATGGCCAGGCGCCGTCGGCAACCGTCATTGCGAGTGATCTCGCCTTTCTTCCCACGATGTCCAGGAGCCCGCCCGTGGCCAGCACTTCCCAAATTGTTGACGCGCTGTTGGCGCGTTTGCGCGGCGCTTTGCCGTCATTGAGCGTCGAGCATTGCGCCGCTCCGGCCGATTACCGGCTTGAACATCCGCAAGGCGCGCTCTTGTTGAGCTACCGCGGCAGCCAATTCGCCTTGCCTCGCGATGTAGCCGGAGTTTGCCAGCAGCGCACGCTGCAGCTGGAGCTGACGCTGCTGCTGCGACGCGCCAGCGCGCAACTCAACGATACGGAAGCGCTGGACGCGGCGCGGAGCGCCTGCCTGGGATTCCCCGCGCCGGATTGCCGACCCGCCTGCTTATCGAGCGAAACCTTTTTGGGCTTCAGCGACGGTATCGCCCGTTACGCCATTTCGCTGGCCGCCGACACCTTGCAGGTGGCGGAGGCGGCCCCGGGGCATGAGCCTGTGTTAACCGCAGTCACTAAGGAGGAGCAGTCATGAAGTACTTGTATTCCGGGCCGATCAGCGGCGTCACTCTGGCCGACGGCCAGGAAATCATGTTGTTTCCCGGCGCTGAGGTGGAGATGCCGGAACAGCACGATTACACCCGCATGCTGTTGGCCTTGCAGCATCTGAGCCCGTTGCCGCAAGCGGCGACGGCATCGACGTCCCCTAGCGCTGAACAAGGAGCTTGAGCATGGCAGCCAATTATCTGCATGGCGTGGAAACCATTGAAGTCGAACGCGGCGCGCGCCCGGTGCGCACCGTCAAATCGGCGGTGATCGGCCTGATCGGCACCGCGCCGACGGCGCCGGAGGCGGCCCATACTCCGGTGTTGTGCCTGTCGGAAAAAGACGCGGCGGCTTTTGGCCCGCAACTGGCCGGCTTTACCATTCCGCAAGCGTTGAATGCGATCTACGATCACGGCGCCGGCACCGTGGTGGTGATCAACGTGCTGGACCCGGCTGTGCATAAAACCGCGGTGGCTGGCGAGGCGGTGACGCTGGACGCGGCCACCGGCCAGGGCAAAACCGCCAAGGCGGCGCTGTTGAACGTGGCGGTGAAGAGCGCCGACGGCGCCACCGCTTACGCGCTTGGGACCGACTACCTGCTGGATGCGGTCAACGGCAAGATCACGCGTGTGAAAGACGGCGCCATCGCCGCGGGCGCGGTGCTGAAGGTCAGCTACGATTACGCCGACCCGAGCAAGATCACCGCCGCCGACATCATCGGCTCGGTCAACGCCGCCGGCAACCGTACCGGTCTGAAGGCCTTGCAGGACACTTACAACCGCTTTGGCTTCTTCGCCAAGCTGCTGATCGCTCCGGGCTTCTGCACGCAGAACTCGGTGGCCAGCGCCATGGCCGCCATGGCAGACAAGCTGGACGCCATCGCCTATGTTGACGCGCCGATCGGCACCAGCTTCGCCCAGGCGCAAGCCGGCCGCGGTCCGGCGGGCGGCATCAACTTCAACACGTCCAGCGACCGCGTGCGCCTGTGCTATCCGCACGTCAAGGTATATGACCCGGCCACCAACGACACTCGCCTGGAGCCGCTGTCGGCCCGCGCCGCCGGCCTGCGCGCCAAGGTGGACAACGACAAGGGCTTCTGGTGGTCCAGTTCCAACCAGGAACTGGCTGGCGTCATCGGCGTGGAGCGTCAGCTGACCGCGATGATCGACGATCCTCAGTCCGAGGTGAACCTGTTGAACGAGCAGGGCATCACCACGGTGTTCTCCAGCTTTGGCTCCGGCTTCCGTCTGTGGGGCAACCGCACCGCCGCCTGGCCCACTGTCAGCCATATGCGCAACTTCGAGAACGTGCGCCGCACCGGCGACGTGATCAATGAGTCGATTCGCTATTTCAGCCAGCAGTTCATCGATATGCCGCTGAACCAGGCCACCATCGACGCGCTGGTGGAATCGGTGAACGGCTACGGCCGCAAGCTGATTGGCGACGGCGCGCTGCTGGGCTTCAAAGCCTGGTTCGACACGGCGCGCCATCCGGAAACCGAGCTGGCCGCCGGCCACCTGCTGATCAGCTACAAGTACACGGTGCCGCCGCCGCTGGAACGTCTGACCTTTGAAACCGAGATCACCTCGGAATACCTGTTGAGCCTGAAGGGAGGCAATTGATCATGGCAGGCAAGATTGAAATCAACCGCATCACCAACGCCAACATCTATATCAACGGCAACTCGCTGCTGGGTCGCGCCGAGGAGATCAAGCTGCCGGACGTGTCCGCCATCATGCAGGAGCATAAGGCGCTGGGCATGGTGGGCAAGATCGAGCTGCCGGCCGGTTTTGACAAGCTGGAGGGCGAGATCAAGTGGAACTCGCTGTACAAGGACGTGGCCAAGATCATCGCCAATCCGTTCCAGGCGGTGCAGCTGCAGGCCCGTTCCAGCATCGAGACCTACGGCGCGCAGGGTCGCCTGCAGCAGGTCAGCCTGGTGACCTTCCTGACCGTGATGTTCAAGAAGAACCCGTTGGGCACTTACAAACAGCATGAAAACGCCGATTTCAGCTCCTCCTTCTCCGCCACCTACATCAAGCAGGTAGTGGATGGCGAGGATGTGCTGGAGCTGGACTACCTGGCCAATATCTTCCGGGTGGGCGGCAACGACATGCTGGAACTGTACCGCCGCAACATCGGCGGCTGATGAAGGGCCGGCCGCCGGCCGGCTTGTCGGCACGCTCCCGTTTCCATGAAGGTGGGCCCGGCTTGGCCGGGTCCCGCCGGAGCCACGGCGATTCAGTTTGCAGGCAAGCCGGCTGGCGCTTTCAAGCCTTTCCCTAAAGGGCTTTAACAGACCCGCAGGGCCGTAAACCGGACAATGAAGCTCATCAACCACGCAGTCCGCGACAAGGAGCTCCCATGAAGATCAAACTCAAATACCCGTTCACCAACGCCGCCGGCGAACGCCTGGACAGCCTGGAAATCAGCCGTCTGAAGCGCGCCGACCTCAAGGCCGCCAGCCATCACAGCCAGGACGACGCCGACCAGGAGGATTTTCTGTTCGCGCGCATGACCGGCCTGACCCTGGAAGACATCGACCAGCTCGACATCGCCGACAGCCGCGCGCTGGCGGACTGCTTTCGCGACATGGTGGGCGTCTCCGACGACGCTTAAAGATTTCGACGAAGCGCTGCTGACCGTGCTCGGCCTGCCGCCGTCGGAAATCGACGCGCTGGCGATGGACGACTACTGGTTTTGGTGCGAGGTGGCGGAGCGAGAGGTCCAGCGCCGCCACGAGCGCGAACAACAGTGGCTGGATCGAGACTGATTTTTCCTGCGCCGCGCGTCCGCGCGGCCCGGGGCCGGCCCATCCGTCAGGACGTCCGCCGGCCCCACCCAGAGCCGCCGGAGCTGGTTTGGCGGCCCTCCCCACATACTCACAGGCTAACACCATGGTAAGCGAGTTTTTCATCGGCCTTAAGGTGGGAGCGACGCTGTCCGGGGTCTTCGACAACGCCTTCCGCTCCGCGCGCGCCTCCTTGGATGAACTGGGCAAGACCAGCTTGCGCCTGCGTGACCGCCAGCGAGAGCTGAGCGACAGCGTGGAGCGTTCCCGCAAGGCTTTCGCCGCGCTGGATCTGCCGCAGCTGGAGCGCGACCATCACAAGCTGGAGCTGACGCTGGACCGTTTGCGGCAGCGGCACGACGCCTGGCTGGAAAGCGTCAAACGCGGCCAGGGCGTCAAGCTCGCCCTGCCCGGCGTGTCCCAGGTCAGCGAACTGGTGGCCAAGTGCCGCGTCGAGCTGCAGGCCTCGGTGAAGGTCAAGGCGGTGATCGAAGTGGAACAGCGGGTGCTGGAAAGCCAGGAGCGGCAAAAAGACGCCACCTGCAATCCTCGCCCGCCAACCTGCCCAAAACGGCCGACACCCCGTGGCGATGGCGACGACAAAGCCAAAGACGCGCCCCCCGATCTCGAATCCACTCTCAAGCGTCTGCGCACGCCCGGCATCCAGCGATGGATAGGCGTGGCCGACGCTGTTCAGCTGTCCTCGCGCTGGCTGTCCGACGCCGCCGGCAAAACCCACGAAGTCCTATCCAAAGGCCTGGGCAATAAAGCGCTGCGCTATGTGCACGGCAAGCTCAATCCGCTGCTGGGCGGCAAGCTGCCCAGCGTGGAAAGCATGCTCGGGGCGCTGGAAAGCACTCGCGACGCCGGCGACACCATCGCCAAGGGCGCGGCCAGGGTGGGCCGGGCGCTGCGTCGTTACGCCGATGCTCCGGGCAGTGTACTGGCCAAGATCGCCGCAGCCAGCGAGGCGCTGTTGAAAGAAGACGGCGCCAAGTCTGCCGCGTCGGGCAAGACGGGCGGCGCGGCCGCCAAGGGCAAGGCCGGCGGCGGCAAGATCCGCTCCGCCATTCGGCTGTTGCAAGGCCTGCCGGCGCCGGACGCCGCGCCCTTGATCGAATTCAACGATAAGCTGGGCAGCATCAGCCGCGATGTGGCGAAGGCGGCCGGCACGGTACACAAGACCTTGTCGCAAGGCATGGGCAACAAGGCGCTGCGCTATGTGCACGGCAAGCTCAATCCGCTGCTGGGCGGCAAGCTGCCCAGCGTGGAAAGCATACTTGGTTCGGTGAAAGCGCTGGAAGAGGGCGCAACCAAGGCCGGCGAGATCAGCGACAAGGTGGGCAAATCGCTGCGCCGCTATCAGGACACCAAGGGCGGCTTGCTGAGCAAACTGTGGGCCGCCGGCACCGAATGGTTCAAGGAAGACAAACCGGGCGCCACCCAGAGCCAGGCCGACAAGCCGGGCGATTGCATGGAGGCCAAGCCCGAGAACTGCTGCTGTTGCTGCCAGCCGGTCACGCGCGACATCGACAAGCCCGGCGACAGCATGGACCCGGACCGGGACGAGCGCAAAAAGGAAGACAAGCGCGATAAGGAGAAAAAGAACGATCGGCGCGAGCGGGGCCGCAAGGAGCGGCGACCCAGGCCCAAGCCGCGTCCCAAGCCCAGCCCGAAACGGAGGCCCAGTCCGAGACCTAAGCCCAGTCCGAAGCAGAATCCCAGAAGGAGCCCGCGTCCGCGGCGTTTACCCAAGGGACGTGGCCTGCCCGGCGGCATCGGCGACCTGTTCCGCCGCGGCGCGGCCTTGGCCAAAGCCGGCGTCAAAGGCCTGGGCAATGCGCTGAAGCAAGTGCCGGGCATGTTGCGCGGCGGCGTGCAGAAGACGGGAGACTGGCTCAAGAGCTTGCCGGGCAAGGCCAAGGCCGGCGCGCAGAGCGCGGCCAAGGCGGCGGGTTCGGCGGCGAGCCGCATCGGCGCCGGGATGAAGCGCCTGCCTGGATTGGCGCGCGGCGGCGTCAGCGGCGCGGCGAAGCTGGCCAGGGCGGCGGCCCAGCGGGCGGCTCCGTTGTTGAAGGCGGGGGTTGGCGTGGCCAAGGCCGGCCTCGGCATCGGCAAGGAAGTGTTCAAGCGCACCGGCGGCCTGCTCAAGGCCGGCATCGCCGGCTCGGTGATCACGGTGATGGAGGCCGGCCAGGAAGCCTGGAACGTCAACAAGTCCAACCGCAGCCAGACAGAGAAGAACAAGGAGTACTGGAAGATAGGCGGCAAGGCTGGCGGCTCCATAGGCGGCGCGGCGATGGGCGCGGCCATCGGCAGCATGATCCTGCCTGGCGTCGGCACTCTGGTGGGTGGGGTCATCGGCCACTTCGCCGGCAAATACGCTGGGGAATGGGCCGGCGGCAAGGTGGGCAACGCCATCCACGGCGCGCCCATGCCCGGCAAGGCCAAGCAGCCGCCCGCCGCGCCGCCGCCCGCGGCTACCCAGCCGCCGTCGCGGCCGCCCAAGGTGGACTTCAACAAGCCGACCGGCATGCGTGGCGGGGGCAACGCGGAAGTGACGGCCAGCGTCTCGGTGTCCGCCCAGGCGGAAGTGCGCGCACGGCAGCTGCAACGCCTGCAACAAGGCGTCGCGGCGGCCAAGGCGCCCGCCAAGAACGCCGGCGGCGGGATGAACGTCACCTTTGCGCCGCACATCACCGTTACTGCCAGCGCGGCTGCCACGGTGAAGCAGCAGGTGCAGCAAGCGGTGCAGTTGTCCTACGCCGAGTTTGAACGCCTGATGCGGCGCTACGAGGCGGACAGGCAACGGCGCAGCTATAGCGCCCGCGCTTGAGCCGCGGAGCCTGGCGCGCTCGTGCGCCGGGTCCTCTTTCCACCCATTCGGAGGGCAACCCATGTACGCGGTACTGGGCAATATCGAGTTTGATCTGATCAGTTATTTCGACGGCCTGGAACAGCGCAGCGGCAGCGACTTCGCCGAACACGGCCGCATCGGCGGCAAGCCGGTGCTGCAATTCGTCGGCGACAAGCTGGACGAAATCCGCATCGACCTGGTGCTGCACGCCGCCTACTGCCAGCCGGACGAGGAGTTACAGAAGCTGCAGGCGGCGAGGCAGCAGCACCAGGCCTTGGCGTTTGTGCTGGGCAACGGCGACTACAAAGGCCGCTTCGTCATCGCCGAACTGCAAAGCACCGGCCGTCAGACCGACCGCAGCGGCAGCCTGCTGGCGGTGGAGGCCCAGCTCAGCCTGCGCGAGTACGGCGGTGACGCCCCGCCCAAACCCAAGCCGGCACTGGCCAAGGCCGCGGCCAGCCTGCCCGCGGGCAAGCTCAAATTGCCGGCCGGGCTGGAGCGCTTCAAGGCCGATATCGCCGGCTTGGCCAAGACCGTGGCTCAAGTGAAAAGCGTGGTGGGCAAGGTCAAGACCGTGATCAACACCGCGCGAGAGCTGCGTCAGCTGGCTGGCCGCGACCCGGCCGCGGCTTTGGAAAAGCTGCCCGGCCTGCTCAAGGAGGTGCAGGCGGCGGTGCCCGGATTGCAAGTCAGCGCCGAGCAGATGGCCAAGTTCGAGCAATACAGCAAGCTGGCCGGCGACGCGGTGCGCGTGGGCCAGAGCCTGCAGCAGGCCAAGCTCAATATGACGGCGATGGGCCGGCTGCTGACAGGCACCCCTGCCGGCCAGGTGCTGGACAAGCTGGCCGCCTGCGAAGAAATCAACGGCCGCTCCGAAGTGGCCTTGCGCGAACTGGCCGAGCCGCTGGCCGGCTTGGCCGCCAAGGCCGCGGTGCGGCGCATCCTGAGGTGACGCCATGTTCCTGAACCATGTGACCCAAGAAAACGAACGCTGGGACCAGATCGCCTGGCGCTATTACGGCGATGTCGGCCAAATGGCGCAGCTGATCGCCAATAACGCCCACATCCCCATAGGCGAAACCCTGCCCGCCGGCCTGACCCTGGCCATCCCGGTGCTGGAGGCCGCGGACAGCGAGGCGCTGGAGCAATTGCCGCCGTGGAGGCGCTCATGAGCGACAGCCGCGCGCAGGAGGTGCCGACTCCGGCCTTCGAACTCAGCTACAACGGCAAATCCATCACCGCGGACATCGCCCGCCACGCGCTCAGCGTCAGCTATACCGACCACCTGAGCGGCGAGTCCGACGAACTGGACGTGGAGTTGGAGGACGTGGACGGGCGCTGGCTGGACGGCTGGTATCCGGACAAAGGCGCCACGCTGGCGCTCAAACTGGGCTATCGCGGCGCGGCGCTGGTGGCGGCGGGGAGCTTCGACATCGACGAAGTGGAATACCGCTCGCCGCCGTCCACCGTGCGCATCCGCGCGCTGGCCACCGGCGTGCAGCATCCGCTGCGCACCAAGAACGGCCGCGCCTATGAACAGATCACCTTGCAAGCGCTGGCCCAGCGCGTCGCCAAGCGCCACCGGATGAAGCTGCAGGGCAAGATCGAGACGGTGAACATCGACCGGCTGACCCAGTACCACGAAACCGATCTGCAATTCCTGCAGCGGGTGGCGGACCAGCACGGCTATGTCTGCAAGGTGATGGACAACAACCGCAAGCTGGTGTTTTGGAAACGCAGCGATCTGATGCAGAGCCCCAGCGTGCGTCGTTACACCCCGGCCCAGCTGATGGCCTGGCAGGCGCAGGACCAGCTTAGCAAGGTGCCGGCCCAGGTGGACGTCAGCTATCACGATCCGGCCAAGCGCGCGCTGCGCACCGCCAGCGTGCGCGCCGACGCCAAGGCGCCGGGTGGCAAGGCCAGCAGCGCGGATATCGTCAAGCTCACCCGCAAGGCGGCCGGCAAGCGCCAGGCGGAGCAGATGGCGGCGGCGGAACTGGAACGGCGCCAGTTGGAGCGCACCCGCATGTCCATCACCGTGGACGGCTCGCCGCAGTTGGCCGCCGGCAGCAATATCGATCTGGACGGGTTCGGCAAATTGTCCGGCCGCTACCAGATCCAGCGCGCTAGCCACCGCATCAGCCGTCAGGACGGCTATGTCTGCGAACTGGAACTGAAACGGGTGAGCGCTGGCGCCGCCCAAAACACAGCAAACGAGAGGAACAAGCCATGATGGACGTACCCCTGCCGGAAGCGCTGGCCACCCTCAAGTTCGGCAGCGTCTCCGCCGTGGATGCCAATACCCAGCGCGTGCGCGTGCGGCTGCCGGAACTGGGGCGGCTGCGCACTGCCTGGCTGCCGGTGCTCAGCCGCAAGAGCGGCCGCGACAAGGACTACTGGCTGCCGGACATTGGCGAACAAGTGGCGGTGTTGTTGGACGCTCGCGGCGAGGACGGCGTGGTGTTGGGCGCCATCTTCTCCGCCGCCGATGCGGTGCCGGTGGCCAGTGTCGATAAATGGCATCGGCGTTTCGCCGACGGCGCGACGCTGGAGTACGATCGCGCGGCCCATCAGCTCACCGTCAGCGGCGGGGTGCAAAAAGTGGTGGTGGAAGCGGGGGCGGAAATTGTCCTCAAGGCGGGCGCCAAGGTCAGCATAGACGCGCCGGCGACGGAGATCAGCGGCACCCTGCTGGTCAAGGGCCTGCTCACCTACCAGGGCGGCTTGAGCGGTTCCGGCGGCAGCGGCGCCAGCTTCTCCGGCAATATCAGCCAGAGCGGCGGCAGCTTCAACAACGCCGGCGGCGACGTGGTGGCCAGCGGCAAGAGCCTGGCCGGCCACGTGCATCCGGCGCCGGGCGGCATGACCGGCGGCCCAGTGTAGGCCTCGCGTTTAGTCTAACCGCAGCGTCAAGCGCCCAGCCCCGATGGCGAGAGCCGTCGGGGCTGGGTTGTTTCATGGGGCAAGAGAATCCGCACCGGCGCACAGTCTGCTGCGCCGGGGGAGCCGCAGTACCGCGGGCATTGCTATGACTTTGCTCGTGCGTCACTCGCGCATGCTGATTTCTCGGTCGTTTCCGCCTTCCCTCGTTCTTGGTCATGAGTCCGTGAACACGTTTTTACAGCAAGCGGTTCAGCTCGCTGGCCGCGTTCACCTGCATCGCGTGCAGCGGCTCCAGCATGAAGGCGAGGTGGCTGCCGTAAACCCCTGCGTCCTCGCCTTGCCACAGCAACTGCAGGGCCGCGCTGAGGCTATTGTTGGCGGTGTCCAGCTCCATCAGGTGGCGG
This sequence comes from Chromobacterium sp. W521, assembly GCF_052805975.1. Taxonomy (NCBI): domain Bacteria; kingdom Pseudomonadati; phylum Pseudomonadota; class Betaproteobacteria; order Neisseriales; family Chromobacteriaceae; genus Chromobacterium; species Chromobacterium sp. W521. The sequence continues at coordinate 10,638 of NZ_JBRBAF010000016.1, forward strand.
CTGGCGATCTGGCGGATGGATTGATGACAACGGCTCAATTCGTCTATCACCGCATCCAGCATGCCCAGCTCCGCGTGTTGCTGGCGTAGCGCCTGTAATTGGGCAATGGCCTGTCCCAACTGATGAGTGGGTTTGCCTTCGGCGGCAGAGGAGGTGGGGGGGAGGGCCATGATGAAAATTTCCAATTGATGTCGGCGCAGCCTGTCCGGTACCGATCGGAAGCGGGCAAGTCCATGGCGGGGCGGCCTGCCGGCCTGCGTGGGCCGCGTTCCCGGCGCCGGGGAACTCCGGCACGTCATGAATTGTCGTCCAGCGCCGCGCTTGGGGTCAAGGCCGGAGGAAGCCGCCGCGCCCAAACCGCTTTAGAACCTGTTCACGATCTGCTGCGCTGCGGCGATACGGCGTTAAAAACAAGCTCAAAATGCTCATGTACCACGTGTACATTCCGCTTTTTCGCTCGTTTTTGCCTTGTCTCGCTCTGGCTCCCGAGCCTTTGAATCCGCGCTTAGTTCGCATCTCACATTTTCCTTTGCGGCTGATCTGGCCGCCAGCTATAACCACACTTGCATGTAATGATAAAAGCATGATTGTTGGTGCGAATTAATACTAAGTGACTATACGTAGTGCGCTGCATCAGAGAGGGCGGGTTCGCCGCCTGTGAAGCGGCGCCGTCCGCAGTCAGCCGGGAAGGGAACGGCCGCCAAGGGGGCGGATGGCACCGGGGTTCCAATACGAAGGAGCACAATCGATGTCATTGCAACAGTCTGTCTCCGTCAGCTCGCGCTGGGGGTGGCTGGTTCTGGCTTGCGCCGCCGCCGGCGTTCAGGCCGCGGACATGCCGGAGGCTTCCGCCGCCGCCGCGCTCAAGGCTTTGAAGAGCACGCCGGCGGGGCGTCACAGCTATTACACCGGCGGGGTGCACAACACCGTCGGCTGTCTGTTGCCGGGCAGCTGCGTCTATCCGCGCAAGCCCGGCGAACCCAGCGATCCGCTGTTTCCTGAATGGTGGGTCAGCGACTGGACCATGTATCGCATCTTCAATCAGGCGGCGATCAAGGAATACCCGCCGCCGTACGCCTCGCCGCCTGCCGGGATGAGCGAGGGCCAGGATTACGAAACGTCCTACGGCGCCAGCTATTACGACTCCAGTTATGTGCCGGCGGACGGCGATGGCCGCGGCGCGATGATGGAGCATTATGAAAAACGCTGCCTGCCCATCTTCCCCGGCAGCAATCATTACAGCTGCTCCTTTGTATCGCTGGGCAACAAGGCTTATTTCCTGCGCTACGCGGACCGGCCCAAGGGCACGCCGCAGTGCTGCCAGTTCTCCTTGGACAACCACCCGCCGCGTCGAGATTTCATCAAGCATCTGCCGTATAACGCCGCGCAGAGCACCCACTTGAACGGCAGCGTCCAAGCGTACTCGCGCGTGGTGCAGCCGGGCAGCATCCTGTTTGGCTACGCCTTCTACAAACAGCCAACGCGCGACGGCGGCAAGGGCGCGCCGTACCGGCACCCGCAGTCCTTCTTCTTCTCCGGCGATCCAGGCTCGCCGCCGGACGCGCCCATGGTCAGCCAGAACTACAGCCACTTCCGCGCGCAGAAACCGGACCCGAAACAGACCTGGATGAAGGTGGCCGAGATGTGCCCGGCCAAGCCGGAATGGTGCTGCCTTTTCGCCACCGATTGCCCGGACAAGGGCAAGGCGGACGCGCCGGCGGCCGACAAGGCCAACGCCCAACCCGACCCGAGCTGGGCCACCCTGCAGCCGTAAAGGAACCGTCATGAGTTATCTCGACTCTCCCCGCATTCACTTTTCCGGCTACTTCCAGTCGGACGTATCCACCGTCAACAACAATGTCTGTTATTACGATTCCGACGCCTTCAAGGAGCAATACCAGCAGTACGGCGACGGGGGCTGGAACCCGCAGGGCACCGCCATTTTCCGCTTCGTCAGTTGCAGCGTCACCGGCGCCAGCCTCAACGGCAAGCCGGTCACCAGCAGCGCGCAGGACCCCATCATCGGCATGGCGATGGAAAATGCGGACTGCCGCGCGCCGGGCAAGATGGCGGACCTGGACCCGCAACAGCAAATGGTGTCCCAGATCTGGGCGCTGCAAGTGAGGCTGACCGATAATGTCGAGCGCGCGCTGTTCATCGGCGACATGCTGCCGGTGGGCTTCATGAATTTATGGAAGCGTCAGCAAACCCAGGCGTTCAACGATCAAACGCTGGCCGCCAACTACCAGTCCATCCTGGAAAACGTGCAATGGCACGGGCACAGCCACTCGCCGGTGCTGGAGGCAATGCGCAAAGCCACCCAGCACGGCCTGCTGGCCATCGAATTCAATCTGTTCGGCTACGGTCGCGACCCCTCTATTCCACGCTACACCCAGGGCCACATCGTCGGCACCATCGGTCCTTACCATGAGCGCGAGCCCAAGCATTTCATCTTGGGCCGGCAAATGACGGCGCAGGTGGACAGCAACAATATGATGAAGCCGACTGAAGGGGTTTACAGCTTCCAGTGCAAGAATCATCCGGACCGTCAAACCCTGACCGCGGACTTTGGCAACGCGCTGCCCATCATTGACGCCAGCGGCGCCTTCGTTGATCTGGGGCCGTTGACCATGGCGGTGTTGAAACAGCCGGCGCATGCGCCAATCAGCGGCACGCTGGCCAAGGACCAGGTCATCGTGCTGGGCCAACTGGCCTACGACCCGCCGCAGCCGGGCGCGGCGCCCAGCGACGAGCCGTCCGAGTGGTTTCGCCAGACCGCGGCGATCCAGGACTTCGACTATGCCGCCATCCCCGGCGCCCGGCAGGCGCTGGAAGCCTGTCCGCTGTTGTTGCTGAGCCCGGCCGACGACGGCTATCAGGTGCTGGTGCAAGAATCCATAGACGGTCTCTACGTGCGTTCCGACGAGCATGTGCTGCGGCTGAACGCCGGTCAGCAGCTTCCGGTCAGCTTCTTCGCCAGCCGCTACGGCCAGCCGCTGTCCGCCGAAGTCGACGTAGGCTTGCTGCCCAAGGACAAGAACCCAATGGGCGGCGGCAATGCTTTGCCGCCGTCGCCGCCCAACAACAAACCGGTGTTGCCGCCCAGGATCAGCGTGCCGGTGGACGCGGTGCAGTATCCGGCTTCCATCCACACCAACGACAGCGGTCATGGCCGGGCGGTGATCAGCGCGATTCCGGCCGGGCCGGGCAATCCGCGCGGCTATATCGACGGCCAGCTCTACGGCATTGGCTACCAGTTGCGGCTGCAGCCGCAAGACTACATCGACAACCCTTGGAATTTCGTCAGCGTGCTGGCCTTCGACCGCGTGCCGGTGCCGGAACATCCCACCTGGTACGACGATATCCGGCCCATCTTCGTCCAGTACGGCAACCTCTATCCCATCATGAGCAAATACGTGGTGGACCTGGGCGATTACGACTCCGTGGTGCGCCATGTGGACATCCTCAAACTGGCGTTCGCCCTGCCGATGAGCGACCCCAACCACATGCCGGTGACTCGCGACCTGTCCGACGACAAGCGCGCCATCATCCTCAAATGGTTGAAGCAGACGGATGCCCAGGGCAAACCGCTCAAGGGCGCGCCGCCGCTCAAGGCCGCCGCCGTGCCCGCGCCGCGGGAGGTGGACACCGATGCGGTGGCGGTGGCATTGGACGATCTGCAAATCGCCGGCAAGAGCGCGGTGGTGTTGCAACTCCAGGCGCGACGCAAAGCCGCGTCGTCCAAGGATTGAGGGAGAACAGGCCATGATTCGCTTGCAACGCAGCATCATCCACGGCATCCGCGCCGCCAAGACCGCGGCGGAACTGCACTACTATCTGCAAAACGCGGTGGAGCTGGAGCACGCCACCATTCCCCCCTATCTGACCGCGATGTTTTCGCTGAAGCCGGGCTACAACGTGGAAATCCGCCAGCTGATCCACAGCATCGTGATGCAGGAAATGTTGCACATGTGCATCGCCGGCAACATCCTGATCGCCATCGGCGGCCATCCGCAGATCAACAAGCCGCCGTTCATCCCCAAATATCCGGGGCCGCTGCCGATGTCCATCGGCGGCGACGACTTCATCGTCGGCATCGAACCGTTCTCCAAGGAGCTGGTGTTCAACACCTTCATGGTGATCGAGGAACCGGAAGACCCCGTACCGGTGGAAACGCCCAAGCTCGCCGCCGAGGAAGAGCCGGACTACGCCACCATCGGCGAGTTCTACGACGCGATCAAAAAGAAGATCAAGGAACTGGGCGACGGCATCTTCATTCCAGCCACCGTGCCCAAGCAGGTGCTGGGCTGGTTCTCGCCGGAGCGCTTGTTCCCCATCACCGACGTGGCCAGCGCCCTGCACGCCATCAACATCATCATCGTTGAAGGCGAGGGCACCAGCACCAACCCGAACCAATCTCCGGGCAACCCGGCGCACTACTACAAGTTCGGCGAAATCTATTATGGCCGCCGCATCGTCAGCACCCCGGACGGCGGCTACGCCTATGCCGGCGCCGAAGTGCCTTACGACCCGGCCGGGGTCTATCCGATGGTGTCCAATCCGCAGGACTACGACTACCAGGACAACACCCAGGCCAAGGTGAGGGTGGAGGCCTTCGCCTATAGCTACAGCAGCCTGCTCAACGCCTTGCACCAGGCCTTTAACGGTGAGCCCAAGCGCATCGATACCGCCATCGGCCTGATGTACGACCTCAAAGTGCAAGCGGTGAGCCTGATGGAAACGCCGGTGGCGCCGGGCAGCGAGAAAACCGCCGGGCCCAGCTATCGCTACGTCAACACGCAGGGGGGGATGGATACCAGCGATTAAACGCCGCCCGCCATTGCGCAAGGCCAAAGCGGTCCGGCGGATGCCGGACCGCGTTTGCCATCTCATCGGAGCAAGCGCACTGGCCGCGGGATACGGAGCCAAGCTTAGGCGGGCCGCAGCGCCGGACCGTCAACGCGCAGCAGATTTAAGAACCGCTAACAAAACCTCGCAGAGAACCTGAGCCAAGGCGCGCCGACGCAGGCAGTACAAAGTGGTACGACAAGGAGGCGCAACGCGGGATCAGGGGTTTTGTTAGCGGGTCGAAAGAGCCGGTTTTTTTAGGAGCAGAGCCATGCCACTGCCAGTCAGCAAGCCAGACCTCGGCGACGCCGCAAGCGGCCGCAGCGCGGGGGCCATGACCATGCAGCGTTTCAGCGTGCCGTTCGAATACCCGGTGTATTTCGGCCGCGGCCTGCTGAGCGACCCTGGCAACCCGCTGTTGCGGCAAGCCATCTGCCGGCGCGAGCCGGAACGGCGTCATCGGTTCGTGGTTCTGATTGACCAGGACGTAGCCGCCGCCCACCCGCGGCTGCCCGCCGCCTTCGAGCGTTACGCCCGGCGTCACAGCGACGCGCTGGAGCTGGCCGCGCCGCCGCGGCTGACCATGGGCGGCGAAGCTTGCAAGAACGATCCGGAGCAGCTGTTCGCGCTGCAAAGCTGGTTGCAGCAATGCCATGTAGACCGTCACAGCTGCCTGGTCATCGTCGGCGGCGGCGCCCTGCTGGACATGGCCGGCTTCGCCGCGGCCACCACCCACCGCGGCGTGCGCGTGGTGCGCATGCCCACCACTGTGCTGGCGCAGAACGATTCCGGCGTGGGCGTCAAAACCGCGATCAACGCCTTCGGGGCCAAGAACTTCCTCGGCGCCTTCGCGCCGCCGTTCGCCGTGCTCAACGACTACGACTTCATCGCCAGCCTGCCGCGCCGAGACCGCATCGCCGGCATCGCCGAGGCGGTGAAAGTGGCGGCGATACGCGACCGCGCCTTCTTCGACTGGCTGGACGCCAACGCCGAAGCGCTCACCGACGGGGACGACGAAGCGATGCAATGGATGATACGGCGTTGCGCTGAACTGCATCTGAACCACATCGGCCAGGGCGGCGACCCCTTCGAGTTCGGCAGTGCCCGTCCGTTGGACTTCGGCCACTGGGCCGCGCACAAACTGGAAGCGCTGAGCGCTTACGCCTTGCGCCACGGCGAGGCGGTGGCGATAGGGCTGGCGCTGGACTGCCGCTACGCGGTGTTGGCAGGCCTGCTGCGCGAACCGGCGCAACTGAGTTTGCACCGGCTACTGCTGCGGCTGGGCTTTTCGTTATGGCACCCGGCGTTGGACTGGCGCGACGGCGAGCGTCGCCAGGTGCTGGCCGGGCTGGATGAGTTCCGCGAACACCTAGGCGGCGAACTGACCATCACCCTGCTGCAGCGTTTGGGGCAGGGGGTGGAAGTGCACGCCATCGATGCGGATCGAATGAACGCGGCCATAGACTGGCTGCGCGACAGGAGCGAAGACCATGTTGCTGCTTGACCCTCAACAACGGCCGGACAGTCTGCCCGCCGCCACTCTGCCCGCGGTCCACATGAGCTACTGCACCAATATCCACCCCGGCGAAAGCTGGCAGGAAATGCGCGCTCAACTGGGCTTCCACCTGCCGCGGATCAAGGCGCGCGTGGCGCCGGACCGGCCGTTCGGCATTGGGCTGCGGTTGTCCGCGCTGGCCGCGCGCCAATTGGAGGAGGAGCCGGCGCAGGCGGAATTCCGCGATTTTCTGGCGGAACACCAATGCTATGTGTTCACCCTCAACGGCTTTCCCTTTGGCGCCTTCCATCGGCAAGCGGTGAAGGAAGCGGTTTACCTGCCGGACTGGCGGGACCCGCAGCGGCTGAACTACAGCAACCGGCTGGCTCAGCTGCTGGCCGCGCTGCTGCCGCCGGAACTGGAATACGGCAGCGTCAGCACCGTGCCCGGCGGCTATCGCCAACATCTGAGCGGCGACGGCAGCGGCGCGCTGTGGATCGCCACCCATCTGCTGGAGCACGCCGCCTTCCTGCATCGGCTGCGGCAGGACAGCGGCCGCCGCATCGTGCTGGCGCTGGAACCGGAGCCGGATTGCCTGCTGGCCACCAGCGAAGACGCTGTCGCCTTCTTCGAGCTGCATCTATTGAGCCGGGCCGCGCTCAACCAAGTGGCCAAATGGTGCAATGTCAAACGCGAAGAAGCCGAAGCCATCGTGCGGCGGCACCTGGGCGTGTGCCTGGACGCCTGCCACGCCGCGGTGGAGTACGAACAGCCGGAAGACGCGGTGGCGCGGCTGGATCAGGCCGGCATCGCCATCGCCAAGCTGCAGCTCAGCGCCGGCCTGCGCGTGACTCGGCCGGACCGGATGGCGGCGGAAGCGCTGCGCGCCTTCGCCGAAGACACCTATCTGCACCAAGTGGTGGCGCGGCGCGGCGACGATCTGTGGCGCTACCCGGACCTGCCAGCGGCGCTGGCGGCTCTGCCGCGACAGCCGGCCGACGAATGGCGCATCCACTTCCACGTGCCCATCTGCCACGCCGCGCTGGCGCCGTTCGCCAGCACTCAGGACTTTCTGTCGCGGCTGCTGGCCCTGCAACGCCAGCGGCCGCTGAGCGGCCACCTGGAAGTGGAAACCTATAGCTGGGGCGTGCTGCCCCCGGCCCACCGTCAGGGCGACCTGGGCGAAGCCATCTGCCGGGAGCTGCAATGGGCGGAGGGCCAGCTGCGATGAGCGGCCAGCGTGCCCTGCCCATTCCCAAGACCAGCGCCCGGCGGAGGCTGTCGCGGCGGCACGCGCGCCAGACCCGCCGGCGCGTGGCCGGGGTCTGGTCGCTGGCGCTGCGGCTGGGCCGGGTGTCCAACCTGCCCACGGTGTGGAGCAACGTCCTCGCCGGCGCGGTATTGTCCGGCCACGCCGTGACTGGCGGGCCGCTGGCCTTGCTGCTGCTGTCGCTGTCCTTGATCTACGTGGCCGGCATGTATCTGAACGATGTCTGCGACCGCCACATCGACGCGCGCGAACGGCCGGAACGGCCGATTCCCGCCGGGCTGGCGTCGGCGCGGCTGGTGTTGCTGGCCGGCGCCGCCCAGCTCGCGGTCGGCGTCGCCCTGTTGGCGGCGCTGGGCCTCTCCGCCTTGTTGGCCGGCCTGTGCCTGGCCGCCACCGTGGTGCTCTACGACCTCTGGCACAAACACAATCCGCTCAGCCCGCTGCTGATGGGTCTGTGCCGGATGCAGGTTTATCTGATCAGCGGCCTGGCGCTGGGCGCTGGAGCTTTATCCGGCCCGCTGTTGCTGGCGGCGCTGGCGCTGCTGGCTTATCTGATCGCACTGACTTACGTGGCCAAGCAGGAAGGCCGCGCCGGGCTGGGGCGGCTGGCGCCGCTGCTGGGCCTGGCCGCGCCGCCGCTCTACCTGCTCAGCCAACCGTTCCAGCCCTGGGCGCTGCCCTTTTTGCTGCTCAGCCTGGGGTGGAGCGCGCATTGCCTGCGGCTGGCCTGGCCCGGACCCGGCCGCGACATGCCGCGCGCCGTCGGCGGCCTGATCGCCGGCATCGCGCTGGCGGACGCTTTGTTCATCGCCGCCGCGGGCCAGCCGCAGTGGGCGGCGTTGGCGGTTTTGGCCGCCTGGCTGACCCGGACATGGCAACGCCGGGTGCCGGGCACTTGAACGGAGAATCTGCGCGATGGAAACGCAAACCATGCTGGCGGATCAATTGCACGCCAGCCTGCTGGACGCGGCGGACCGCCACAACGCCGCCCAGGCGCTGGTGTGGTTGGATGCCTGTCGTCGGCTGACCGCCGATGCGCCGGAGCCCGCCGCCTGTCGCCGCTTATTTAGCGTGGCCAACCGGCAACTGGCGGCGCTGACCCTGCTGCCCAAGGCCGCGATCAAGGCCTTGCAAGCCCAACGCGTGCTGGCGGCGGAGGCCTGGTCGCCCGGCGACGCCGGCCGCGCCCTGCTGCTGTTGAGGGCCTTGGCCGCCGGCGCGGATCCGGCGCTGGCGTTCGATCTGTATCGCGGCGGCGACAGCCTGGAACAGCAGGCGGTGGTCAAGGCGCTGATCCTGCTGCCCAAGCCGGAAGACTGGCTGGCGCTGGCCACCGACGCCAGCCGCAGCCACGTGGCCGGCGTGTTCCAGGCGCTGGCTTGCGACAACGCCTACCCGGCGCAACAGTTTCCCGATCTCAATTTCAACCAGCTGGTGCTAAAGGCCCTGTTCACCGGCGCGCCGGCGCGGCGTATCGCCGGCCTGGAACGGCGCTGGAGCCCAGAGCTGGAACACATGGTGGCCGCCTACGCCAGCGAGCGGCGCGCCGCCGGCCGCAGCGTGTCCGACGACGTCGTTTTCCTACTGCAAGGACTGCATCATGAAAATGTTTGATCCGCACATCCACATGACTTCCCGCACCACCGACGACTACCAGGCGATGAGCCGGGCCGGCATCAGCGTGGTGGTGGAGCCGGCGTTCTGGATGGGCCAGCCGCGCCGGCACGTCGGCAGCTTCGACGACTACTTCCTGTCGCTGCTGGGTTGGGAGCGCTTCCGCGCCGCGCAATTCGGCATCCGCCACTTTTGTACCCTGGGCCTCAACCCCAAGGAAACCAACAACCCGGACGTGGCTGACGGCGTGATGGCGCTGCTGGAGCGCTACTTGGACAAGGACGGCGTGGTGGCGGTGGGGGAAATCGGCTTCGACGACGAAACTCCGGCCGAGGAGCGCTACTTCGCCCGTCAGCTGGAACTGGCGATAGCGTTCGACCTGCCGGCGCTGGTCCACACCCCGCATCGAGACAAAAAAGCCGGCACCCTGCGCAGCCTGGCGCTGGTGCGCGACAGCGGCATTGCGCCTGAGCGGGTGCTGATCGACCACAACACCGAAGAAACCCTGCCGCTGGTTCTGGACTCCGGCTGCTGGGCCGGCCACTCCATCTACCCCAACACCAAGATGGACGAACCGCGGATGGTGGCGCTGGTGCGCCAGTACGGCAGCGAACGCATCATCATCAACAGCGCCGCCGACTGGGGCGTCAGCGATCCGCTGAAAGTGCCCAAAACCGTAGAGGCGATGCGCGCCGCCGGCATCGCCGAGCGCGACATCGAAACCATCGTCTGGCGCAATCCGCTGGACTTCTTCGCCCAGAGCGGCCGCTTGGACATAGAAGAAGCCAACAGCCCGCTGGCAGTGGACCAGCGCCGGCTGTATCAGGGCAATTCCGTGCTGCGTGGTCAAAATCCGCAGGTGGACATCGTGGAGTGACATCATGCAACGCACACTCGTTCTGAACGTGGTGGGCCTGACGCCGCAGCTGCTGCGGTACGCGCCGCACTTGATCCGGTTGGCGGAACGCGGCGCGCAGCGCCCGCTCATGGCGGTGACGCCGGCGCTGACCTGCCCGGCGCAAGCCACCTATCTGACCGGCCAGCTGCCGCAGGCGCACGGTTGCGTCGCCAACGGCTGGTATTCGCGAGAGCTGGCCGAGCCGTTGTTCTGGAGACAGAACAACGCCTTGATTCAGGGCGAGAAACTCTGGCACGAAGCCCGGCGCCTGCACGCCGGCTTCAGCTGCGCGCAGTTGTTCTGGTGGTACAACATGTATGCCGACGTGGACTGGAGCGTGACGCCGCGCCCGATCTACAAGGCCGACGGCCGCAAGATTCCCGACTTCTACTGCAACCCGCCGGAACTGCACGCGGAGTTGCGTCAAAAGCTGGGCGATTTTCCCTTGTTTCACTTTTGGGGGCCGGCGGCGGATATCCGCTCCAGCCGCTGGATCGCCGACTGCGCGCTGCATCTGTACCGCTCGCGCCAGCCCACGCTGACCCTAGTCTACTTGCCGCATCTGGATTACTGCCTGCAGCGCTTGGGGCCGGATCATCCGGACGTGGCGGTGGAGGTGGCGGCGGTGGATCAGTTGTGCGGGGAGTTGATCGAGGAGGCTGACCGGGACGGCAGCCGCGTGATCGTCTTGTCCGAGTACGGCGTCACGCCGGTCAGCAACGACATCGCCATCAACCGCGTTCTGCGCATGGCCGGTTGGCTCAAGGTGCGGGAGGAGCAGGGCGAGGACAAGCTGGACTGCGGCGCGTCGGCGGCTTTCGCGCTGGCGGATCATCAGATCGCTCATGTCTATGTGCGCCAGCCGGCGTTGGTGCCGGAGGTGAAGGCTTTGTTGCTGGAGCTGGAGGGGGTGGAAATGGTGTTGGACCAGGCCGGCAAGCGCTTGCTGGGGCTGGATCATCCGCGTTCCGGCGAGCTGGTGGCGGTGAGCCGGCCGGATCGCTGGTTCAGTTATTACTATTGGCTGGACGATGCGCACGCGCCGGATTTCGCCCGCACGGTGGATATTCACCGTAAGCCGGGCTATGACCCGGTGGAGTTGTTTTTGGACCCGGCTTTAAGTTGGCCGAAGTTGGACATTGCCTGGACGTTGTTGAAGCGCAAGTTGGGGATGCGGAGTTTGTTGGAGGTGATTCCGCTGGATCCGTCTTTGGTGCGGGGGTCGCATGGACGTCCCACGCTGAATCCGGAGCATGGTCCATTGATGATTAGTTCTTTGCCGGACAGTTTGCCGTCGGGGGCGGTGCCGGCGACGGCGGTGCGGGACATCATCATGGATCATATGTTTGGGGAGGTGGAGACGCGGCTGGCGTATGGGGCGCATGGGGTGATGGAGTAGGGGTTTGGGTTTATTCCGGTGCGACGTTTATTGACTGGTTCTCCTTTGATTAGGGTTGTGATGGGTGATGGTTTTTCTGTTGAATCCGCTGCGCGGATGATGTTTTGGATGCCGCTTTCCGCGCGGCGAACGGGAAGGGGGCGGGCCGCCGCCCCCTTTCATCCCCCCTCGTCCCCCTGGACGCGAAACCCCGAAGAAAAAGGGGCCTGCAAGGCGCGGCTGAACTCGCGATTTGCTAGCGTCAAATCGCTCAAACAAAGCAGCCGCTTAAAACCTTGCAGACCCCTTTTTCTTCGGCGCGCCCCGAGGGGACACTTGGGCGCTACACGAGGTAGTCTTTTTTTGAAAAGAAAGAGTGATTTAGCTTTGCTGGCTAGTTCTGTGGATAACTATCCAGTTTGACCCTTCCTGTGGATATCTAAGACAAATCAAGAAGAAAGTACGTCTCCGACGCGCCCCAGATCCCTTCAAGCCTGCTGACGGGTGGCAGGCCCGAGGTCTTAAGCGGCTGTTTGTTTGAGCCGCGCGACGTTAGCGTGTCATCACTGAGCGAACCAAAGATTCGCACGTAGAGGGTTCAGCCGCGCTTTGGGCCTGAGGTCCCCATGGGAAGCCCTAGGTTAAGCTTGTTGGGCCCCGGGGCATCAGATACTCAGTGTCCTCTGTGCTTCACAACCATCCTGGTGATGGGGCAGAAATCTCTCAGCGCAAGGATGGGCCTACTTTGATCCCACTTGGGGGTATGTTTCCTGCTCGTTTTAGGCAATTTATCTGGTCCTTATGAAAAAAGATCCCTGACTCTCCATTGGACATTACAACTACATTTTCCCCCTGTACTCTCGGGTCAAGCTTGCCAAATGGCTGCTCACAATGCGCACATCTATCAGTAACTATTGTCATATGAATCCCATCCCATATCTTGATTTCAGAGAGAATTTCTTTCTAAGTATTGTGCTCTATTAATAAAAAAGTATGCAAAGAATAGCAAGTCTAGACAGTAAAAAAAAAGCAAACACAATCAATTTATCTAATTGATTTTAAATGGGAATTTTGCGGAATGCCATTGTGTTAAGTTATAAATTTTCATAATGATTACAACAAACCAACCTCATATTCAAAAAATTGACCACCTTGTGTAGCGCCCAGGTGCCCCCTTGGGGTTTCGCGTCCTGGGGGACGAGGGGGGATGAAAGGGGGCGGCGGCCCGCCCCTTTCCCGTTCGCCGCGCGGAAAGCGGCACCCAAAACATCATCCGCGCAGCGGATTCAAAACCAGACCATCTAACAAGTAAGCCACGCTCAATCAAAGCAACCACCTCACCTTGACCCCAACCGCCCCCTCGGCAACAATCCCCCCGTTGCCGCCAAAACAAGCGGCACACGGGATTGGCGTCCCGTTGCTATGAAATTCTGCGTACTTGTTACGTAGGCAGCACACCCACAGCCATGCCAACTTGGCAGGCGTGTGGTGGGAGAGTGCTATGCACTCGCCGGTTTCATAGCTCGGTACGCCAATCCTGCCACGCGCCTGCCTAATACCTCAGCCTTTCCCGGCAGGTGGTTTATCTTGTGTCACAGCAGGAGAAACACCATGCATCACGCTCAAAACTACCCCCGTCGCCGCCGCTACAAACTGCACTCGCTGGAGCAGCAGGAAGGCTTGCTTCCCTTTGTTCGTTTCTGCCCCGGCCGCACCTATGCGCATTACTGGCAAATGCCCACGCCCCGTAAGGATTACCCCGCCGACAGCGCCTATGGCCGCGAATGCGCGGCCCACCTGCTGCAATGGATGAAGGACAACCGCGAATACGTTGGCAAGGGCCTGCTCAGCCGCGTGGCGCGCGACATCGATTTTGACGACCGCGATGGACGCGGTCAGTGGATGGGTTTCTTCAACTATCTGGAAACCATAATGCTGTTGGGTGCCGACCGGGTAAGGGTCTACCGCCATGTCGATAGCCAACATCAGTTCTATCTGGCGCTGGGACAACGGCTCAAGCTGGAGGCGCGTTTCCGCCGCATCCGCCTGCGCAATCGCTGACCTAAGCAGGTGGGTGGAGCCGTAGGCGATATCCACCAAACCCCGCTGCCGCCGCTTGCCACTGCGCGGAGCGGGCGCAAAAAAAAAAAACGGGGTGGCCATGGGCCGCCCCGCTTCATTCAAGCGGCTACGCTTACTCCTGCAACAGCGCCGCCCTGCGCTCAATCCCCTTCACCTCCACCTTCAAGGCCTTGGCCAGACGCTCGCCGTACTGGCGGTCCGCCTTGTAAAAGTGCGACAACATCACATCGCGGGTCTCGGCATTGCGTACCTTGGCCAGGTCGCCGGACAGATTGCGGATCAGGTCCGCCTGGCCCTGCGCGCTCAGCGAACGGTAGAACTCGCCGGCCTGCTGGAAGTTCAGCGTTTTGGCGATGGCCTCTTGTTGGGTGTTGCCCTGCAAGGGCAGGCGGCTGTGCTTGAACTGCGGGTCTTGCGGCTTGGGAGCAAGCCGGCTGGGTTCGTAATTGACGCTGCCCTGGCGGCCGGAGGCGTTTTGCGCGCCGTCCTGATTGTTGTTCACCACCTCAACCCGCGGGCGGTTTACCGGCAATGCCTGGAAATTGGTGCCCACGCGGTGCATCTGAGTGTCCAGGTAAGAGAACAGCCGGCCTTGCAGCAGTCGGTCCTCCGAGGCCTCGATGCCCGGCACCAAGTTGGCCGGCGACATCGCCACTTGCTCGGTGGCTTCGAAGAAGTTGGCCGGAATCCGGTTCAGCGTCATGGTGCCCACCTTGCGCTCCGCCACGCCGGTCCACACCTTGGTGGGGTCCAGCGGATTGAAGGCGAAGCGGTTCATGTCCTCAGGCTGGATCAGCTGCACGTACAAATCCCAGGACGGGTAGCGTTTCTGTTCGATGCTTTGCAGCAGGTCCGCGGTGGCGTGGCCAACCGATTGGCCCTGCACCTTGGGCAGTTCGTCCGGGCGCAGATTGCGCTCGCCCTGGCGCGATTTCCAGGTGAACTTGGCGTATTGGTAGCGGCCGTCGGCGGCCACCAGTTTTAGCGCGTGCACGCTGCTGCCATTCATCTCACGGTAATTGGCCGGGGTGCCGTAGTTGGAGTACACCCGGGTCAGCATGTGGGTGGATTCCGGCAGGTGGGAGAAGAAGTCGAAGATACGGTTGGGGTCTTGCTCATTGCTCACCGGGTCCGGCTTCAGCGAGTGCACCATGTCCGGAAACTTGATCGCGTCGCGGATGAAGAACACCGGCAGGTTGTTGCCCACCAGGTCCCAGTTGCCTTGCGCGGTGTAGAACTTGGTGGCGAAGCCGCGCGGGTCGCGGTCGGTTTCCGGCGCGCCGCGGCTGCCTATCACGGTGGAGAAACGCACGAACACCGGGGTTTGTTCGCCCTTGCGGAACACCAGGGCGCGGCTGACGTCTTGCAGTCCCTCGCTGGCGACGAAGACGCCGCCTGCGCCCACGCCGCGCGCATGCACCACGCGTTCCGGGATGCGCTCGCGGTCAAAGCGTTGCAGCTTTTGCAGCAGTTGAATGTCTTGCAGCAGGGTGGGGCCGTTGGGGCCGGCGGTTTGGCTGTTCTGGTTGTCGCCCACCGGCGCGCCGTTGTCCTGGGTCAGGGCTGCGGCTTGGGTCAGAGCGGCGCTACAAGCCAGCGCCACGGTGAAAAGCTTGCGGTTCACGGAAAAGGTCAGAGCAGACATTGGCACTCCCATAAATTATTAGAACATTTACTAAGGGAGTGGCCATTATCGGAACTGGCAATAGTTTTGTTAAATCTTAAATTACAATTTGTTTGATAGTGTTTATTAATGGGCGACGACGACGGCGTTACTTTTCCGCCAACAGCCGCTCAATGCGCCGGTCCGGCACGAGCCAGATCAGGGCCATCAGCACGTACATCGCCGCGGACAGCCATTCCCAGTAAAAGGCGGCGGCGATGCCGATCAGGTAGCACAGCGGGGATATCTTGCCCTTGATGTCCTTGCCCAGCGCCTCGGACAGCCGGGTGCGGTTGCCGGGCAGGCACAGCAGGGATTGTTGCATCAGCCACCAGGCCAGCGCGCACATCAGCAGCACCACGCCGTACAGGGCCAGCGGCAGCGGGGCGAAGTGGTTTTCTCCCATCCAGCCCGTGACAAAGGGAATGAGGGACAGCCAGAACAGCAGGTGCAGATTGGCCCACAGCACGCGGCCGTCCACGCGCTGGATGGCGTGATAGAAATGGTGGTGGTTGTTCCAGTACAGGCCCACATAGATGAAGCTCAGCACGTAGCTGAGGAAGACCGGCCAGTGGTCTTGCAGGGCCGTCCAGCTGGTGTCGTGCGGCACTTTCAGCTCCAGCACCATGATGGTGATGATGATGGCGAGCACGCCGTCGCTGAACGCTTCTAGCCGGTTCTTTCCCATGATATCCCTATCAGCTGTTTCAATCGAATGATAGGGGGAGTATAGACGGCTTTGCAGATCGTAAATAGGTTCTCAGCCTGGCTGCTGGGTTGGCGCCGGGCGGTAAGGCAGGCGGATGCGGGTGATGAAACGATCACCGTCCAGCCGGGCGCTGAGCGAGGCCTCGGCGTCGAAATACAGCTCCAGCCGTTCGGCCAGGTTGTCCAGCGCCATATGGTGTCCGGGCGTGTCCGCGGCGGGTTCCGGGTTGACCGGATTGCTCAGCGTCAGCTCCAGCAGTTGTTCATGCCGGCGCGCCTGGATGCGGATCTCGCCGCCGTCGGCCAGCCGTTCTATGCCGTGGAACACCGCGTTTTCCACTAGCGGTTGCAGGATCAGCGGCGGCAGCGCGGCGTCCAGCGGCGCTTGCACGTCCCAGCTCACTTGCAGGCGCGCGCCCAGCCGCTCGGCCTCGATCGCCAGATACATGGCCGCCAATTCGATTTCGCGGCCCAGCGTGGATTGTCGCGCCGGGTCGCCCAGTTGGGCACGGAACAGGTCGGCCAGGTTTTCCAGCACCATTTCCGCCTTGTCTGGCTGTTTGCCGATCAGGGTGATGGCGGCGTTGAGGCTGTTGAACAGGAAATGAGGACGGATGCGGGCCTGCAACGCGATCAGCCGGGCCTCGGACAAGGCCGGGGACAGCGCGCGCGCGCGTAGATTGAGGTAGTGCTGCATCAGCCCGCCCACCGCGCCGGCCAGCAGCACCTGGCCCCAGGGCATGGGCGCCAGCGGGTTGAGCAGGCGGCCGCAGAAGGCGAAGGAGAGCAGACAGATGGCGGCGGCGGCCAGCGCGGCGCGGCGTCCGTGGTGGAGGCGGCGGCCCAGCAGGGCCAGCAGGCCCAGGCTAAGCAAGGCGCCGGGCACCAGCAGGCTGGACAGGCGCAGCAAGCGCCAGGGCAGCGGCTCTCCGCCGTCGTCCAGCAACAGGCCGCCCAGCAGGAACAAGCCCAGCAGCAGCAGCGCGCGCAGCAGCACGCCCAGGTTGCGGTAGTCGGGCAGGTCGGGCGGGGACGGTAGCGGCATGGCGGCGCGGGGAGGAGCGAAATAGGATAGCCGCATCATAGCAAGGAAAACCCGCACTGGCCGAAGGCGCTCGCCGCTGGCATAGTAAGAGGTTCCCGGCGGCATTGCGCGTGTCCGGGGTTTCGCCAAGTTTTTCGTCCGCAGCCATCGTAGAAAGCATTGCCATGCAAGATCAACACGCCTGGTCCGGCCGTTTCTCGGAGCCGGTATCCGAACTCGTCAAGAAATACACCGCCTCGGTGGATTTCGACCGACGACTGGCCGAATTCGACATTGAGGGCTCGCTGGCCCACGCCGCCATGTTGCAGCGCGCCGGCGTCCTGTCCGCCGAAGACCTGGAAGCGATCCGACGAGGCATGGGCGAAGTGCTGGACGATATCCGCGCAGGCCGCTTTGAGTGGAGCGTGGATCTGGAAGACGTGCACATGAACGTGGAACGCCGGCTCACCGACAAGATCGGCGACGCCGGCAAGCGCTTGCATACCGGCCGCAGCCGCAACGACCAAGTGGCCACCGATATCCGCCTGTGGCTGCGCGCGCAGATCGACGCCATCGTCGGCCTGATCGGCGAGCTGCAGCACAGCCTGCTGGACCTGGCCGAGCAGCACGCCGAAACCGTGTTGCCGGGCTTCACCCATTTGCAGGTGGCGCAGCCGGTGACCTTTGGCCACCACATGCTGGCCTACGTGGAAATGCTGGCGCGCGACGCCGAGCGGATGAGCGATTGCCGCAAGCGCGTCAACCGCCTGCCGCTGGGCGCGGCGGCGTTGGCCGGAACCACTTTCCCGATAGACCGTCATTACACCGCCCAGCTGCTGGGTTTCGACGATGTTTGCCACAACTCGCTGGACGCGGTGTCCGACCGCGATTTCGCGATTGAATTCACCGCCGCCGCCAGCCTGGTGATGGTGCATCTGTCGCGGCTGTCCGAGGAGCTGATCCTGTGGATGAGCCCGCGCGTCGGCTTCATCGACATCGCCGACCGCTTCTGCACCGGCAGCTCCATCATGCCGCAAAAGAAGAACCCGGACGTGCCGGAGCTGGTACGCGGCAAGTCCGGCCGCGTGGTGGGTCACCTGATTGCGCTGGTGACGCTGATGAAGGCGCAGCCGCTGGCTTACAACAAGGACAACCAGGAGGACAAGGAACCGCTGTTCGACACCGCGGACACCTTGATCGACACCTTGCGCATTTACGCCGACATGATGCGCGGCGTCACCGTCAAGCCGGAGGCGATGCGCGCGGCGGTGCTGCAAGGCTTCGCCACCGCCACGGATCTGGCCGACTATCTGGTGAAGAAGGGCGTGCCCTTCCGCGACAGCCACGAGGTTGTGGCGCTGACGGTGCGCCACGCCGAGCAGCAGGGCGTGGACATTGCAGACCTATCTCTGGCCAAGCTGCGCGAGTTCTCGCCGCTGATCGAAGACGACGTGTTCGCCGTGCTGAGCCCGGAAGGCAGCCTGGCGCAGCGCGATCACGTGGGCGGCACCGCGCCGCGCCAGGTGCGCTTGCAGATCGAGCGCCATCGTCAACGCTTGCAGCCGCGTTAATACCCGCTAACACAACCCCTGATCCTGCGCGCCTTACGTGTACTGCCTGCGTTGGCGCGCCTTGGCTCAGGTTCTCTGCGCGGTTTTGTTAGCGGCTCTATAGAGCCTGTTCAAAGTCTCGCGAGCAAGGGCGAGACAAGGCGAAAACGAGCGAAAAAGCGGAATGTGCGAGGGGTGCATGAGCATCTTGAGCTTGTACTCACCGTGCAACGCTCCACGACTTCTAAACACCACGCATGGCTGTCGGGCCGCGCCCGCCCACCCTGGCGGCACGCGGCCCGATTGCGTTTTGGGCGGCGTCGATTGCGGCAATTTATATCAAACATAAGTCAATCAAAGACATTTTATTAAATAAATCTTTCTAATTAGCTTTTCTGTCTTCGGCTAAACCGTTATCTTTAGCGCCAGACTTGCGGGAGCTTCGAAAAATCGCGATGGCGGCCGAGCACGCGCCGCGCGGCAATGCCCGCTCATCCCTCATCCTGGCAGTCCCCGTCCATCCATGCTGTTCTCGCCAGCGCCAGCCGTGTCGCGGATTGGCGCGCGTCGTCATGGCCGGGCGCCGGGCTGCTTCTTGTCATTCAGTCACTCAGTCACGCCGGGGAACAATGTGTTTTGTCGCCATCGCTTCCGTCACCTGATCAGCCGAGGCAATCAGTTCCGCGGCAGCCTCAACGCCGCGGAATGGGCCTTGGTCTTGCTGGTGGCCGTGTTGCCGGCGGCAATAGGCCTGCCCTTGACCTGGAACCGCTACCAGCTGGATGTGCAGGCGCAGCTGCAAAGCGCCGCGGGGCGCGCGGTCAATTCTGTGGACCGGGTGTTTGGTCAGGTGGATCGCTCGCTGCGCGAAGCCGCGCCGCTGGGTGGCCTGCCCTGCGCGCAGGCGCGCGGGAAACTGGTGTCGCTGGCGGCTTTCGACCCCTATATCCGCTCGCTGGGGCTGCTGGACGGGCGCCGCCTGTATTGCACCTCGGTGCTGGGCGCGCAGGACACGGTGCTGCCCTTCACTCCATCGGCGCCGCAACAGCTGATCCATCGCCAGGGTTCCGGCCCCCTGTATCCCAAGCGCCCCTTCCTGATGCGTTCTTTGCTGGGGGAGCGGGGGCAGGGCATTGTCGCCAGCGTGGAGCTGGCCTATTTCAGCCCCTTGCTGCCCTGGCAGGCCGACGACGGCCACAGCGGCTCGCTGCTGGTGTTGAACCATAAGGAAGCGGTGCAATCCACCTTGCCGGGCGTCGCCGAGGTGCCGGGCAGCGCGGTGCTGCGCGTGATCGCGGCGTCTCGGCACTATCCGCTGGCGGTGCACAGCTGGGTGGACTCCGAGTACCTGTGGCGCGGCGCGTCGGCGCGCCTGCTGCGCGCCTTGCTGCTGTTGCTGCCGGTGGGCGTGGTGGGGGCGGCCCTGCTGCTGGGCTATTTGCGCAAGCGCGGCTCGGTCAGCGGGGAGATACTGCTGGCTTTGCGCAATCAGGAGTTCCTGCCTTACTACCAGCCGGTGTTCGACGCTTGCGGCCATCGCTGCATGGGGGTGGAAGTGTTGCTGCGCTGGCAGCATCCGCGCCAGGGCCTGGCGCCGCCGGATCTGTTCATCCCGGTGGCGGAAGCGTCCGGCATGATCATCCAGATTACCCGCTACCTCATGCGGCGGGTGGCCGCGGACATGGAGTCGCTATCCTTGCCCGACTGCTTCTTTGTCGCGCTCAATCTGTCGCCCAGCCACTTGCAACATGCGCAGCTGGTGGAGGATTGCCAGGCGTTTTTGCAACACTTCTCGAAGACGCCGCCGCGCTTGGTGCTGGAAGTGACCGAGCGCGAGCCTATCCGGGTGACGCCGCAAAGCCAGCAGGTGATGGCCGAGCTGCGGCGGATGCGGGTGCAGATCGCCATCGACGACTTCGGCACCGGCCACAGCAGCTTGGCGGAACTCAACCGCATTCACGCCGACCATCTGAAGATAGACCGCGTGTTCGTGGCGGCGATAGGCAGTGATTCCATCGCCAACCGCATTCTGGAAATGATCATCGACCTGGCCAAGCAACTGCGCATCTCCATGGTGGCAGAGGGCGTGGAAACCGAACAACAACGCGCCTATCTACAGCAAAGCGGCGTGCATTACCTGCAGGGCTATCTGCTGGCGCGGCCGATGCCGCTGGAACAGTTGCGCGATTTTCTGTGGGGACGGCGTGCGTCCTTGGCGGAGGGCCAGGCGGCTCCCTGAGTAAAAAATGCGCAATAAACGAACACTATTGGCCGATATCAAGCCGGAATAGTGGTTCTGTTTGCCGCTGACCCGCAAAATATGTTACTAAAGTGACGTGATTTTCGATTCCGAATAGTTATGAGCCGCTCACCCCGTCACGACAAGATTCTGCAGCTGGTCCGCGAAAACGGCTTCATGCCGATCGAAGAGCTGGCCAGACTGCTCGATGTCACCCCGCAAACCATTCGCCGCGATATCAACCAGCTGTGCGAGGCCAATTTGTTGCGCCGTTACCACGGCGGCGCCGCCTTGGGCAGCAGTGTGGAGAATGAGGACTATTTCGCGCGCAAAGGAAAATTCCAGAACGAAAAAGCGCATATCGCGGACATGATCGCCAGCAGCATTCCCGATCATGCCTCGCTGTTCATGAGCATAGGCACCACCATAGAGGCGGTGGCCCAGGCGCTGACCAGCACGCACAAAGGCTTGCGGGTGATCACCAACAACATTCACGTTGCCTCCATCATGTCCACCAATCCGGATTTCACGGTGATGATTACCTCCGGCACGGTGCGCGCGTCCGACGGCGGCATCACCGGCGTGGCCACGCTGGACTTCATCAATCAGTTCAAGGTGGATTACGCCATCATCGGCGTATCCGGCATTGAACCGGACGGCTCGTTGCTGGACTTCGATTACCGCGAAGTGCGGGTGGCGCAGGCGATGATGTCCAACGCCCGTCACCGCTATCTGGCGGCGGATCACAGCAAGTTTGGCCGCAACGCCTTGGTGCGCATGGGCCACATCAGCGAATTCCACACCGTGTTCACCGACTCGCTGCCGCCGGAGCCGGTGACCAAGCTGCTGGAAGAGCAGGGCGTGCGCCTGGTGTTGACCGAGGCCTGATGACCCGCGTGTAAGAGCCTGTTTACGATCTCGCTCTTGCTCGCGAGACCTTGAACAGGCTCTGAGCGTGCGCGAAAAAAGCCGGAGCGTCCTTGACGCCCCGGCTTTTTCATTGCCGCGCCAGGCTCAGCCCGGCATGGTTTCCACCCGGTTGCGGCCGTTGGCCTTGGCCCGGTACAGCATTTCGTCGGCCTGCTGCACCAGCTCCGTGCTGCTGCCGGCGGTATCCAGCGAGCTGATGCCCACGCTGAAGGTTTGACGGAAATCGCCGTCCGGCGCGCGTTGCTGGATCTGGCTGAAGTCCTGACGCAATTGGTCCATCAGTTCACGCGCCTGCGTCTGATTCGTGCTTGGCAGCACGATGGCGAACTCCTCTCCGCCGTAGCGGCCCACCAGGTCGCTGCTGCGCAGCCGCTCCTTGAGAAAGCGCGCCAGATTGATCAGCAGCTCGTCGCCGGCCGGGTGACCGTGGCTGTCGTTGATGGTTTTGAAGAAGTCCAGATCCAGCATGGCCAGCGATAACGGCCGTTGATCGCGGCGCGCGCGCTGGATGCTGTACTCCAGCTGGCCGTGCAGATGGGAGTGATTGAGCAGGCCGGTGAGGCTGTCGTTGATGATGTAGGAGCGCAGCTTGCGGTAACGGCGCGCGCGGTTGATCACGGTGACGATCAGCTCCTCCGGCGCCACCGGCTTGGTCAGGAAGCCGTCTATGCCCAGGGTCAGCGCGTCCAGCTGCACCGCCTGGCGCTTTTCCACAGACAGGAACACCACGGGGATGCCGTCCAGCAGCCGTTGCTGACGGATCACCTTGGCCAGCTCCATGCCGCTGCATTGCGGCATGTACATGTCCATCAGGATCAGGTCCGGGCGGAACTGCTCTATCATGTCCAGCACCCGTTCCGGCTGCGTCTCCTCGCGGGTTTCCACCCCCTGGGCGTTGAGCACGCTGGAGTAGAGCCCGGCCAGCGACTCCATGTCTTCCACGATCAGCACGCGCAGGGGCTCGCGCTTCTCGCCCAAATCTCCAAAGCTCAGCTGGTCTATCAGCTGATGCGCCTGCAGCGGCCAGTCCAGCAGGCTGCCGGCGCCGGCCCGCACCGCCGCCAGCCTCGCCTGGAAATCGTGCCGCGGCGAGGTCAGGATCAGCGGACAGATGCTGCTGATGGTGGGCGCCAGCAAGAGGATGGGGTCGTTGGCGGCGAATTCGGTGAAGGCCACCACGGCTTCCGGCGCCATGTCCTGCAAGGCTTGGGCCAGTTTGGCCGCCTGCTGGATCACTTTGGCGTGAATGCCGTAGCAGGACAACTGCTGGATCAACGGCGTGGCGTCCACATCCTGCGGCAGCCATAGATAAAGGGTGACCAAGTCGCCGCCCAGCAGCTTGTCGTAGTCGATCTCCGGCAGGCCGTCCTTGCGTTCCATCATGCCCAGTTGGCTGACCAGGCCCAGGTGGTGACGCAGGCGGTTGTAGCGCTCGCTTTCCGACGGCGCGGTCTGCGGTTGCTGGATCCAGCCCTGCAGCAAGCGCGACAGGGTCTGGATTTCTCCCGTGATTTCGTTGAGGTCCTGCTCGCGCACCATATCTTCCAGTCGCAGGATCAGCGACAGCAGGTGAGCGGCCAGCGGTCGTTCCCAGCGAGTGACCAGCAGGTGGCCGATGCGATCGATTTCCTGTGCCAGATGCACGCGTTGTTTGAAAGCCTGATGTTGCGACATGGTCAAGTGTTCCCCGGTGGACCCGGTTGTCCGATATTCAAGTTCTGAAGCCGCGCCTTGGGCGCGCTGTTATAATTCGCCGTTGGATTGCAACGGCCTGGCAAAAATTTTTAATGAACGTTTTTTACGAAGAGAGCGGCGGCTTTAAGGTCGGCAGCATCGTTTCGCGCAATGACGCTAGTCTGCAAGTGGATACCCAGCATGGCAAGCGCGCCAAGATCAAGGCTGCGAATGTTTTTCTGGAGTTTAGCTCCGCATTGGGCGATTTTCTGCCCATGGTAGAGCAACTTGCCGCGGATATTGACCTGGATTTCCTGTGGGAATGCTGCCCGGACGACGAGTTCGGCTATGAGGCGTTGGCGGCCGATTACTGGGGCCGCGCGCCGTCGGCGGCGGAGGCCGCCGCCATCGTGTCGCGTCTGTACGGCGCGCCGATGTATTTCTACAAAAAGGGCAAGGGCCGCTACAAGAAGGCGCCGGAAGACGCGCTGAAGGCAGCGCTGGCCGGGCTGGAACGCAAAAAGCGCGAACAGGAGCAGATCGACCTGTGGGTGGCGGAGCTGAAAGCCGGCCAACTGCCGGAGGCGATCCGCAGCCAGTTGATGACGTTGTTGTGGAAACCCGACAAGAACACGCTGGAGTTCAAAGCCTTCGACCAGGCCGCGCGCGAACTGAGCCTGCCGCCGCTGCGGCTGGCGGACAAGGTGGGCGGCATCTCTTCGGTGCCGGACTACCTGATGGCCGGCTTCATGCTGGAGTTCTTCCCCAAGGGCCGCGGTTTCGGCAAATACGAGCTGCCGGCATTGCCGGAGGACTTGCCCTTGTCGCCGGTGCGCGCCTTCTCCATCGACGACGCCAACACCACCGAGATCGACGATGCGCTGTCGGTACAGGACTTGCCTAACGGCAATAAGCGCGTGGGCATCCACATCGCCGCGCCGTCGCTGGGGATAGAAATCGGCTCTCCGCTGGAGAAGCTGGTGCTGTCCCGCCTGTCCACCGTGTATTTCCCCGGCGACAAGATCACCATGTTGCCGGACGATCTGGTGGAGATGTTCACCCTGAAGGAAGGACACGATTGCCCGGCGCTGAGCCTCTATGTGGAGGTGACGCCGGAGTTCGAGCCGGTCGCCTACGAAAACCGCATCGAAAAGGTGCATATCGCCGCCAACCTGCGCCACGCCGCGCTGGAGCAGTTCTTCAACGAAGAGACGCTGGCTTGCGATCCGGGCGTGGACTATCCGTTCAAGCAGGAGCTGATCTGGTTCTGGCAGTTCGCCGAGGCCTTGGAGAAGCGCCGCGGCAAATACGATCCGACCCGGCCGGTGCAGATGGACTACAACTTCGACGTAGTCGACGGCAAGGTGTTGATCACCCTGCGCAAACGCGGCGCGCCGATGGACAAGCTGGTGTCCGAGCTGATGATCCTGGCCAACAGCGAGTGGGGCCGGATGCTGGCCGAGGCCGACATCCCCGGCATGTACCGCGCGCAGAGCATGGGCAAGGTGAGGATGACCACGCGGCCGGAGCCGCACACCGGCTTGGGCGTGGCCCAGTACGCGTGGGCCACGTCGCCGTTGCGCCGCGCCACCGACTTCATCAACCAGCGCCAGCTGATGTCGATGATCCGCGAGGAGAAGCCGCAGTTCGAGCAGGGCGACGCGATGTTGTTCGCCATCCTACGCGATTTCGACACCACTTACTCCGCCTACCTAGGCTTCCAGGACCGGATGGAGCATTTCTGGTGCCTGCGCTGGTTCAGCCAGGAAGGGGTGTCCGACCCCACCGCCACCTTCATCAAGGAAGACTTGGTGCGCATCGACGGCTTGCCGATGCGGGTGCGCATCCCGGGCCTGCCGGAACTGGCGCGCGGCGACCGCATCCAGCTGGCCGTGATTCGCATCGACGAGTTGATGCAGGAGATCGAGCTGCGCTGCGTCGGAGTGCTCGGCCATGTGGATGCCGCCGAGGATGAAGAGACCGAAGCGGAGACAACCGGCGAGGTGGGCGAGGCGGGCGGCCAGGCCGGCTGAGTCCGCCATGCGAGACGTGAGAAAAGGCGGCCCAGGCCGCCTTTTTTGCGTCCGGCTGGATGGCGCTTAGCGTGGCTGACAAAACTTAGTATTAAGGCTGAGGCAAGGCGCGCCGACTCAGACAGTACATTGAGTACGGCAAGTCGGCGCAACGCAGCATCAAGGGTTTTGTTAGCCGCTCTTAGAACCTGCTTACGATCTGCTGTGCGTCGGCGATACGGCGTTAAAAACAAGCTCAAAATGCTCATGTACCACGTGTACATTCCGCTTTTTCGCTCGTTTTCGCCTTGTCTCGCTCTAGCTCGCTAGATCGTAAACACGTTCTTAGAACATCTCGTCCAGCGCGGTGCAAGCCTCGCGCAACTCCGGCAGCGCTTCCGCCAGCGCCTCGCGGTGCAGGCCGGCGCGCTCCATCACGCTGACCGGCAAGGTGGCCAGCATGTCTTCCTCGCTCATATCGTGATTGAAGCCGGAGGTCATGAAGGACGCCAGACCAATCAGCAGCGCGAACGGAGACACTTCCTCGTTCAGCAGGTCGTGCTGATTGAAGATGGCCTCCTGGATTTCGTCCGGAAAATTCCAGCGCCGCGCCAGCTCGGCGCCCACCTCGGTCAAATCCATGCCCAGCAGCATGCGCTCGGTGGCCACCCGGTCGGCGCCGCCGGCAACGATGCGGTCTATCTGCAGCGCCTGTTCCGGCACCGCCACGTAGAGCACCAGTTCGCCGATATTGGACAGCAGGCCGCAGGTATAGCCCAACTGCGGGTCCAGCTTGGCCAGCCTGGCCAGCCGTTTGGCGGCGTTGGCCATTGCAAAGCTGCGCTGCCAGAACGCCTTCATGTCGAAGCCCTGAATGCCCAGCGTAGCGCCGGTGACGCCGGAGGCGATCACCAGCACCCTGAGATTGTCGAAGCCGAGCAGAATGATGGCGTCGTCCAGAGAACCCACGCGTCGGCTGCCGCCGAAGCGCGCGGTATTGGCCAAGCGCAGCACGCGCGCGGTCAACACCTGGTCATGTCCCACCTTGTCGGTAATTTCATCGATGTTCACGTCGGTGCGGTGAAAACTGGCCACCAGCTCCTGAACCACTTTGGGCACCATGGGCAGCTTGCCCGACGCTTTTTCAAATATTTCCGCCACTTGCATATGGGTCTCCAATATGAGGGTTTGCTGACGTCTGTTTTCCAGCGGCAAAACAGGCGTCAACAAACCCAACGGTGCCGTCGCCGGCGCGGGCGTGGGCCGGCGGCGATGAAGTCCTGCTCCTTGAGCTTAGGCAATTGGCGGGGGAAAGGAAGGACAAAACCGGACAGAGGCGCGCCAGCGGCGGGGCGACCCAAAAAAAAACAGGGCCGGGAGGCCCTGTAAAGAAGCAACGTCGTTTAATTCTTGTGCAGCTGGCTGGCTTCCAGCGCCAACTGGGTGATGCGGTCCCAGTCGCGGTTCGCGATGGCGTCGTCCGGCGTCAGCCAGCTGCCGCCCACGGCCAACACATTGGGCAGCGCCAGGTATTCCGGCGCTTTCTTGATGTCGATGCCGCCGGTGGGGCAGAAGCGCAGATCGGAGAACGGGCTGGCCAGCGATTTAAGCAGCTTGACGCCGCCCACGGCCTCGGCCGGGAACAGCTTCTGGATGGTGAAGCCTTCGTCTTGGGCGCGCATGGCCTCGGACGGGGTGGCCACGCCGGGAATCAGGGTCAGATTGGCGGCGCGCGCGGCGGCGCCCAGCTCCGGGGTGAAGCCGGGGCTGACGCCGAACTGCGCGCCGGCGTCGATGGCGGCTTCCACATGAGCGCGGGTGCGCAGCGTGCCGGCGCCCACGATGGCGCCCGGCACTTCGTCGCGCATGCGGCGCATCGCCGCCAGCGCGGCCTTGGTGCGCAGCGTCACTTCCAGCACGCGCACGCCGCCGGCCACCAGCGCCTGGGCCAGCTCCACGGCCACGGCCGCGTCGTTGACGATGATCACCGGAACAACCGGGCCTTGGCGCAGCAGGGTCAATGCGTCCATATTCATTTTCTCCAAGAAGCGGGGTGGAAGTCGGGATGGCGGAAGCTGGTGGCGCCGGCTTCGGCGTGGTCTGCCACCGAGCGGAACACCGCGAACAAGTCCCGGCCCATGCCAAAATCATTATGCGTCAGGTCGGCCTGCGCCTGTTCGCGCGCGGCCCATTCGGCGTCGTCCACCAGCACGGTCAGCGCGCCGCTATTGGCGTCCAGCCGTATCAGGTCGCCGTCGCGCACTTTGCCGATCGGCCCGCCGGACAAGGCTTCCGGCGAGACGTGGATGGCGGCCGGCACTTTGCCGGAAGCGCCGGACATGCGGCCGTCGGTGACCAGAGCCACCTTGAAACCGCGTTCCTGCAAAATGCTCAGCGCCGGGGTCAGCTTGTGCAGTTCCGGCATGCCGTTGGCGCGCGGGCCCTGGAAGCGGATCACCGCGATGAAGTCTTTTTCCAGCTCGCCGCGCTTGAACGCGGCCAGCATATCGTTTTGGTCGTGGAAAATCACCGCCGGCGCTTCCACTACCCGGTGTTCCGGTTTGACCGCGGACACCTTGATCACCGCGCGGCCCAGTTTGCCGGACAGCAGCTTGAGGCCGCCGTCGGCGGAGAACGGGTCGGCGGCGGTGCGCAGCACGCTATCGTCCCCGCTGTCGGTGGGCGCGTCGCGCCATTTGAGCTCGCCGTTGTCCAGCCACGGCTCCTGCGCGTAGCGCGACAGGCCGCGGCCCACCACGGTGCCCACGTCCTCGTGCAGCAGGCCGGCGGACAGCAGCTCGCGGATCACAAAGCCCATGCCGCCGGCGGCGTGGAAGTGGTTCACGTCGGCCTTGCCATTGGGATAGGCGCGGACCAAGAGCGGCACCACGGCGGAGAGTTCGTCGAAATCGTCCCAGTTCACGGCTATGCCGGCGGCGCGGGCAATGGCGACGATGTGCATGGTGTGGTTGGTGGAGCCGCCGGTGGCCAGCAGCCCTACGATGGCGTTGACGATGGACTTCTCGTCTATCATCTCGCCCACCGGGGTGAAGGCCTTGCCTTGGGCTGCGATACGGGCCGCTTGCTGAGCGGCGGCGCGGGTCAGCGCCTCGCGCAGCGGGGTGCCCGGATTGACGAAGGCGGCGCCGGGCAAGTGCAGGCCCATGATCTCCATCAGCATCTGATTGGAGTTGGCGGTGCCGTAGAAGGTACAGGTGCCGGGGCCGTGGTAGGACTGGCACTCGGATTCCAGCAGCGCGTCGCGGCCCACCTTGCCTTCGGCGTACAGCTGGCGCACCTTGGCTTTTTCATCGTTGGCGATGCCGGTGGTCATCGGGCCGGCGGGAACGAATACCGCGGGCAGGTGGCCAAAGGAGAGCGCGCCTATCAACAGGCCGGGCACGATCTTGTCGCACACGCCCAAGTAAAGCGCGGCGTCGAACATCTGGTGGGACAGCGCCACCGCGGTGCTCATCGCGATGATGTCGCGGGAGAACAGGGACAGTTCCATGCCCGGCTGGCCCTGGGTCACGCCGTCGCACATCGCCGGCACGCCGCCTGCGAACTGAGCGGTGGCGCCAGCCGCCAGCGCCGCTTCCTTCAGCTGCGCCGGATAGGTTTCCAGCGGCTGGTGGGCGGACAGCATGTCATTGTAGGAAGAGACGATGGCCAGATTGGGGCGGTGTTCTTCCTTAAGATGTATCTTGATGCCGTCGGGCATGGCGGCAAAGGCGTGGGCCAAGTTGGTGCACGATAATTGCGAGCGCTCCACCCTTCCCTGATGGGCTGCGGCGCGCAAGCGGTCCAGGTAGGCGGCGCGCGTTGCCTGGCTCCGATTGACGATGCGCTCGGTAACGGCGGACAGGGTGGAATGCAAGGCCATGATGACGTTCCGTGTTGAAGTGGGTTGATAGTAGTTTTACTACACTCAAAATGCAAGACGCGCTCCAGCGCCGTCTCGCCATGATACGCCCGGCGGCGCTGGGCAACACCCGCCGTTGCAGCGATTGAGCGAATTGTTTGCTTTGAGGCAAAAGGTGTTGCAAAAGCGGCCTGCGTCAGCGGGATGACATGGACAAGGTAAATGCTGGTGGTAATATAACTACATCTACAAACATCTCGAGATGGAAGATCAGGATGGATACCCGTACTACGCCAACCCCGGCCTTCGATATGGTGTTGTTCGGCGGCGCCGGCGATCTAGTGATGCGCAAGCTGCTGCCCTCCTTGTATCAGGCGCACGCGGCCGGTCTGCTCAATCAGCAGGGCCGCATCCTGGCGCTGGGCCGCAAGGAACTGAGCCGCGACGACTACCTGGCCTTTGTCGAGAAGAACTCGCGCCAGCACGTTAAAGCCCATTTCGACGCCGCCGCCTGGGACAGCTTCTGTGCGCGGATTGAATACCTGAAAGTGGACGCCTCCCAGCCGCGGGACTTCCCGGCGCTGGCGGATAAGCTCAAGGGCGACGACGGCCGCGTGGTGGTCTGTTATCTGGCCACCGCGCCCAATCTGTTCGCCGGCATCTGCGAGAACCTGGCGACGGTGGGTCTCAATAGCGACAACGTGCGCGTGGTGTTGGAAAAGCCGCTGGGCACGGATCTGGACTCCTCCAACGAGATCAACGACGACGTGGCGCGCTTCTTCAAGGAAGAGCAGCTGTACCGGATCGACCATTACCTGGGCAAGGAATCGGTGCAAAACCTGATGGCGATCCGCTTCGCCAACGCGCTGTTCGAACCCCTGTGGCGGCGCGAATGGATACACGACGTGCAGATCACCATCTCCGAAGACCTGGGCGTGGGCAGCCGCGGCGACTTCTACGACGGCACCGGCGCGCTGCGCGACATGGTGCAGAACCACCTGCTGCAACTGCTGTGCATTGTGGCGATGGAGCCGCCGGCCAATATGGAAGCTGACGCGGTGCGCGACGAGAAGCTCAAGGTGCTGAAGGCGCTGCGCCCGTTCAGCGAGCAGGACGTGGCGGCCAAGACCGTGCGCGGCCAGTACAAGGCCGGCGCCGTGGGCGGCCAGCCTGTGGTGGGCTATTTGAGCGAGCAGGGCATCCCTGCCGACAGCCAGACCGAAACCTTCGTCGCGCTCAAGGCCGAGATCGACAACTGGCGCTGGGCCGGCGTGCCCTTCTTCCTGCGCACCGGCAAACGGATGCAGGAGCGGCTGGCCGAAATCGTCATCAACTTCCGCGACGTGCCGCACCAGCTGTTCAATGGCCCGATGAGCGGCAGCCACACCGCCAACCGGCTGGTGATCCGCTTGCAACCGGAAGAAAGCATCCGCCTGTACTTCCTGGCCAAGGAACCCGGCGACACCATGCGCCTGCAACCGGCCTACCTCGACCTGGACTTCTACAAAGCCTTCAAGGTGCGCCGCGCCGATGCCTACGAGCGCCTGCTGCTGGACGTGATCCGCGGCAAGTTGGCCCTCTTCATGCGCCGCGACGAGCTGATCGAGGCCTGGCGCTGGGTGGAGCCCATCATGGACGCCTGGAGCCGCAGCAGCAACCTGCCGCCCAAGCAGTACACCGCCGGCACCTGGGGTCCGGCGGCGTCCAGTGCTTTGTTATCGCGCGATGGGATAGGCTGGCACGAGGAATGCTAAGCCGCATGGAGGCATCCATCTGCTACGCGTCTCGATCTCGAATGCTGCGGTGCTCGCCGTACTACTTGTACGGCTGCGCTTCTCGCTTCGACCTCGAGGCGCTCGCGACGATGGATGTCCCATGCTGACCGTTTGCTACGCGTCTCGATCTCGAATGCTGCGGTGCTCGCCGTACTATTTGTACGGCTGCGCTACTCGCTTCGACCTTGAGGCGCTCGCGACGATGGATGTCCCATGCTGACCGTTTGCTACGCGTCTCGATCTCGAATGCTGCGGTGCTCGCCGTACTATTTGTACGGCTGCGCGTCTCGCTTCAATCTCGAGGCGCTCGCGACGATGGCTGTCCCATGCTGACCGTTTGTTGCGCGTCTCGATCTCGAATGCTGCGGTGCTCGCCGTACTACTTGTACGGCTGTACTACTCGCTTCGACCTTGAGGCGCTCGCGACGATGGACGATGGCTGCGCCATGCTGACTGTTTTGCAGCGCGTTTCGAACTCGAACGCTGCGATGTTTGATTTTAATTTTTTACCCGCGGAGCGCCGCTGATGAACTGCGTAGAATTTTCCGATAGCGAGCAACAGTCCACCGCGCTGGCCAATAGCGTGGCCGCCAGGCTGGGCGCCGCCATCGCCAGTCAGGGCGCCGCCGTGTTGGCGGTGTCCGGCGGCAAATCGCCGATTCCCTTTTTCCACATGCTCAGCACCATGGCGATAGACTGGTCCAAGGTGACTGTCACCCTGGTGGACGAGCGTTTTGTGCCGGACAGCCATCCGGACAGCAACGCCGCGCTGGTGCGCGCCCACTTGCTGCGCGACCGCGCCGTGGAGGCGCGTTTCCTCCCCCTGGTGGAAGACGCCGCGGACATCGACGCTGAGGTGGCGCGCGCCAACGCCGGATTTGCGCCGCCCACCGTCGCCATCCTGGGCATGGGCGAGGACGGCCACACCGCCTCGCTATTCCCCGGCGCCGACGAGCTGGCGGCCGGGTTGGACCCGGCCTCCGCCGCGGCCTTCCTGGCGGTGACGCCCAAGACCGCGCCGCACCGCCGGATCTCGATGAGCTACGCCGCGTTGCTGCGCGCCGGTTGTCTGATTCTGTCCATCCAGGGCGACAAGAAGCGCCAGGTGCTGGACGCCGCCGCCAAGGGCGTCAGCGACGCGTTGCCCATCAGCCATTTCCTGGCCCAGAACAAGGTGGAGCTGGATGTCTACTGGTCTGCCTGAGCAATGGCCGCGGCTGCTGGCCGATATCGGCGGCAGCAACGCCCGCTTTGCGCTGGAAACCGCGCCCGGCGTGATCGAGGACATCGAGGTGCTGCCTTGCGCCGGCTACCCCACGCTGTTGGACGCGATCCGCGCTTATCTGGACCTGGCCGGCGCGCGAGCGGTCGCCCATGCCGCTTTCGGCATCGCCAACCCGGTGTTGGGCGACTGGGTGCAGATGACCAATCATCACTGGGCGTTTTCCATTGAGGCTACGCGCCGGGCGCTGGGCCTGACCACGCTGCGGGTGATCAACGATTTCACCGCGCTGGCGCTGGCCTTGCCGCATTTGCCGGCGAGCGAACTGCTGCGCATCGGCGGCGGCGAGGCGGAGGCCGGCGCGCCGATGGCGCTGATCGGTCCCGGCACCGGCCTGGGCGTGTCGGCGCTGATTCCCTACCCGGGCGGCTACGCGCCCTTGTCCGGCGAGGGCGGTCACGTCGGTTTCGCTCCGTTTGACGAGCGGGAGGCCGATATCTGGCGGCACGCGATGCGGCGCTTTGGCCACGTATCCGCCGAACGGCTGCTGTCTGGATCCGGTATCCCGTTGATTTACCAAGCCTTGTGCGAACGCGCAGGCGAAACGGCCGCGGTGTTGGACCCGGCCGAGGTCACCGCGCGCGGCCTGTCCGGAGCTT
This sequence comes from Chromobacterium sp. W521, assembly GCF_052805975.1. Taxonomy (NCBI): domain Bacteria; kingdom Pseudomonadati; phylum Pseudomonadota; class Betaproteobacteria; order Neisseriales; family Chromobacteriaceae; genus Chromobacterium; species Chromobacterium sp. W521. The sequence continues at coordinate 43,541 of NZ_JBRBAF010000016.1, forward strand.
GTCCGCGCTGCCGCGAAACCCTGGAAGTGTTCTGCGGCATGCTGGGCGGCGCGGCGGCAAATCTGGCCCTGAATCTCGGCGCCCGTGGCGGCGTGTATCTAGGTGGTGGTATCGTGCCGCGTCTACGCGGTTTTTTTGAACAATCACCATTCCGCCGCCGCTTCGAGGATAAGGGACGGATGTCCGGCTATCTGGCCGCGATTCCGGTCTATCTGATCGTCAGCTCCTACCCGGCTTTGCCGGGCGTGGCCGCCCATCTGGCGGCCGAACTGGCGAGCGCCCGCGCCCGACCCCGGGCGCATCCTGACGACGGCGCGGCAGGAGAGTAAATACATGCTTGAACGTATCAGGAGCCAATTGGAGATCCTGTCCTCGGCCGAGCGCAAAGTGGCCGAGCTGGTGCTGGAGCAGCCTTACACCGTGATCCAGGCGGCGGTGGCCGACATCGCCAAGAACGCCGGCGTCAGCCAGCCCACCGTGATCCGCTTTTGCCGCACCGTGGGCTGTTCCGGCCTGCCGGACTTCAAACTGAAGCTGGCCGGCAGCCTGGTCACCGGCGTGCCCTATGTGCACTCCAGCGTGCGCCCTGAAGATCCAACCTCGGAAATCGTCGCCAAGGTATTCGACAACACCGTGTCCGCGCTGCTCAAGTGCCGCAACGACGTCAATCCGCAGTCGATAGAATCCGCGGTGAGGCTGCTGACCGACGCGCGCCGCATCGAGTTCTACGGCCTGGGCAACTCCGGCATCATCGCCGCGGACGCCCAGCACAAATTCTTCCGCTTCGGCATTCCCACCGTCGCCTATTCCGACACCCACATTCAGATGATGGCGGCGTCGGTGCTGGGGCCGGGCGATGTGCTGGTGGCGATCTCCAGCTCCGGCCGCACGCTGGAGTTGCTGGAAGCCGTGGACGTGGCCTTGTCCGCCGGCGCCAGCGTGGTGGCGCTGACCACCAGCGGTTCGCCGCTGGCGCGCCGCGCCACCGTGGCCTTGATCGCCGACACATTGGAAGACAATGAAACCTACAGCCCGATGATTTCGCGCATCGTGCATCTGGTGCAGATCGACATCCTGGCGGTGAGCGTGGCGCTCAAGCGCGGGCCGGGCCTGATCAGCCAGCTGGAAAAAACCAAGCACAGCCTGAAGAACCGAAGGCTGGACAACAAAACCGAAGAGGATTGACCATCATGAGCGAACTGACCGAACTGCCGGCCTGGCAGGCACTATGGGACCATTTTGCCGAGGCCAAGCACCAGCACATGCGCGATTTGTTCGCCGCCGATCCGGAGCGGGCGGAGCGCTATGCGCTGGAGGTGGGCGGCCTGTTCCTCGACTATTCCAAGAACCGCATCACCGATGAGACCCTGAAGGGCTTGATGCAGCTGGCGCGCGAGTCCGGGCTGCCGGCCAAGATCAAGGCCATGTTCAAGGGCGAGAAGCTCAACAGCACCGAAAACCGCGCAGTGCTGCACGTGGCGCTGCGCAACCGCACCAACTCGCCCATCCATGTGGACGGCGAGGACGTGATGCCCAAGGTCAACTCGGTGCTGGAGCGCATGGGCAAGTTTGCTCACGCGGTGCGTTCCGGCGAATGGCTGGGCTATACCAACCAGCCCATCACCGACATCGTCAACATCGGCATCGGTGGCTCGGATCTGGGCCCGTTGATGGTCTGTAGCGCGCTCAAGCCTTTCGGCCACCCGCGGCTGAACATGCACTTCGTCTCCAATGTGGACGGCGCCCAACTCAAGGAAACCCTGAAAAAGGTCCATTCCGAGACCACGCTGTTCGTGGTGGAGTCCAAGACCTTCACCACTCAAGAGACGCTGACCAACGCGCTGACCGCGCGCGACTGGTTCTTGCAGCGCTCGCGCGATGAAAGCGCGGTGGCCAAGCACTTCGTGGCGGTGTCCACCAACCAGAAGGCGGTGGCGGATTTCGGCATCGACCCGTCGAACATGTTCGAATTCTGGGACTGGGTGGGCGGCCGCTACAGCCTGTGGTCGGCCATCGGCCTGCCCATCATGCTCTACCTGGGCGAGGAGAACTTCACCGAACTCCTCAACGGCGCCCACATCATGGACCAGCATTTCAGAAACGCGCCGTTCGAACAGAACATGCCGGTGCTGCTGGCCATGATTGGGGTCTGGTACATCAATTTCTACGGCGGCGGCAGCCATGTGATCGCGCCTTACGATCAATACCTGCACCGCCTGCCGGCCTTCATCCAGCAACTGGACATGGAGTCCAACGGCAAGCAGGTGATGCTGGACGGCCAGCCGGTGAACTTCGAAACCGCTCCCATTATCTGGGGCGAGACCGGCATCAACGGCCAGCACGCCTTCTTCCAGCTCTTGCATCAAGGCACCCATATTTCGCCGATCGACCTGATTGCCTCGGTGCAAAACTGTTCCAGCCTGCCCGGCCACCATGAAATCCTGCTGGCCAACGTGTTTGCCCAGGCCGAGGCCTTCATGCGCGGCAAGACCGCGGACGAGGTGCGCGCAGAGCTGAAGGAGCAGGGCCTCAAGGGCGAGGCGCTGGAAGCGCTGGTGCCGCACAAGGTGTTCGGCGGCAACCGGCCCACCAACACCTTGCTGATGAGCCGCTTGAACCCGCGCAATCTGGGCTCCTTGATTGCGCTGTACGAGCACAAGATCTTCGTGCAGGGCGTGATCTGGCACATCAACAGCTTCGACCAGTGGGGCGTGGAGCTGGGCAAGCAGCTGGCCAAGACCATACACGCCGAGCTGACCGGCAAGCTCCAGCACGCCGAACACGACAGCTCCACCCGGCGGTTGATCGAGCTGTACCGTCAGGTCAACGCCGACGACTGCAAGTGCTGAGCCGGACGCCGGCCCAAACAAAACGCGAGGCCTCGGCCTCGCGTTTTGTTTGGATCTCGCCGCTGCGCACGATCCGTTGCGGGCGGCAATACCGCGTTGAAAACCGCCTCGAAATGCTCAGGCACCCTGTGTGCACTCCGCTTTCTCGGCCGTTTTCTCCTTGTCCCGCCTTAGCTCGCGAGATCGTGAATAGGCTTTATTTCTTGACGATTTCCTGCTCCACCACCATGTCCAGCACCCAGCGGATGGACGAGGCGTCGGCCGGCGGATTCGCCACTTTGAATTCCTTCAGGCGCAGGCGGTAGGCGATGCCCGGCTCCGGTTTGAAACCCTCGATCTCGCCGTAGTGCAACTGCCACGGTTGGTCCTTGCTTTCGCGGACCTGCAGGCATTGCATTGGAGCCACGCCGGTGCAGGGCTTGCGTTCGGCCGCCACATAGACGAAGCGGGTGAGGCCGCCTTCCAGCGAGGGCTGGCGGTCAAAGCTCAGCGTCTTGTCGCCGGCTTGCAGCGTCAGCTTGTCACCGTCCAGCTTCACCGCGGGCTTGGCGCCCAGGAAGGCGGCCAGCGCGCGGTCCCGCTCCATCGCTTCCGGCGGACACATCATCAGCGTGCTGCCCAGTTGGCCGCTGACCAGCTTGCCGCTTTCCAGCGACACCGGGCCGAACATGCCGTTGCAGCCGGCGCGGGCGGACACGCTGCCGTCCTTGAAGCTCAGGGTGATCGTGTGCTCGGCGGCGGCCTGTTTCCATTGGCCGGCCAGCGCGTCCAGTTTGATATCCGCTTGAGCGTCCATTTTGGCTCCGGTTTGCGGGGTGGCACAGGCGCTCAGGGCGGCTGCGGTCAGTGCGGCGAGCAAAAGAGATTTTTTCATTATCGATGTTCCGTGGTTAAGGGCAGGGACGGGATGCTCTTGGAGCGCCCGCCGTTCTCTAGAGTTCAGCGTAGCTTGCTGACTTCCTCGCTGTAGACGATGCGTTCCAGCGTCCAGCGCGAGCCGGCGTCGGCCTGCGCCGCCGGTTTCAGCTTAATGTAGTAGCTGACGCCGGGCTTGGGGTGGAAGCCGGCGATTTCGCCTTGCAACGGCCGCCAGTTTTGCTCGGCGCGTTCGCGCACCTGAAGGCAGTCGCGCGTGGCTTCGCCGTTGTGGCAGGCCTGGCGTTCAGGCGCCACGTACAGGTATTGCAGCTTGGCCGGCTGGGCCGTCGGGTCGGGGTTAGGCGTCAAGCGCACGAAGCGGTACTCGGCGCGTTCCGATTTCAGCACCAGCTTCTGCGCGCGGCCGTCCGGCAGCACGCGGAAGGGGCTGGAGAGGAAGGCGATGAAGTGCTGCTCCATCTCCATCAGCGGCGGCCGGCAGGCCATGCGGGTGGTGGCCACCTGCGCCTTGCCCTGAGCGTCAACGGTGCGGATGAAGCGGTTGCAGCCGGCGAAGCCGGTCATCTTGCCCGGTTGGAAGGCCACGGTGGGCGGCTGGCCCGCGGGCGCGGGTTCCACCATCTGCCATTCGGTTCCCTGCAGATTGGGCATGGCCAGCGCCGGCAGCGGCAAGGCCAGCGCGCCCAGCCAGAGCGCAGCCAGGCGCCGGGCGGAGAAGCCAGTATTTTGCATTGCCATACTCCATGTATAAACAAAAACTAATATTTGTTTACAATACACCTGATAACCGCCGCTTGTGAAGCAGGGCGGCGCGGAAAAGCGGGGCTCGAAATAGACGGAAACAAAAAACCGCCCAAGCTTAAAACATTGGACGGTTTTGAAATGCCATGGGCATGCTTGATGCGCTATAGCTGCTCCACTCCCCTGAGCAACTCCTCCACCACTTTCTTGGCGTCGCCGAACACCATCATGGTCTTGTCCATATAGAACAACTCGTTGTCCAGACCGGCGTAGCCGGCGTTCATCGAGCGTTTGACCACGATCACGCTGCGCGATTTGTGCGCGTCCAGGATGGGCATGCCGTAGATCGGGCTGGTTTTGTCCTTCTGCGCGGCCGGGTTGACCACATCGTTGGCGCCTATCACCAGCACCACGTCGGTGTTGGAGAAGTCGGAGTTGATCTCCTCCATCTCCTGCACCTGCTCGTAGGGCACCTCGGCCTCGGCCAGCAGCACGTTCATATGGCCCGGCATCCGGCCCGCCACAGGGTGGATGGCGTAGCGCACGTTGACGCCCTTCTGGTGCAGGATTTCGGCAAACTCCTGCAAGGCGTGCTGAGCGCGCGACACCGCCAGGCCGTAGCCGGGGACGATGATCACGCTGTCGGCGTTGGCCATCAGGAAGGCGGCGTCCTCTGGGGAGCCGGATTTGTGGTTCTTGGGCCCGCTGTCGCCGGCACCGCCCCCCGTGGCCGCCTCGGCGCCGAAGCCGCCCAGCAGCACCGCGATGATGGAGCGGTTCATGGCCTTGCACATGATGTAGGACAGAATAGCGCCGGAAGCGCCGACGCAAGCGCCGGCGATGATCAGCACCGGGTTGTTCAACGTGAAGCCGATGCCGGCGGCCGCCCAGCCGGAGTAGGAGTTGAGCATGGACACCACTACCGGCATGTCGGCGCCGCCGATCGGAATGATCAGTGTCACGCCCAGCGCCAGCGCGATGGCCAGCATGGTCAGGAAGGCGGCCTGGCTGTCGCTGAGGAAATACACCACGCCAAAGCCAACCATGGCGACGGCCAGCAGCAGATTAAGCAGGTGTTGGCCTTTGAAGTTCACGGCTTTGGAGCCGAAGCGCCCGGACAGCTTGCCGTAGGCGATCACCGAGGCGGTGAAGGTGATCGCGCCGATGAAGGCGCCGATGAACAGCTCCACCTTTTGCACCTGGGTGTGCTCCACGCCGCTGTGAAAGATGGCCGCCACCGCGATCAGCACCGCGGACAGGCCCACCAGCGAATGCATCGCCGCCACCAGTTCCGGCATGCCGGTCATCTGCACGGTCTTGGCCTTCCACGCGCCGATGGCGCCGCCGGCGACAATGGCGGACGCGATCAGCGCCAGCACCGGTTTGTCCATGATCAGCAAGGTGGTGGCCACGGCGATGAGCATCCCTATCATGCCGTAGAGGTTGCCGCGCAAGGCGGAGGCCGGACTGGACAGCCCCTTGAGCGCCAGGATGAACAACACCGCGGCGATGAGATAAAGAATTGCGGACAGGTTTTCCATCTTGGTCCCTTATTTCTTCTTTTTCTTGAACATGTCCAGCATCCTCTGGGTGACCAGGAAGCCCCCGAAGATGTTGATGCTGGCGAGGAAGATGCCGATGGTGCCCAACACTGACGTGAGGGTGATTTCGGAACCGTTGATGTCCACCGCCTGCAGCATGGCGCCGACGATGATGATGCCGGAAATGGCGTTGGTCACCGCCATCAGCGGGGTGTGCAGCGCGGGGGTGACGTTCCAGACCACGTGGTAGCCGACGAAGACGGCCAGCACGAAGACGGTGAGGCTGGTGATGAAGGGATCTACCATCTTGTTCTCCTTAATCGGCGGCGGGGAAGCGGACCTGGCCGGCGTGGGTCACCAGCGTGGCGGACAGGAGCTCGTCTTCCAGATTGAGGTTCAGGCCTTCCTGCGTCAGCAGCAGGCCGAGGAAGGTCAGCAGGTTCTTGGCGTACAGGCTGGAGGCGTCCGCCGCCAGCAGGCCGGGCAGATTGGTCTGGCCGACCACGGTGACGCCGTTGTCCAGGCGCACGGTTTCGCCGGGGCGGGTCAGCGCGCAGTTTCCGCCGGTTTCCGCCGCCAGGTCCACGATGACCGAGCCCGGCTTCATCGCCTCCACCACCTCGGCCGACAGCAGCTTGGGCGCCGGTTTTCCCGGGATCAACGCGGTGGTGATCACGATGTCCGCCGCCTTGGCGTGTTTGGCCACCAGTTCGCCCTGGCGCTGGCGATAGCTCTCGGACATTTCCTTGGCGTAAACGCCGCTATTGGCCATTTTCTCTTCTTCGCTCATCGGCACTTCGATGAACTTGGCGCCCAGCGACTCCACCTGTTCCTTGGTGGCCGGACGCACGTCGAAGGCCTCCACCACCGCGCCCAGGCGCTTGCCGGTGGCAATGGCCTGCAGGCCGGCCACGCCCACGCCCAGAATCAGCAGCCGGGCCGGCTTCACCGTGCCGGCCGCGGTCATCAGCATGGGCATGAAGCGCGGATAGTGCTGGGTGGCCAGCAGCACCGCGCGGTAGCCGGCGATATTGTTCTGGCTGGAGAGCACATCCATGCTCTGCGCGCGGGTGCTGCGCGGCAGCAATTCCAGCGCGAAGGCGGAGACGCGTTTGGCGGCCAGCGCCGGCAGATTGTGGTTGTGATAGGGGTTGAGCTGGCCGATCAGCACCGCGCCGTCCTTCAGCGCGGCAATGCCGTCCTCGTCCAGCGGGCGCACCGTCAGCACGATGTCGGCCTGGGCCAGCGCCGCGGCGCGGTCCGCCGCGATGGCGGCTCCGGCGTCCTGATAGGCCGCGTCCGGCTGCGCGGCCGCGAGGCCCGCGCCGCTTTCCACCGTGACGGCGTGGCCGCCGGCCACGAGTTTCTTCACCGTGTCCGGCGTTGCGGCCACGCGGTGTTCACCGGCCAGCCTCTCGGCTGGGATAGCGATATGCATGGTCTTCCTTTCCTGCGATTAGATAACAAAGATTCCAGATAGCGAACGCCCGTGCGGCGAAAATCGAACGAGCGTTTGAATTCAATTAAAGGCATGCGGGATTTTTCCGCGCAACACTTATATTGCCGACCGTATACCGTCGGACAATTTCGACGGATAAAGGGCCGGATGCTAGCAAAACCCTACAGCAGCGATGTGACGTGAATCAGACAGAGGCCAGTCAACGGCTGTTGGAGCGGAAATGCGGAAGAAAGACGGCGAAGCAGCCACGGGCGGGCAGGCGGAACAAGGCGCGGAGGCAAGTACGGCCGGTCGACGCGCATATGCTGCCGGCAAGGCTTATGCAGGACACTAGCGTTGATGGCGCGGCTTGTAAAGCTGCGCCATGCGCCAGTTGCCAGCCAGGGCGAGCGCCCGCGGCGGCCGGCGTTGGCTGTTGCGCGCGCGCGACGGAGGGCCGGCTAGAAAGCCGGCCGCGACGCTTCCGCCAATAACCGCTCCACGGTGCCGTCCTGCAACATGGAGCGCATCGCCCTGGCGATGCGGCGCTTGTGCGGAGAGCGCGGGGACAGGCCGATGCGGCGCGGTTCCGGGGAATACAGCAGCAGCGGCGCGCGCTTTACGTATTGGCGGAATTCGGAGCTGGCGGCCAGCTCGGCGGTTTGGCGTTCATCGGCGATCAAGGCGTCAATGCGGCCGGCCTTGAGCTTGCGGAAGTTGGAGTCCAGCGACGGGGCCGGCTCGCGCCGCACGCGCAGGTCGCTGTCGAATTCATCCTGGTAGCGCACGCCCTCCTCCACGCCGATCAGAAAGGGGTAGAGCTGACGATAACTGCGCAGCGGCCGCGGGTCGTCGGCGCGCTGATACAAGGCTAGACGGCTGCCGGAGGCGAAGGCGGGGTCGATGAAGTCGATGAACTCGCGGCGGGCCGGGGTGCTTTTCACCCCGATCACCACATCCGCCTTGCCCTGGCGCAGGTATTGAAGACAGCGGGTCAGCGGGCAGGGGAGGAAGACCAGCCTCAGCTTGGCGCGCCTGGCCATCTCGCGCATCAGCTCGGTGTACGGGCCTTGAGGCGCGCCGTGCGCGTCCATGGTCTTCCAGGGCGGGAACAGATTGTAGGCGAAGACCAGTGCCGGCTCCGCCGCCGCGCACTGCATGCCTGCCATCAGGCAGGCCAGAGCCAAAAGGGACTTGAGTTTCACAATGATGCACAGATGCGAACGGGCGTCGGCGGCCCCACGCAGCCGACTGTAGCCAGAGAGCCATTATCGGACGGCTGGGCGCGGCACGGGCGGGAAAATTCACCGTTCCGAAAAAAACCATGAAAACAGTATGGTATTGGAAATGTCCGCATTGGCAACCTGTCCCATTGGCTGGCGCGGCGCGGATCGGCGTGGAGCGCCGCGCGTCGGCTTGCCGTTTTCAATCGAAGAACGGTAGGCTGTTGATTGTAAACATGTTTAACGAAGGCGCGCCATGGGTTTCATCATCGCCGCGGAGGAGGGCTGAGCATGCGGGATTTCAGCTTTGTGCTGCTGCCCGAGTTTTCCATGCTGGGTTTGCTGGCGGCCACCGAGCCCTTGCGCGTGGCCAACCGCTTTCACGGCGGTGCCTATCGCTGGCGGCTGTTGAGCGCCGATGGCCGGCCGGTGGTCGCCAGCAACGGCATGTCCTTGGCGGCGCACGGCGCCTGGGGCGAGTCGGAGGCGGCCGACGCGGTGTTGGTGGTGGCCGGTTTTCATCCGCTGCGCCACGGCGGCGCCGGCCTGCTGGCCTGGCTGCGCGGTCAGGACGCCGCCGGTCGGGTGCTGGGCGGCATCGATACCGGCTGTTTCATCCTGGCCGAGGCCGGACTGTTCCGGCAGCAGCGGCTGACCCTGCACTGGGAGGCGCTGCCGGCGTTCCGCGAGCGCTATCCCTTGCTCAATGCCACGCAGGAGCTTTACGAACTGGGGCCGCGGCGCATCAGTTCCGCCGGCGGCACCGCCTCCATCGACATGATGCTGGCCTTGATGGCGCGCAGCCATGGCCATGATCTGGCGGTGCAGGTTTCGGAGCAATTCGTGCTGGGGCGCATCCGCGCCCAGAGCGATCATCAACGGCTGGAGCTGGGCGCGCGTTACGGTGTGCACAGCCGCAAATTGATCCAGGCCCTGGCCCTGATGGAAAAACATATGGACGCGCCGTTGGACAGCGCGGCCTTGGCGGCCGGGGTGGGCGTGACGGCGCGTCAGCTGCAACGCTTGTTCCGCGCCCAGTTGGGCGCGGCGCCCAATGTCTTTTACCTGGGCCTGCGCCTGGAACACGGGCAGCGCTTGCTGCGCCAGAGCGGGCTCAACGTCACCCAGGTCAGCGCGGCGTGCGGCTTCGAGTCCGCTAGTTACTTCGCGCGCGCCTATCGCCGCCGCTTCGGCTGCGCGCCGGGAACGGAGCGGCGCGAGGCGTGAGCCGCTTTCCAGCGCTTGTTCAATAGCGCGGCGGGCACGTAACAGGTTCTCAGCGCATCTCGATGCGGCGGCCGCAGTCCTCGGGCCAGGGCAGGCCGGCTTGTCGACGCGCCAGCGCGTCCAAGCTGTGCCGCACCGGCGCTGAGAACGGCGCGCTCCGGCCCCGCTCGGGGTCCACATTGAGCAGCATCAGCTCGCAGCCGGCCGCGGCGTCGGCCTCCTCGTCGCGATGCAGGCTCAGATAGAGCCGCAGCCGCTTGGCGTCGTGGTCCAGCAGCCGGCCCTCCACCCGCAGCTCGGCTTGTTGGCGGATTTCGCGCAGATAGCGCAGATGCAGCTCCGCCGTGTATAGGGTGTGGCCGCCGCGCTCACGCGCCGTGGCGTCCATGCCGATGCGCTCCATCAGCGCGTCCACCGCGTGGCTGAACACCAGCAGGTAATACGCGTCGCGGACGTGACCGTTGTAGTCCAGCCATTCCGGCCGCGTTTGCGCGTGGAGCAGGACGAGGCGTTTATTCATGCGCGGCCAGTCCATGCTTGCGCTTGGCGGCCGCCACCGCTTCCATGATTCCAATCAGGCAGTCGTCGCGATAGCGCTCCAGATCGGCGATGGAGCGCTGACCCAGCTGGCGCGCGCAACCGTCCACCACCCGATCTATCAGCGCTTCGCTCAAGTCCGGCGCCGGTAGCCGGGTCCAGGGCAGTTGCAGCGCCGGGCCGAACTGGCTCAGAAAGTGGCGCATGCCGGCTTCGCCGCCGGCTAGGGCGTAAGTCTGGAAGGTACCCATGAAGGCCCAGCGCAGGCCGGCGCCGAAGCGGATGGCGTCGTCGATTTCGCCGGTGGTGGCCACGCCGTCGTTGACTAGGTGCAGCGCTTCCCGCCACAGGGCCTCCAGCAGCCGGTCGGCGATGAAGCCGGGCACCTCGTGGCGCACGCGCAGCGGCCGCATGCCCTGCGCCGTATAGACGCGTTCGGCGGCATCCAGCGCCTGCGGCGCGGTGTCGCGTCCGCCCAGCACCTCGACCAGTGGCAGCAGATAGACCGGATTGAAGGGGTGGCCCACCACGCAGCGCGCCGGTCGGCGGACGTCCTGGTAAAACTCGGAAGGCAGCAGGCCGGAGGTGGAGGAGGCGATGATGACCGTCTCCGGCGCGGCCGCATCGGCGCGGCGATGCAGCTCCTGTTTCAGCGCCAGCGTTTCCGGCGCGCTTTCCTGGATGAAGTCGGCGGCGGCGGCGCAGTCTTCCAGCCGGGAAACGAAGCGCAGCCGCTCGGGCGCGGCGCCGGCGGCCAGGCCGCGGCGTTCCAGCGCCGGCCAGGCGCGCTCCACTTGGGCGCGCAGACGTGCTTCGGCCTGCGGCGCGGGGTCCCAGGCCAGCACGTCACGGCCAGCCGCCAGCGCGCGGCAGGCCCAGCCGCCGCCGATGACGCCGGCGCCCAGCACGCCGAAGGTGGCGATGTCGGTACGGTACATCTCAATCTCCTTTTCCGCGGCGCGGGGGCAGGCCCAGGTGGATCCGGCCTTCCACCGGCGTCAGCACGCGTGCGCCCATCAGGTCCAGCAATCGCCGCGCCTGTTCCACCAGCGCGCCGTTGCTGGCGTACACCCCTTTGGCCAGATACAGATTGTCTTCCAGCCCCACCCGGACATGGCCGCCCAGCAAGGCCGCTTGCGCCACCATGGGCATTTGTAGCCGGCCGATGCCGAAGGCCGCCCACTGCGCGCCCGGCGGCAGGCTGTCCACCATGGCCTTCATCGTGGTGGTGTCGGCCGGCGCGCCCCAGGGGATGCCCAGGCAGAGTTGGAACAGCGGCGGCGCGTCCAGCAGACCCTCGCTCAATAATTGTTTGGCGAAGCGCAGGTGGCCGGTGTCGAACACTTCCAGCTCCGGCTTGACGCCGAGTTGCTGAATGCGCCGCGCGCCGTCGCGCAGCTGTCCGGGCCTGGCCACGTAGATGAAGTCGCCGTCGCCGAAGTTGAGCGTGCCGCAGTCCAGGGTGCAGATTTCCGGGCGCAATTCCTCCACGTGCAGCAGGCGCTCCAGGCCGCCGACCAGATCGGTGCCCGGCCCCAGCGGCAGCGGCCGCTCGCCTTGGCCGATCTCCACGTCGCCGTCCATGCCGGCGGTCAGGTTCAGAATCATGTCCACGCCGGACGCGCGGATGCGGTCCACCAGCTCCCGGTACAGCGCCGGCTCGCGGCTGCCCTTGCCGGTGAGCGGGTCGCGCACATGGCAGTGCACCACGGTCGCGCCGGCGCGGGCCGCCTCCACCGCGGCGGCGGCAATCTGCTTGGGCGTGACCGGTATCGCCGGATGCTTGCCCACGGTGTCGCCGGCGCCGGTGACGGCGCAGCTCAGCACGATGTCCCGGTTCATGGCCCGTTCCCTTCGCCTTGGCGCAGATAGGCCTGGACCAAGGGCAGGCCGGGTTTGCCGTCAAAGGAGGAGACGCCGTCCAGCCAGCGTTCCAGCGGCTGAGGGTTGGCTTGCAGCCATTGGCGCGCGGCGCGCGCGGGCGGGACCCGCTTGAGGATGGCGTTCATCACCTGGTTTTCCATGTCCAGGCTGAAGCGCAGCTGGCTGATCAGCTTCCCGGCGTTGGGACAGCGTTGCATGAAGCCGTTGGCCACCACGGTATAGACCTTGGAGCCGCCGTATTCGGCGCCGAAGGCCTGGTCGCCGCCGGCCAGATAGCTTAGCCGCATCAGGTAGTTCATCGGATGCGGCTCCCAGGCGAGGAACACCACCATGCGTTTTTGCCGGATGGCGCGGGATACCGCGGCCAGCATGCCGCTTTCGCTGGACTCTACCAGGGTGAAGCCTTTCAGACCGAAATCGTTGTTGGCGATCATTCGCTTGATGATGGCGTTGCCCTGGCTGCCGGATTCTATGCCGTAGATCTTGGCGTCCAGCTGTTTGCGAAAGCGCGCGATGTCGGCGAAGGTGCGCAGGCCCTGCTCCGCAAGCTGGTTGGGCACCGCCAGCGTGTATTTGGCGCCGCTCAGATTGGGTTCGGGCAATACTTGCAGCGCCTTGGCCTGTAGAAAGGGCGTGATGGCCGGCGTTTGCGACGGCACCCAGTAGCCCAGATACACGTCGATCTGCTGGTTCTTGAGCCCGGTGAAGGCGATGGGTTCCGAGGCGAGCTGGGTGCTGGGCTGGTAGCCCAAGCCTTGCAGCACGGCGGAGGCTAGGCCGGTGGTGGCCGCGATATCGGTCCAGCCGATGTCGGCGAAGCGGATCTTGCGACAGCTTTCCGGTTCCGCGGCCCAGGCCTGGGCGGCCAGCGCGCCGCACAGCAGCGCCAGCCAGGGGGTGGAGAGTTTCATGTCAGCTTCTCCCGCAAGCGGTTCCATTGCCGACGGGCAGCGCCGGGCCGCTGGGTTGGAAGGCATGGCCGTGACCATGTTGACGCCGCGGACTTGCAGGGAGCCGGAGCGCAAGGACCAATCTAGGCGGGCGGCGCCGCATGTTAGCGCACGGGAGCGACCAATGCCGTCACCAGGGCGACCGGGCCGGCCTCGTCGAAGGAGGCCGGCGCCGGTTGCGGAACCCGGGCTTACGGGGTCAGGTACTGGCTGCCGTCATAAGCGCCGATGAAGGTCCAATTGCTGTTGCTGACGCCGGTGGTGGGAAAGTAGCCGTAGTTCGCGTTCTTCAGCACGAAGTAGTCGCGGGTTGAGCGATAGGGATTGTCGTAGACATAGACGTCCCCCACCGTGCCCGTTCGGCTCTCGCTCCAGTTGTTCAAACGGCTCTTGCGTTGCGAGGTCAGCATCGCCAAGTCGTAGGACTGGGTGGCGGACAGCGGGGCGCCGTTGTAGCTGTCCAGGAACTGCCAGCCGGCGTTGCTGCCGCCGTCGGTCGGGAAGTAGCCGTAGCGCGCGGTTTTCAGCTGGAAGTAGTCGCGGGTGTTGCGGTAGGGGTTGTCGTAGACGTAAACGTCTCCCGGCGCGCCCGTGCGGCTCTCGCTCCATTTTTGCAGCGATCCCTTGTTGTAGGCGGCCAGAATCATCGCATCGTAGCTTTGCGCGCCGGGGCGGCGCAGCTGGATGGCGCTGCCCAGCGTCATCTGGGTGACGCCGTCGCTGACGGTGACGCGAATCGGCGCGTACGCGCCTTGCAGCGCCTGAGCGGGCGCGGTCAGCGTCGCCGTCGCGCTGTTGCCGGGGGAGCCGCCGAAACCCGGCGGCAACTGCCATTGGTAACGCAGCGTCTTGCCGCCGGCGTTGCTGACCCGCGCTTCCACGCTGAAGGCGCGGCCAGCGTCGACGGCGGCCGGCAGCGACACGCGGCCGGCCAAGCCCTGCTGTTCAAGCGGGTAGCGATAGAGCAGGCTTTCGTCGCGGTTCAGCCAGATCGGCTGGGACAGGGCGGGCAGGGACAGGCCGCTCAGGGTCTGCCGGGTGGCCGCGCTGGCCTTCAAGCCCCATTTGTCAAAAAACGGGGTCAGGTTGTGACCGGCGACGCGGCTGGTTTCGATGATGAAGCGCTGGCGTTTTTCCTCGTCGCCGGCTGGCAGTTCGGCAAAGGGCATGCTGCGGTAGCGCTGCCCCAGCCGGCTGTAGAAATCCTTGCCGAAGGCCAGGTCCAGCTGCCAGAACATCGCCGCGCGCACGAACAAGTCCGCTTGCGCGTCGTAAGACGGCTGCGCCTGGTTCAGGTGCTGGCGCACCAAGACCCATTTTCGGTCGGTTTCCAGCCGCGAGCGCTGGCCCAAGGCCCGCTGCACATAGAGCGAGGTCAGGTTCACCGTCACCTCGGTCTGGTCGTTCCAGGTCATCGCCGGCATCTGGTAGTGATGGCCCAACTCATGCCAGGGGCCCCAACCGTCTTGCTGCAGCAATTTGGAATTGGCCACCGAGCCGGCGCCGCTGACATTGGTGCCCAGCCAGTAATTGCTGGCCGACATATAGCCGCCGCTGCTGTCCGGCTTGGTGACGAATTGGTACTGGAACGGCGTTGCCGCGTGCGGATAAGGGTTGCCGGCGGCCAGGCCGTATTGTTCCTCAGCCAGGGTGACGATGCGGTCCCACAGCGTCATGGTGGCGCTTGGGTCGTCCACCTGCTGGCGCAGAACAGATAGCGGCATGGTCACGATCATGCGTTTGCCCACCAGCTCCGCGTAAGGCTCGGCCGCCAGGCGGCTCAGCATGGCGCTCCAGTCCGCCTTGCTGTGCTGTCCCAGGACGAAGCGCGGTATTTCGCGGCCGCCGCTTTGCAGCGTCGCCACGATCTTGCCGCTGCCGGGCTGGCTGCGCGGCGCGAAATAGATCACGCCGTCGTTCTGCGCGGTGATCAGGTTGAGGCCGGGACGCAACGGGACCACCTGATTGGACGGCATCGGGCTGTTGGCGCCGGCGATAGGCACTAGCCAAAGCTCCGGGGGGAGGTTGGGCGGCGTGCCCTGGTAGGCGATATTGACGCTCAGCGCTTCGCCTTTGCGCGCCCAGTAGCCGGTGGACTGGGTGGGATGGGTGAGAAAACCGCGGCGGTGAGCCAGCAGCCACTCGCTGGGATCGCCGCGTTGTTCCAGCGTCAACTGGCGAGGCGCGTCCGCGAAGGCGGGCAGAGAGGACAGATTGGCGACCATCGCGGCGCCTAGCCACAGACAGGAACTGAGCTTAGATGCGTGCATATTTCTCTTATTCCATCAGACCATGCCGGACTGCTGTGGGCGCTGGGCACGGTCTGTCCAGTTGCGGGTTGCGCCCTGGTCCCCGTTGGCTTGGTGGGGGGACCTACCCACTGGAGTCCGCTTCTTATTCCAAAGTTCTTATTTTATTTAGGTAAATATTTACTTTGGACTGATTGATTTTGTTCAGAACATAGACATTTTTAGACCCGCTAACAAACCCCTGATGCTGCGTTGCGCCGACTTGTCGTACTCATTGTACTGACTGCGTCGGCGCGCCTTGCCTCAGCCGTAAAACAGAGTTTTGTTAGCGGCTTTTAGAGCCTGTTCAAAGTCTCGCGAGCAAGGGCGAGACAAGGCGTTGCCCCTCGGGAAGCGCAGCGGGCTTTGAATCGGCTTTCAGCGCCGCGCCGCGCTCAGCGCACCACCAGCGCTTTCACCCGCCAGGCCAGCTTGGCGTCGATGTCGGCGGTTTGCAGTTCGCGGAAGTCGTTGAGCGGATACATCATCCATTGGCTGAAGCCCATCTCCTCCAGCGGCCGGCCGTTGATGCGCAGCGCCAGGATGGGTTGATAGCGGCTTTGGTCTCCAGCCGGAATCACCACCTTGTACTGGTCTTCGGTCACCACTTCCACCGGCCGCCCGGCCGCGCCCACGGCGCGCAGGATGGCGGAGAGCGTGGGGCCGGTAAAGGAGGACTTGGGCGTCCAGGTGGTTTTAGTCTGGATGGTGCGTTGTTGCAGGCGTTCCAGCTCAGCCTTGCTGAAGTGGTATTCGCCGGCGCGGGCCTGGTTGGATACCTTGATCTGGCCGGTGACGACCAGGGCCGGGGGCGTGCCGGCCCAGGAAGACGCGGCGCAGAACAAAGACAGGAGGGCGGCAAAGGACAGGATGGATCTCATGGGGATGGACTCCTGAAGGGGGAATGTCGATGAAGATGACATTCTAACCTTGAAAATCCATTGTCATGCCTGCTGCTGCGCAATAAAACAAGTCCATTTTAAGTTTTGGCCTACTATTCCCCTGGCTAATTTAGGTGCTAGATGGAAAAGTCATCTCCCAATCAATTAATGGTTTTAATTGAGACCGTTTTGTTTTGCATTAATGGAGTTGCCATTTGCATATTATTTTAGGGTGTGGTTTATTTATATAAATATCCGTCGCCAAATTTGGATATTAATATATTTACTCTAGAATAACTGTCCAATAGGGCAGTCAATTCAAACAAAAAGCCTGTCTATAATCTCGCCCCTTCTGAGTAGCCCGATGTCATGATTCGGGCCTCTTCAGTTGCCGAAACAAATGCCGCGCCGTCCATCTCTCCGCGTTGCTTTTCATTGTCGGTTTTAAATTGCCCATGGTTTTATGGGGCTGCCATTCAATTACCTTGATATTTTATGAGTCAAAACTCAATTCAATCCTTGCTGCCTATTTCCCGAGGCCGCGCGGTGGGCTTTTGCCTATTGCTGGCCGCTTTCGAACTACTGACTTATATCGGCAGCGATATGGTGATGCCGGCCATGCTGCAAGTCGTCGCCGACTTGAACGCCGACGCCCGCCACGTGCCCACGGCGCTCAACGCCTACCTGCTGGGCGGGGTGGCCTTGCAATGGCTGATTGGTCCATTGTCCGACCGTTACGGCCGCAAGCCGCTGCTGGTCGCCGGCGCAGTCGGCTTCGCCCTGGCCTGCCTGGCGGCGGTCGGCAGCCGCGATATCGAGCTGTTCAATCTGCTGCGTTTCATCCAGGGCCTGTCTCTGGGCTTTGTGATGGTGGTCAGCTACCCGGCGCTGCAAGAAGCGTTTCCGGAAAAAGACGCGGTGCGGCTGATGGCCCTGCTGGCCAATATCGCGTTGCTATCGCCGCTGGTCGGCCCCTTGTTGGGCAGCTTGTTGCTGGGCCTGTTGCCGTGGCGCGGCTTGTTCGCGCTGATCGGCGCGCTGGCGGCCTTGGTGGCCGTTGGCCTGTGGCGCTGGATGCCGGAAACCCTGGGCGTGGAGCGGCGCGACGGCAGCCGGCTGGCGGCGAGCCCGCTGCGCCTGGGCCGCAGCGCGCGTCAGTACGCGGCGTTGCTGCGCAACGCCCCCTTCATGCACGGCAGCGTGGCGTTGGGCCTGCTGTCCATCCCGCTGGTGGGGTGGATCGGCCTGTCGCCGCTGCTGCTGATGCGCGGGCTGGGTCTGTCCGGCATTGAGTACGGCCTGTGGCAGCTGCCGGTGTTCGGCGGGCTGATTGCCGGCAACCTGACCCTGAACCGGCTGGCGGTCAGCCTGGAACTGGAACGGGTGCTGCGGCTGGCTCTGTGGCCCTTGTTCGGCGGCCTGGCGGCGATGCTGGCGCTGACCTGGTCCAGCGGAGCGCTGCCGGCCCTGGCGGCGGGCCTGACGCTGTACGCCTTCGGCCTGGGCCTGGGCCACGCCACCCTATACCGCTTCACCCTCTACGCCAGCGACAGCGGGAAGGGCGCGGTGGCGGCGATGCTGGGCATGATTTCCACCGCCTTGCTCGGCCTGGGTTGCAGCGCGCTGGCCTGGCTGGGCGCCGGCGCCGGCCTGCAAGCCTTCGCCGGCTGGGCCGCCTTGGGCGCCGGCCTGGCGGCCTGGCCGCTGTGGCGCTTGCTCAAGCAGCGCGCTTACGCGCTGCAAGCGGCTTGAATCCCCATTCTCACTCCCGGAGCTCCACCATGCTGAACCACGTCGACGCGCTGTGCGCGCTGGAACACCCTTATCGCGCCGATGCCGACTGCGGCCGGCTGTTCGACGCCGCCATGCGCCAACTCAGCCATTACCACTGCGAACACACGCCCGGCTATCGCCATTGGCTGCAGGCCAACGGCCTGGACGCCGCGGCGCTGGACACGCTGGACGATTGGTCGCGGCTGCCGCCGCTGTTCGCCAACTATTTCAAACGCCAACTGGTGGTGAGCGCCGCCGGTCAGGACGCGCTGGAGCTGACGTCCTCCGGCACCACCGGCCAGAAAAGCCGCATGCGCTACGACGAACGCAGCCTGGGCACGGCGCAAAGCATGGTGGACCGCATCTTCCGCCATTACGGCTGGGACACGCCGCAACAGCCGTGCAACTACCTGCTGCTCAGCTATGAGCCGGCCGGCGCCATCACCCTGGGCACCGCCTACACCGACCAATTCCTGTGCAAGTACGCGCCGGTGAACCAGGCCTGTTACGCCTTGCGCCACAACGGCCATGGCAACGAGTTCGACCCCTTCGGCGTGATCCGCGCCTTGCAGGACTTCGCCGAACAAGGCCTGCCGGTGCGCATGCTGGGCTTCCCCGCCTTCCTGTGGTTCGCGCTGGAGCGCATGCGGGAACTGGGCCTGCCGCCGCTGCAACTGCACCCGGAATCGCTGGTGTTCCTGGGCGGCGGCTGGAAAACCCACGCGGACCGCGCCATTCCCAAGGCCGAGCTGTACCGGCGGCTGGGCGAGCAACTGGGCATTCCGGACGCGCGTTGCCGCGACGGCTACGGCGCGGTGGAGCACCCGGTGCCTTACGTGGAGTGCGAACGCCATCGCTTCCACCTGCCCAGCTATGCCCGCGCCGTGATCCGCGACACCGCCAGCCTGCGGCCGCAACCCTACGGCGCCGCCGGCTTCCTCAACCTGCTGTCGCCCTACATCACCTCCAGCCCGGCGCACAGCATTGTGATGGGCGATCTGGCCGTGCTGCATCCGGCCGAGAGCTGCGGCTGCGGCCTGGCCACCGACTGGTTCGAACTGCTGGGCCGCGCCGGCACCAGCAAGAGCCGCAGCTGCGCGGTGGCCGCCTCCGAATTGATCAAGGAATCCTGATATGTATCTATTGAACGGAACACTGAACGCCGCCGTGGACGCCGCCGCGGCGCTGGCGCAGTTGCAAGCGGGGCTGCCCGCCGCGCTGGCCCGGCCGCCGGCCTTGGACGCGGTGCTGGATTGCGCCGAACGCTTCGCCGCCGCCCTGCCGCAAGGGGCGGAGGCCCTGGGCCTGGACGCCGCCGCCGTCGACGCGCTGCAAGGCTTTTGCCGGCGCGAGGCGCTGCAAGCCAAGGTCCGCCGCGAGCTGGGCGAACAAGCCTTCTCGCTGCGCCGCTTCGACTACCGCCAGCCGCGTTTTGAAAGCTGGCGGCCGCTGGGCCTAGTGGCCCACATCACCCCGGCCAACGCGCCGCTGCTGCCCTTCATGGCGGTGCTGGAAAGCCTGCTGGCCGGCAACGTCAACTGGCTGCGCCCCAGCGGCAGCGACCAGGGCCGCAGCGCGCGGCTGCTGGCTGATTTCCTGAGCCACGATGCCGCCGGCGTTCTGGCCGCCCACGTGGCGGTGCTGCCGCTGGCCACACATCAACTGAGCGGCTTGCTGGCCCGCGCCGACGCGGTGTCGGCCTGGGGCGGCGACGCCGCGCTGGAGGCGATCCGCCGCCAGGCGCCGGCCGGCTGCCGCTGGATACCCTGGGGCCACCGCATCAGCTTCGCCTACCTGGACCCGGCCGCGGCGACGGAGGCCGATTACGACGCGCTGGCCGACGACGTCTGCCGTTTTGATCAGCAAGCCTGCTCCAGCCCGCAATGCCTGCTGGTGGACAGCGAGGACGAAGCCGCGTTGCGCGGCGCGGCCCAGGCCATGGCCGCCGCGCTGGCGCGGCGCGCGCCGGCCTGGCCGGCCCTGCAGCCGGACGTGCAGGAAGCCGCGGAAATCTCCAGCCAGCTGGCCATGCTGCGGCTGGACCAGTCGTTTGCCGGCGTGGCCGGCGCGGTGGAGCAGGGCGAGGGCTGGCGCGTGGCCTGGGCGCAGCGCCAAGAGCTGGCGGCCTCTCCGCTGTTCCGCACCCTGCAACTGCGGCCGGCGCCGCGCGCGCGGCTGGTGGAACTGCTGCTGCCCTGGCGCACCCATTTGCAAAGCTGCGGCCTGATCGCCGCGCCGGAGCAAGTGCCGGCGCTCAGCCGCCTGCTGCTGGACGCCGGCGTCAGCCGGCTGTGCCCGGTGGGAGCGATGCACGACGGCTACGCCGGCGAGCCGCACGACGGCGTTTACGCGCTGAGCCGGCTGACGCGGCGGGTGTCCGTGAGCCTGAGCGACGGCCAACTGCCCGGCCATGCCACGCTGGACGCCTTGCCCCCGCCGCCGGCCGGCCTGGACGCGCTGCCGGTGATGGACAAGACGGCCTTCCAACAAGCCGAGATGGGACCGGCCGCCCAGCTGTTCTTCCGCAGCGGCGGCAGCAGCGGCGAGCCTAAGCTGGCCGGCTTCAGCTACCGCGACTACCACCGCCAGATGCAAGCGGCGGCGGACGGTCTGCTCGCCGCGGGTCTGGATCCGGCGCAAGACCGGGTGATGAATCTGCTCTACGGCGGCAACCTCTACGGCGGCATGCTCAGTTTCTTTACCATCCTGGACAAGTTGGGCGTGCCGCAATACCCGATGGGCGGCCCGGTGGACGACGACTTCAGCCAGATCGCCCACTTCATTGTGTCCCGCGGCGTTAACACCCTGGTGGGGATGCCGGGCACCTTGCAGCGCTTGTTCGAGTGCGAGGAAGCCGCGCTGCGTGCCTACGGCGGCGTGCGCAAGCTGTTCTGCGGCGGCGAACACATCAGCGAAGGTCAACGCCGGTTCCTGACCGGCTTCGGCGTGGAGCTGATCCGCTCCGCGATGTACGGATCGGTGGACGCCGGCCCGCTGGGCCATGCCTGCGGCCACGGCCGCGACGGCGAATTCCACCTGCTGGCCGACATCCAGTGGCTGGAAATCCTGGAACAGGACAGCGACCGCCCGGCCGAGCCTGGCGCCGTCGGCCGCTTGGCCTTCACCTCGCTGGCGCGCGAAGGCCAGCCGGTGCGGCGCTACGACCTGGGCGATCTGGGCCGCTGGCTGCCCGGCCGCTGCGGCTGCGGCCTGCCGTCGCCGCGATTCCAGCTCACCGGCCGCCACGGCGCGTTGCTGCGCGCGGGCACCATCTTTGTCAATCCAATCGAGCTGTCCGCGCCGCTGGGCCTGGCTTTGCAATGGTTGGTGGACCATGCCGCCAACGGCTGCGACCGTATCCGGGTGCTGGCCGACGGCGACGCCGAGCAGGTGCGCGCCCGCCTGCTGCAACACCCGATGCTGAACGAGGTCGTCAGCGGCGGCCTGCTGCAACTGGAAGTCATCGCCGCCCCGGCCAGCCAGTTCCAGCGTCATCCGCAAAGCGGCAAGACCCCGCTGGTGTTGGACCAGCGCCGCAACACGGAGCCGGCGCAATGAAGGCCGCCATCGATGCCAGGCTCCGCCGGCTGGTGGAACACGCCCGCGCCCACTCGCCATTTTTCGCTGAGCTGTACCGCGCTCTGCCGGAGGATTGGACGCTGAGCGATCTGCCGCTGATCGAGCCGGCGGACTACTGGAGCCGATGCCAGCCGCTGGCGGACTGGCCGGTGCTGAGCGGCCCGCTGGCGGACGGCCATGTGTTCAAGACCGGCGGCTCCACCAGCGAGGGCAAGCTGTCGGTGTTCCGCCGCGATGAATGGCAGGCCTTCGTGCGCGCCTTCGGTCAGGGCCTGGGCCGGCAACTGCTGCCCGGCGACCGCGTCGCCAACCTGTTCTTCGCCGGGGATCTCTACACCAGCCTGCTGTTCATCCACGGCGCGCTGTCGCACTCGCCGGTGCCGGTGGTGGAGTTTCCCTTTACCTGCAATGTCGAGGACGCCGCGCTGGCCGACGCCATCGCCGCGCTGGATATCAATGTGCTGGCCGGCGTGCCGGTGCAACTGGTGCGCTTCGCCAACTGGCTGCAACAAGCCGGCCGCACGCTGCCCGGCGTGCGCTGCCTGCTCTACGGCGGCGAAAGCCTGTTCGCCGAACAGCTGGCCCTGCTGAGCCGGGTCTTCCCCAAGGCCCGCATCGGCTCCATAGGCTGCGCCAGCGTGGACGCCGGCCTGATCGGCGCCGCCGGGCCGGATTGCGCCCAGGGCGAACACCGCGTGTTCGACGCGGACACCCTGGTTGAAATCATCGACGAAGCCAGCGGCCTGCCGATCACGGAGCCGGACCGCAAGGGCCTGCTGGTGGTCAGCAATCTGCAACGGCGGCTGATGCCGGTGATTCGCTACCCCACAGGCGACCTGGCCTGCTGGCGCGAACCGGCCGGGCGGCCGGAACGCAAGTTCGCGTTGCAAGGGCGCGCCAGCCGCGGCCACCGCGTGCGCATCTGCACGCTGTCCTTGTTCCCGGACGAGCTGGACCCGCTGCTGCGGGGGCAGGACGGCGTGCTGGCCTGGCAGTTGTTGGTGGGCCGCCGCGACGGCGTCGACACCCTCAGCCTGCGGGTGGCCAGCGAATACGCGCCGGCTCCGGCGGCGGAGCCGCTGCGCCAACTGCTGCTGGCGGCGCAGCCGGCCCTGGCCGAACTTTGCAGCCAAGGCCTGCTGCGCCTGGACGCCGCCTATTGCGCGCCGGAGGCCATGCTCACCCATCCGCGCTCCGGCAAGCTGATGCGGGTGGTGGACCAGCGCCGCTACGACGAGGTGGCGGCATGAGCATAGACATTCGCGCTTTCCAGGCGGACGACGCCGCCGGCGTCAGCGCCTTGTTCCGCGCCATCTACGGCGAACACTACGTCTACCCGGACGTCTATCTGCCGTCGATGATCCGCCGCCACAACGCCGCCGGCCGCTGGCATTCCGCCGTGGCCGTGCGCGATGGCCGGGTGCTGGGCCACGCCGCGCTGTGGCGCGACCCGCATTGCCCGGGCAGCGCCGAGCTGGCGCTCAACGTGGTGCACCCGGACGCGCGCGGCCAGGGCCTGGCCACCGCGCTGGGCCGCCACCTCAGCTCCCAAGGCGTGGCCCTGGGCCTGAGCATGCTCACCATCAAGCAAGTGTCGTCCCACGGCCAGAGCCAGCGCCTGGCCAAGACCCTGGGCTTCCACACCACCGGCCTGCTGCTGGACTACGTGGCCTCGCCGTTTGGCCAGCCGCAGCCGGAAAGCATCGTGTTGGGCTGCCTGCCGCTGCAAAGCCGGCCGATTCCGGCGCTGAACTGGCCGGCGGCGTGGCGGGAATGGCTGACGCCGCTAAGCCGCGCCTTCGGCAGCGCGCCGCCGCCGGCGCAGGCACCGGCCGGCGGCCTCAGCATCGCCAGCCACGGCCGGCGGCTGGAAGTGGTGCTGGAGGACATCAGCGGCGGCCGGCTGCGGGAAGTGGCGGCGCTGCCTGCCGGGCGCTTGGTCTACGTCAGGCTGGCGCTGGGGCCGGACGCCCCGCGCGCGGCGCTTGCCTTGCAACAGGCGGGCTTCGTCTGCGGCGGCCTGGTGCCCGGCCCGGATGGTAGCTGGCAAGCGCTGCTGCTGCGGGGGCACGGCCAGCAGGAACTGGCGCTGAGCTGCCCGCTGGCCAACCATCTGCACCGGTTGAGCCGGCAGGAGGCGGCGGCGGTTGCCGCCTGAGGCCGACAGTTCAGGCACGTGGCCCGAAACGCCGCCGCCGCGCGTCCCGGCGGCGGGTTTTGTCGGCGATGGCCTGCCGCAGCAAGGCCAACTGATAAGCGCGCCGGTGAAGCACCGCCTTGAGCAGGACCCCGCCCAGCAGAAAGCCGGCGACGCCGGCCAACGCCAGCATCAATAGATCATGCCCATTCCAATGGCTGTACGGTATGGAGAACTGGAACAGCCGGTTCAAGGCCGAGCCTTGATCGGATAGTTTTTCCCACACAGCCAAGGCGAAGCCGGCGATGGAAAACAGGGCGAGCTGCTCATGACTGCCGATAAGGGCGCCAATGCGGCTGCCGGCCTGCTCCTGCTTGTCTTGCAGCGCCTGCGCCGCCTGTTCCAGCGCGGACTGCCGGTAAGGCCGCAATAGAGCCGTCTGGAGCCGGTCATGCTCCAGTTCCTTTAACAAATCGCGCTGAGCCTGGCGGCGAAAACAGAGTATCAAGGCTAGGCCGGGAAGGCTGTTGACGATGATGGAGAGCAAGGATAGCGCCATGCACAGCAGCGCCAGGATTTGCGCGGTCCAGACGCCAAAGCGGGGCAAGGGCGCAGCAAGGTGCCATAGGGCCAGAACGAGCAGCGCGGCGAACAAGCCGCCGGATATCATCAAGGCCAGCCGCGCGTAGCGCTCGCAGCCGCGTTCGAAGGAGCTTTGCTTCTGCTTGGCGCTTATGGGGCGCAGACCGTGCAGTCGTTGCAGCACGGCGTCGGGATCATGCAGCGGGTTGCGATGGGAGACGGTCATGAGAAAGTCGATGGCGGCCAAAACCCGGCATCGTAATCCAAACGGCATGTTGCGTCAGCGGCTTGCGCTCAAGTTTTATCGGCAAAGCCGGAGCCGCCGTCCCATGATGAAGAGCGTAGATGTTAAGCACGCAAGCATTGAAAGTTATTGGTGTAAAATGAATTAATAAATACAATCAATTCCAGTCCTTCATGAATATCTCTCTCCGCCACCTGCGCGCCTTCTCGGCCGTTGCCGAAGCCGAAAGCTTCACCGCCGCCGCCCGCCAGTTGTTTCTGACGCAATCCACGCTGACCAAGACCATACGCGAGCTGGAACAGGAGATTGGGCTGACGCTGTTTGAGCGCACCACCCGCAAAGTGGCGCTCACCACTCAGGGCAACGCCTTTCTGCCGGTGGCCCGCCGGCTGCTGAACGACTTTGAACTGCTGCTGTCCGATCTGCGCGAAAAATCCGCCGGCAGCAGCGGCAGCGTCTACGTGGCCAGCGGCATGGCCTTTGCGTCCAGCGTGCTGCCGGAGGTGCTCAAACGGTTGAGAAGAGACTACCCGTGCATCCATGTGCGCCTGCTGGACGATACCAGCGGCGGCGTGGTGCGCCGCATCGAATCCGGGGAAGTGGACATCGGCATCGGCTCTTATGTGGGTGCGGCCGGAGACAAGCTGGACAAGCGCAAGCTGCTGTCCGCCCGGCTGGGGGTGATGTTTCCGCCGGGCTTCGAGCCCCCGGCGGGGCCGCTCAACTGCCAATCCTTGCGACAATGGCCCTTGCTGCAGGACGAGAGCGACACCAGCATCATGTCCGCGTTGGAGCGCAGCCAGCCTGAGTTTTGGCAACAGGTGTCCAGCAAGATCACCGTCACCAATCTGGACATGCAGTTTTGCCTGATCCGCGCCGGGGTGGGCGCTTGCGTGCTGTCGGCACTGGCGGCCTCCCACCCGTCGGCGCGGGATCTGCCTTACCGCTTGTTTGAGGCGGCCGAGCTGCGGCGGGATGTCCACGTGTTCACCCGCCGCGGCGTGCCGCTATCGCCGGCCGCTTTCACCTTTTTGCAGGTGCTGGATGAAACCTTGCCGGCTATCGACTTTCATCCCGGAGTGACATTGGCGGCGTAGCGGTGGCTGTTGGCGCTGGTTTCAATACAGAATGTTTTTTAATGAATTAACGCTTTGTAAATAAAAGATTTGTGTTTTTTGTTTTTGTACGTGTGTACCTAATCGTGTACCTAAAGTGCGATGTGGCTACCAAGGATTTGTATTTTTTCGTAGCCGCCGTGCTTCCTTATAACGTCTTCTCAAGACTGACTGTCGGCTAAAACCCGCTAACAAAACCCCTGATCCTGCGTTGCGCCTCCTTGTCGTACCACTTGTACTGCCTGCGTCGGCGCGCCTTGGCTCAGGTACGCTGCGAGGTTTTGTTAGCGGCTCTAAATCTGACGGGGAATATATAGACAAGCCGGGGTGATTCAACAGTCAGCCTTGAGAAGACGTCATGTGAGAGTTGCTTATGAAGCCTCTTGCTCGTCTTGGTATTGATCGGCGAAGGCGTGACCTCTAGGTGGCCAGCCATGGTACCGCTGCCGCTATACCTGTACTGATGGCACCGACTTCAAGCAGCGCAAGGCAAACAGTGAACGGCTGTGGCGAATACCCGAAATCCGGTAGAGCTTTTCCCGAAGAAAGCGCTCATAACCAGCTGTACCATCCACGGCTACTTTGATCAGATAGTCATATTCACCAGACACCAGATGGGCTTCCAGCACCTCAGGTAAGGCTGCCAGCTCTTCTCCAAAGCGGGCCAGCGTGTTTTCCTCGTGCGCATTGAGCGTGATTTCAATCAGCACGGTATCCCGCAGCCCTAGCTTTTGCTGGTTGATCAGTGCCACATAGCCCTGAATATAGCCATCTTCCTCAAGCTGACGCGTATGGTTCCAGCAGGCCGACGCGGACAGACCCACGCGCTCAGCTAGTTCGGCATTGGACAACCTGGCATTTCTTTGCAGCTCTTGCAGGATCTTTCTATCCCGTGAGCATAATCCTGTTTTATTTTCCGACATAACACTTCCTGAAAAAGATTCTTCACTAAATATGGAAAAATAAAAAATAATTAACCGAAATGTAAACCGGTGGCAAGCAATTGAAAAGCCTATTTTGGCTCGGCCGGCATACATTAAGTCACATTAGAAGTCATAGCGCAGAGCCTTTACAGACCGCCCGCCACCAGCAGGCTTGCCACCGGTCAACACCATTTGTCCGGGCTGGAAAAGTGCTCAAGCCGCTGATCGAGCGGTTGGTTCTACATGGACAGAAGCAACATCAAGTGATGTGACTACCGCCTGGGCCGGTCATCAAAGCCGTACCTCCCTAGCATTGGCCTTGGCGGTATTTTTTCATCAACGCTTTGCCATCACTTTTTAGGGTTTTGGGTTTTTAGTCATAAATGCCAATATCGTGAAAATTCATCATGTATATGATGAGTATATCTGATGGGTTGTTGCCGTATTGCTACAGGGTGGTAGAGAGAGAGCACAAGTGCCCCAAACTTGTAAAAAGAGTTCTCTTATCTTTTTTAACCAGTTTAGCCAGCAAATACCTTGGGATTGACCGCCTCCAGCTGACACGGAAGCATCCAAATGTCCTGACGTTGTGCCGTTTCATCGCGTCGGCCTTGTTGGTCGGAAAATTATTAATTTAATTTGAAGAAATTTGTTGCAATACCTTAAATTAAATATGCAAAGGTTGTTGCTGCAGCAGGCCCGACACCAAAGATGTCATGCCTTGTCCCTTGATGTCAGGTGCGTGCGCGATGTCAAAAAATCAGGAAGGAGGTCGGTGTGATTACAATGTTGTCGATATTTAGCACTCGGTCATTGGGGACTGCATGCCGATACTAATTAGCCTGATAACATTTGTCTGCTCACACTGTCATTGGCAATGAACCGTCCAAGCGACTTCGGATATGCTTATTCGACCGGAATGGTCACGCAATTGTCTGCAATGTGGTTGTGAGCAATTGCAGCAAAGTAAGTGGGTGCTATGGCTATATTGTTTGGCACTCTGATTAAGTAATTGTTATGTAAGCTGGAAAAATGGGAGTGTTCAGTGGAGCTAATATCAAATACAACCGGAATCAGAGTCCCGTCACCAGTCGAAGAGACGATGTTAGTGAACCTATTTGCAAGTCAGTCACTATCTTGGATTCCGCTAATTGACTTGCGCAATACGCTAAAAATTTATGGGGTGAGTTTTGCTAATAGTACGGATAAAATAAATCCAGAGATGCCTGTATTGGCGCTGCTTGCCTTGTGCGAGATTCGGCGCAGGTTACATCGTTTCTTGTAATGTATTAGGGATTTTGTTGGCGGCTCTAAATCTGGCGGGGAATGTAGACCCGACAGGAGTCGAAGTGATGTTTTAATTAATTGATATTTAATTATTAAATTTTAAATTAAATTTATACATGCCCCCGTAGATGCCCCCAGCGGTGAATGCATACCATCAATGAATGGTAACTTTCGACCCTAAGCCATCATTCAAAAAACTTAGAAGCGTACGTTCAACGCAACGCCGGAATGCAAGCTCCACCACTCCTATCTAGGTTACAGCGGCTCTGAGCGCTGCGAGGTGGTCAGGGTCGGACGCCTGAAGGTATTCCATGAGATCGCCGACGGCACCCTCAATGTCGCACATCAAGTTGTTGTTCTCAGACATCCGCTCGATATTATTGGCGTGGCTGAAATAATGCAGTGTCTTCAAGATCCTCTTTGCCTTTTCTCCTCCGAACACGCGCTCGGCTCGGACATCGACTGGCGACATGCGACGGTCAGGATACTTGGAATAAGTGTAAAGCTCGACGAATCTACGAACAGCGTTCGGCAGCAACATGAGCACCTTCAAGTCGGTCTTATCGACAGATTTATGGAAGTCGTCGAGCACGTGGAACAGGAAGTGGTACTCCGAATCGTATCGCTGCATCGACTCGGGCATGTTCGACAAGGACGACGTGTTCGGCCCGGTTCGCTTGACCAAGTAGAGAGGTGATGTCTTCCCCTCGGGCTTGAGCTCGCGCAGGAGCGAGAAGAACTCGAAATTGTGGGTCGAAAAGAAAACCTGCTTACAGCGCGTCGTCCAAGGGGCATTTGCGACGGGTTGATGGAAAAAAGTCTCCTTGATGATCGCGGCAACTTGGAAGATATGGTTGCTGTCGAGACTCGAAATCGGATCATCAATGTAGACGATAGCCCTGTCGAAATCCTTGATCTCCTGCAGCTTGGTAAGGAAGAACGAGAAAGCTACGGCAGTCTTCTCGCCCTCGCTCAGATGTCGCGCCGGCTTTCCATCGCGCCGGACAAGTTGGAACCTGTCGCCTTCGGCAGTGGCAACCACCGCGATCTGGACGCTCTCGCCTCCAAGTAAGTTCTCGATGCGCTTATTGATTTCCTCGCGGCCAAGCTGAGCTTGGCTGATGATTGCTTTCAGTCGATCAATCTCTGTCTTCAGCTTGATGGCGCAGCTCTCGTAGCGCTGACGGTGGCGCTCGCGCCGAGCCTGATCTGTTTTGTGCTTGTCTAAATCCTGTGATTTTGAGAACTCTTGGGCAAAGTGCAGCTTTAGTCGCCTAATCGCGGCGTCTTTCTCTTCAGGAAAGTTGTCCCTGGCCTCGTTGTGGCTTGTGAAGACTGTGTTCAATGTCTCAATCGTCGTTTCTACGACTTTCGCTACTGTCCCATCGGATGGCTTGCGTTCGATGATCACGAACGGTGCGGCTAAGCGCGGCGTGCCGCGATGCGTGCCGCCATCCAGCTCTCGATTTCAGAGGACAGCCAGGCCACGCTCTTGCCGCCCAGCGGCACCGGAGCCGGGAAACGGCCCTGCTTGATGGCGTCGTACACCGACGAGCGGGACAGGCCGCAGGTGGCGATGACTTCCGGCAAGCGCAGAAAGCGCAGCGGTTGAGAAGAGGGCGAAGCGGCAACAGCGGTCATGAAGCGTCCTTGTTGGTGGAGGTGGATAGCAGTGGATGGCATCGGATACGCCGATCAGCGAACGCAGTATTGCGGAAATTACAAAGGGGGTTTGGGGGTAGGGTTGTGCCGCGTTCCCACACAACAAAAAAATTTGAAATGCCAAAAAAACGCGGTTTTTGCCCTTGACGATGGGCGGGAAAACAGGAACGCGGGCGCAAAATGGCCCGCCACGGAACGGCATCGGATGGCGGTGGACGAGCTAGGACGAACTCAGCGGCAAGGAAACGGGGGACAGCAGGAAAACGCGAAGCGGGGACGGTCAGCGAACACGGCGACTGCATGCATAGCGTGCATGAAAACGCATGAATCCGGGCGGGGGGACAAGGGCGCGCCAGGCCATACGGCAAGGGCCTGGAACGGGTTCATGCAGCTGCATGATTAGCGGCCAATGAAGTGCGGGGGCGAGGCGGGGCTTCGATAGCGCGCGCTGGGGGGCACTGATAAAGAATGGATTTACGAGGGTCAAATGGGTTGTATTGACCGCAGGCCTACCAGGGCGAGCCAACTATTGCATAAAAGCTAATCAGACGTGTGTTGCTATATTACTTTTTCTTATCGTTTGTAATTAATTTAGCCGCATCAATCTGCGCCTGGACAAAATCAGACCATGCTTGCAAGACTGTTTTCCGCTGCTCAGCATACTCGGCACGGTTATAAACCCCTTTAATTCCGACGATTTTGTGAGCTAGTGCCTTTTCAATGGCGTCGGACGGATAGCCCATCTCATGTAAATGAGTGGATGCCGTGCGGCGGAAGTCATGTAGGACGAAATGCTGCACATCCAGCGATAGTGAGTTCACAGCTTGATTGAGCGTGCTCCGGCCAATCGGCCTATCTTCTCGGCTACGACTGCTCGGGAAAAGAAACTTGGAATGTCCTGCCAAAATCTTTAGTTCTTGCAGCATTTCCAATGCTTGGCGGGATAGGTACACCCGATGGGGCTTGTTTTTCTTCATCCGCTCAGCGGGGATGTCCCATATCCCAGCATCCAAATCAAATTCAGACCAAGTCGCTTGAATCAGTTCGCTCTTTCTAACCATGGTGATGGCTAACAGGTGCAGTGCCAGTCGTAGAGATCGGCGGACATCTGATTGGTACACGGCCCGTAGTACTTGGCCGATTTCCTCGCCTGATAGCACCCGGTCGCGGCTTTCTTCCACTGCGATAAAGCGGGCCACCAAAGCTGCGGCAGGGTTGGTTTCCGCTAGTTGTCGTGCTATCGCATAGTCGTACATGCGCTTAAGTGCGTTGCGCGTAACAAGGGCCATCTTTGGAGCTCCGCGGGCCTTGATCCGGTCGCAAAGCTCCAGCACGTCAGACGGCTTCACTTCCATCAGTGGCATGCCCCCTAACCAAGGTAATACGTCCTTGTCCATGATCCGGCGCATCGTCTTCTGATAGCTGCCTGATTTTCCCTCTAGCTGCTCCTCCAACCAATTGTCGGCGAAGGCCGCAACCGTATTGAGCCGTTCCACTTTGGCCGCTTGGACTGCTCGCTTAGGGGACTCTCCATGAGCTACTAGCTCTGCCCATGCATCCCGCTGCTTGCGTGCAGCTTTCAAGCTGATTTCTGGGTAAGGCCCAATAGTCAAAGTCGGCTGCCGAACCCCATGCAATTGATAGCGATAGCGCCAGACCTTGGTACCGCTAGGCATCACTTCCAGCAGCAAGCCACCCGAGTCCGTGATCCGGTAGCGAGCATCTTTTGGCTTCAATGCATTGATACGGGCATCGGTCAGTAGTTTGGTAACTCTTGGCATAGTCTCCCCTTTGGTACACGCTCGAAATCAAAGGTACACGATAGTGGCTATAAGCCTTGCTCTATGTAGGTTCCAAAATTTATGCGCGAAATTTGGCAAATAAACCCCGGAAAAACGGAGTAGATTCTGTATAAATCTCAAAATCAAATGCTTTGCAAGTCATTGAAATATATTAGATTTATTGTTTTTGGTACACGTAAATAGGTGTTGAAATTTGTGTACCAAATTAATATGACAATGTATTTGAAATTTGATCTTGAGGAAAGGAAAAGCCGTTGGTCTAGGTACACATAAAAACCTACACTATCGAGTGTGTGCCTAAGTGTGTACCTAAAGCCATCGGCTGTCTATGGATGTTGCTGGATGCTACTGGACGGAATAATGTAGCAATAGCAATGGTTGTGAGGGGTTTTTTGGATGCTGCTGGATGTCGTCGGACATCCAGTTATTTGCCAATACAGAACCGGCTGAAGATCACCCCCAGCAGATCGTCGGCGCTGAATTCGCCGGTGATCTCGGACAGCGCGTTCTGCGCCATACGTAGCTCCTCGGCGAAGATTTCCACTTGCTCCCAGTCCGCGTGCGCCAGCTCTAGGTGTTCGGCGGCGCGGCGGATGGCGTCCAGGTGGCGCTGGCGTGCCAGGAACACGCCTTCGCCGCCGCCGCTGTAGCCTATCATCTCCAGCAGCTTGGCCTTGAGTAGATCCACGCCGGCGTGGGTACGCGCGGACAGGCGCACCAGCGGGTGGCCGTCTTCATCGGCCAGGCCCGGCGCTTCGCCGGACAGGTCCACCTTGTTGAACACGTGCACGCGCGGCAGCGCGGCCGGCAGCCGTTGCAGGATGGCTTGCACTTCGCCGGTCAGGCCGTCGCGGCTGTCCGCCAGCACCAAGGCCAGGTCCGCGCGCTCCACCGCCTGCCAAGTGCGTTCTATGCCTATCTTCTCCACCACGTCGTCGGTGTCGCGCAGGCCGGCGGTGTCTATGATGTGCACCGGCACGCCGTCGATGACGATTTCCTCGCGCACGGTGTCGCGGGTGGTGCCGGCGATGTCCGTCACGATGGCGATGTCGTCGCCGGCCAGCGCGTTCATCAGGCTGGATTTGCCGACATTGGGCTGGCCCACCAGCACCACGTGCATGCCCTCGCGCAGGATGGCGCCCTGTTTGGCGGTGGCCTGCACCTGCACCAGCCGGCCGCGCAGCCGTTCCAGCTTGCCTAGCGCGTCCGCCTGTTTGAGGAAGTCGATTTCCTCTTCCGGGAAGTCCAGGGTTGCCTCCACCAGCATGCGCAGGGTGATCAGCTCGTCCACCAGCACGTGGATTTCCTTGGAGAAGGCGCCTTTCAGCGATTTAAGCGCGCTCTTGGCCGCGGTTTCGCTGCTGGCGTCGATCAAGTCCGCCACGCTTTCCGCCTGGGCCAGGTCCAGCTTGTCGTTGAGGAAGGCGCGCTTGGTGAATTCGCCCGGCTCCGCCAGCCGCGCGCCCAGCTCCACGCAGCGCGCCAGCAGCATTTTCAGCACCACCGGCCCGCCGTGGCCTTGCAGCTCGATCACGTCCTCGCCGGTAAAGCTGTTGGGGCCGGGGAAGTAGAGCAGCAGGCCGTTGTCCAGCGGCTGGCCGTGGGCGTCGACGAAGTCGGTGTAGAGCGCGTAGCGCGGCTTGGGCGTTTTGCCGCCGCTGACGGCGGCGGCGAAGGGCAGCAAATCCTTGCCGGACACGCGGATTACGCCAACGCCGCCGCGGCCGGGAGCTGTGGCGATGGCGCAGATGGTGGCGGGGGTGTAGCTGAGGCTCATGGGCATTCCTTGGAATCTGGGCCGCGGCCCCCGCGCGGCGGGGCGTCGTGGCGAATACGCTTCAATTATCCAGCAAAAAACCCGGCCATGCGGCCGGGTTTGGGGTTCAGAGCGCGCGGGGCAATCAGGATTGCAGCGCGGCCTTGTTTTTCTTCTCGATGCTCTTGTTGATCTGCCACTGCTGGGCCATCGACAAGATGTTGTTGACCACGTAGTACAGCACCAGGCCGGACGGGAAGAAGAAGAACATCACCGAGAAGGCCACCGGCATGATTTTCATCATCTTGGCCTGCATCGGGTCCGCCGGCGGCGGGTTCAGGAAAGTTTGCAGGAACATGGTGGCAGCCATGATTACCGGCAGCACATAGTACGGGTCCGGGCGGGCCAAGTCGGTGTACCACAGGATCCACGGCGCCTGGCGCAGCTCAACCGAAGCCAGCAGCGCCCAGTACAGGCCGATGAACACCGGGATCTGTATCAGCATGGGCAGGCAGCCGCCCAGCGGATTCACCTTCTCGGACTTGTACATCTCCATCACCGCCTGCTGGAACTTCATGCGGTCGTCGCCGTACTGCTCCTTCATGCGCTCAAGACGCGGCGCCAGCGCCTTCATCTTGGCCATGGAGCGGTAGGACGCGGCGGTCAGCGGGTAGAAGATGGCCTTGACGGTCAGGGTCAGCAGCACGATGGCCCAGCCCCAGTTCTGCACCAGCAGGTGCAGCTTGGTCAGCAGCCAGAACAGCGGGGAGGCGAAGATGTGGAAGATGCCGAAGTCCTTGGCGTATTCCATGCCGTCGGCCAGCTTGCTGATCACATCGTACTCT
The DNA here is from genome assembly GCF_052805975.1 of Chromobacterium sp. W521. Taxonomy (NCBI): domain Bacteria; kingdom Pseudomonadati; phylum Pseudomonadota; class Betaproteobacteria; order Neisseriales; family Chromobacteriaceae; genus Chromobacterium; species Chromobacterium sp. W521. The sequence goes on from NZ_JBRBAF010000016.1 coordinate 77,684, forward strand.
TCCGGGCCGGCGAACAGCGGCACGGACACGCTCAGGCTCTGGCCCGGGGTGATGGTGGCGTAATCCACCAGCGCGGCGGCGGAGTTCAGGCCGTTGCTCTGTTTCAGCTCAAAGCGGCAGGACTTGTCGTCCTTGCACACGCTGGCGCCGTCCAGCGGCTTCAGAATCCACGCGGACATGAAGTAGTGCTGGATCATGGCCACCCAGCCATCGCTGCCGGTCTTGGCGTAATCGCCCTTGCCCTTGGCCAGGTCGTCGAAGCTCACCTTCTGGAATTTGTTTTCCGAGGTGTAAACAGCCGGGCCGGTGAAGGTGTGGGCCAGGCGGCCTTCGCCTTCCGGCGTTTGGCTGTCGCGCAGCAGGCGGTAGTAAGCGGTGGCGGCCAGCGGCGCGGCGCCGCCGTTGGCGATGTCGTAACGCACGCCAATCTTGTAGCTGCCCTTGGTGAAGGTGTAGATCTTGCTTACCTTCACGCCGTTGGCTTCCGGCGCGGTCAGCTTCACTTCCAGCTTGTCGCCGGAGAGCTCGTAGCTGGTCTTTTCAGCGGTGAACACGGTTTTGTGGGTGGGCAGCGCCGGGTTGCTGGCGGCCACCAGGCCGGTTTGCGCCACATAGACGCGGCCGTTCCGGTCCGTCAGCAGATCAAGCGGCTTTTTGCTGTCCACGGCGGAATCATGCTTCAACAGCGTCAGCTGGCGCAGATCGCCGCCCACGGTGTCGATCTCCGCCTTCAGCACATCGGTGTTCACCGTGATGCGCTGGCCGGAAGTCAGTTTGTTGGAATCCACCGGCTGGGCGTTGTGGGACGCGCCGTTGGCGGCCTGCTGCTGCGTGGCGGCCTGCTTTTGCGCGGCAACTTGCTGCGGCGTCGGCTTGGGCGCGAAAAACTCCTGCCAACCTAGCAGGATGCCCAGGGACAGCATGATGAAGATTATGAGGCGCTTGGAATCCATCTCTCGATACCGGATTTAAGTTCAGGGAACTGGGTCGTAGCCGCTGCCGCCCCAGGGGTGGCAACGTCCGATGCGTCTGGCGGCCAGCCAGCCGCCCTTGAGTGCGCCGTGCTTTTTCACCGCTTCGATCGCGTAGCTGGAACAGGTGGGCTGGAAGCGGCAACGCGGTGCCAGCCACGGGCTGATAGCCAGCTGGTAAAAACGGATCAGGAGGATGAAGAGGCGCGACATCGTGCCAGTTTAGCAAACAGAGAAGACAAAGCCGTGATCACTTCAGTTCGCTCGGCGCGCGTAAAAGGCACCTTGGCGCGGACCACGAAGTCCATGTCCGGCAGCGTTTGCCGGTTCAGGCGGAACCATTCGCGCACCGTGCGCTTGATGTAGTTGCGACGCACGGCCCGCTTGTGGACCTTGCGGCCCACCACCAGGCCCAGCCGCGCGTGCCCCAATTCATTGGGTCGGGCCGATACCTGAAACGTGGCGTTGCTGCGCGACATCCGCAAACTAAAAACGGATGAGAACTCATCCGTTTTTAATAGCCGGTGCGCACGGCGAAAGCGGTAAGCCGACAAAGGCTTATACGGCCAGACGCTTGCGGCCTTTGGAACGACGAGCTGCGATCACAGCACGGCCGCCGCGGGACTTCATGCGGACCAGAAAGCCGTGAGTGCGTTTACGACGGGTATTGGAGGGCTGGTAAGTACGCTTCATGATTGGAATTCCTGTTTCGAAACGGAAATAAACGCGTGATTTGACAGGATAAACGCCGGTTTGTCAATGAGGAATTTTCTAAGCACCTGTGGATAACTTTGAGAAAAACCGTTAGAATGCCAAGGCTTACCGTTCCGAGTTCGCTGCGCAATTATTGAACGCGCGCCGGGGCGGAACGCCAACCCTAGAGAAGCACTGCCAAAATTCAGCCCAACCCACTGGAGCAACGCGCGCCCGCGCAAGCGCGGCGCGGGCCGATCCAGGAATTTTGCCAGCGGTTCTCGGGGGCCGCCCCATCGATGCATCGCCCGCCTTGCGGCCCGGCGATGTGCGGCCCGCGGCCCTTGAATCATGCCGAACACACGTCGTCCGCCCCGCGTACGGGGCGCGGCGGCTTCTCCCGCCGCTTGGCCGTAACGCCGACAGCGGGTTTTTCGCTTTTACTTGCGTATATGTAATGACCGAACTGGATCAATTTTGGCCTGGCTGCCTGGCCCGCCTGGAGGCCGAACTGTCTTCGCAACAGTTCAATACCTGGATCAAGCCGCTATCGGCCGAAACCACGGAAGAGGGCATCGCGCTGTTTGCGCCCAACCGCTTCATCATGCAGTTCATCAAGGACCGCTTCCTGGCGCGCATTGAAGAACTGGCGGTGGAACTGGTGGGCGAATGCTTGGTGGAGCTGCGCCTGGGCGCGCCCGCCGGCCGGCCGCTGGCCGCGCCCGCGGTGGCGCCGGCCAAAGCCAAGCCCGCACCCAGCGTGCCGGCGCCCAGCGCGCCGTCCCAGGCCAAGCAGGCCGCGGTCAAAGCCATTGGCGGCAGCCACGAAAGCACCCGGCTCAACCCCTCGTTCACCTTCGACACCCTGGTGACCGGCAAGGGCAACCAGCTGGCGCGCGCCGCGGCCATGCAAATTGCGGAAAACCCGGGCGACCAGGCCTACAACCCGCTGTTTGTCTACGGCGGCGTGGGCCTGGGTAAGACCCACTTGATCCAGGCCATCGGCAACCACGTGTTCCAAAAGAACCCGCAAGCCAAAATCCGCTACATCCACGCCGAACGCTACGTGGCCGACATCATGCGCGCCTACCAGCACAAGGCCTTTGACGAATTCAAGCGCTACTACCACTCGCTGGACCTGCTGCTGATCGACGACATCCAGTTCTTCGCCGGCAAGAACCGCACCCAGGAAGAATTCTTCTACGCCTTCAACGCGCTGATCGAGGGCGGCAAGCAGGTCATCATGACCTGTGACAGCTACCCCAAGCAGATAGAAGGCATGGAAGAGCGGCTGATCTCCCGCTTCTCCTGGGGCCTGACCGTGGAAATCCAGCCGCCGGAGCTGGAAATGCGCGTGGCCATCTTGATGAAAAAGGCCGAGGCCGACAGCATCAAGCTGGATCACAACGTGGCCTTCTTCATTGCCCAGAACGTGCGCTCCAACGTGCGCGAACTGGAAGGCGCGCTCAAGCGCGTGGTGGCTTACGCCCGCTTTACCAATCAGAACATCTCGCTGGAACTGGTCAAGGAAGCGCTCAAAGACATCCTGGCCGCCGGCAACCGCCAGGTGACCGTGGACGCCATCCAGAAAACCGTGGCCGAGTACTACAAGATCAAGCTGTCCGACATGCACAGCAAAAAGCGCAGCCGCGACATCGCCCGGCCGCGCCAGGTGGCGATGGCGCTGGCCAAGGAACTGACCCAGCTGTCCCTGCCCAATATCGGCGACGCCTTTGGCGGCCGCGACCACACCACCGTGCTGCACGCGTGCAAGACCATTGCCGAAATGCGCGGCAACGACGCCGATATTGCTCACGATTACGACACGCTGCTGGCCATGCTGCGTAACTAAGACCATGAAGCCTAACTTGAACCGACTCACAAACACCCAACGGGAGCCCGCCCCATGCTGATCCTGCAAGCCGAACGCGATGCCCTGCTCAAGCCACTGCTGGCAGTCACCGGCATTGTCGAGCGTCGTCACACCCTGCCCATCCTGTCCAATGTGCTGATAGAGAAAAAAGGCGGACAAGTGGGCTTCCTGGCCACGGACCTGGAAATCCAGATCACCACCGCCAGCAGCGATGAATTACCGGGCGAAGACTTCCGCCTGACCACCTCCGCCAAAAAGCTGCAGGACATCCTGCGCGCCATCCCGGGCAACGCAACTGTGACCCTGGAACAACTGGACGGCGGCCGCCTGACCCTGAAAGCCGGCAAGAGCCGCTTCAACCTGCAAACCCTGCCGGCAGACGACTTCCCGCTCTTGTCCGTGGGCAGCGCCAGCGACTCCAGCTTTAGCCTGAGCCAGCGCGAACTCAAGCGCCTGATCTCCCAGGTGCAATACGCAATGGCGGTGCAGGACATCCGCTACTACCTGAACGGCCTGTTGATGCAGACCGACGGTAACCAAGTGCGCCTGGTGGCCACCGACGGCCACCGCCTGGCCTTCGCCAGCGCGGACGTGGAAGCCAACCTGCCCAAATCCGAAGTGATCCTGCCGCGCAAGACCATCATCGAGCTGTACAAGCTGCTGCAGGACATCGACGACCCGATCAATATCGAAGTGCTGGCCAATCAGGTGCGCTTCAGCTTCGGCTCCACCGTCATCATCAGCAAAGTGGTGGACGGCAAGTTCCCGGACTACAACCGCGTCATCCCGCTGGACAACGACAAGATCTTCCTGATCGAACGCCTGGAATTCCTGCACGCCTTGCAGCGCGCCGCCATCCTGGCCAACGAGAAATTCCGCGGCGTGCGCCTGGTGCTCAAGCCCGGCTCCATGTCCATTCTCTGCACCAACAGCGAGCAGGAAGAAGCGGAAGAAGAACTGGAAATTGCCTACCAGGGCGGCGAGCTGGAAATCGGCTTCAACATCAACTACCTGATGGACGTGCTGACCAACCTGCCGGCGGACACCCTGCAGATGGCCTTTGGCGACTCCAACCGCAGCACCCTGGTCACCATACCGGACGTGAGCAACTTCAAATACATCGTCATGCCCATGCGGATTTGACGCCGGCCGCCACCCGGCAGCCCGCCGGCGGCGGAGGCCCCGCCCCGGCAAACGGATTTTCAGATTGACCGGCAGAGGCCGGCCGCGCGGCGCCAGGAATCACTCCCGGCCCGCCCGGCCCCTCTCCATACAGAAAGCAGCAGATGAGCGAACAGGAATACGGCGCGGATAGCATCAAAGTCCTCAAAGGATTGGATGCCGTACGCAAACGCCCCGGCATGTATATTGGCGACACCTCGGACGGCACCGGCTTGCACCACATGGTGTTTGAAGTGCTGGACAACGCCATTGACGAAGCGCTGGCCGGCCATGCCGACACCATCAAGGTCATCATCAACCCCGACAACTCCATCACCGTGGAAGACAACGGCCGGGGCATCCCCACCGACATCCACCCGGAAGAAGGGCGATCGGCGGCGGAAGTGATCATGACCATCCTGCACGCCGGCGGCAAATTCGACAGCAACAGCTACAAGATCTCCGGCGGCCTGCACGGCGTGGGCGTTTCCGTGGTGAACGCGCTGTCCGATTGGCTGAAACTGAAAATCTGGCGCGACGGCAAAGTCCATGAAATGGAATTCCGCCGCGGCGACGCCGTGGCCCCGCTCACCGTGACCGGCCACACCAACCACCGCGGCACGGAAGTGACCTTCCGCGCCAGCGAAGAAACCTTCGGCCTGGTGGAATTCCACTTCGACATCCTGGCCAAGCGCATCCGCGAACTGTCCTTTCTGAATCAGGGCGTGGGCATCCAGCTGATAGACAAGCGCACCGGGAAGGAAGAAAACTTCGCCTTCTCCGGCGGCGTGGCCGGCTTCGTGGAATACATGAACCGCAACAAGACCGTGCTGCACCCCAAGGTGTTCTACGGCATTGGCGAAAAAGACGGCATGAGCGTGGAAGTGGCGATGCAGTGGAACGACTCCTACCAGGAAAGCGTCCAGTGCTTCACCAACAACATCCCCCAGCGCGATGGCGGCACCCACATGACCGCACTGCGCCAGGTGATGACCCGCACGCTGAACCAGTACATCGAAGAATCCGAAGTGGCCAAAAAGGCCAAGGTGGACACCTCCGGCGACGACATGCGCGAAGGCCTGACCTGCGTGCTCTCCGTCAAACTGCCGGACCCCAAGTTCTCCAGCCAAACCAAGGACAAACTGGTTTCCAGCGAAATTGGCCCGGTGGTCAATGAAGTGATCAGCGAAGCGCTGAAAACCTATCTGCTGGAACACCCCAACGACGCCAAAATCATCTGCGGCAAGATTGTGGAAGCCGCCCGCGCCCGCGAAGCCGCGCGCAAGGCCCGCGAAATCACCCGCCGCAAAGGCATCATGGACGGCCTGGGCCTGCCCGGCAAACTGGCGGACTGCCAGGAAAAAGACCCCAAGCTGTGCGAACTGTACCTGGTGGAGGGTGACTCCGCCGGCGGCTCCGCCAAACAAGGCCGCGACCGCAAATTCCAGGCCATCCTGCCGCTGAAGGGCAAGATCCTGAACGTGGAACGCGCCCGCTTCGACAAAATGCTGCAAAGCCAGGAAGTGGCCACCCTGATCACCGCCATGGGCTGCGGCATTGGCAAGGACGAATACAACCCGGACAAACTGCGCTACCACCGCATCATCATCATGACCGATGCCGACGTGGACGGCGCGCACATCCGCACCCTGCTGCTCACCTTCTTCTACCGCCAAATGAGCGAACTAGTAGAGCGTGGCCACATCTACATTGCCCAGCCGCCGCTGTACAAGGCCAAACTGGGCAAGCAAGAGCGCTACCTCAAGGACGACTCCGAGCTCAACCAGTTCCTGCTGCAACTGGCGCTGGAAAAAGCCGAACTGATCCCGGCCGAAGGCGCCGCCGCATTGTCCGGCGACACCCTGGGCGAAATTGCCCGCCAGTTCCTGCTGACCCGCTCCGTGATTGAACGTGAAAGCCGCGTGATAGACCCGCTGGTGCTGGAAGCCATGCTCAAAACCGGCCCGCTGTCCCTCAGCAGCCAGCAAGAAGCGGACGCCGCGCTGGCCAAACTGAGCGCGCTGCTGCCGGCGGACGCCATCGAACTGCAACTGCTGCGCGACGAAAAGAACGACGGCCACCTGATCAAAATCATCCGCAAACTGCACGGCAACGTGATGGTAACGGTGATGGACCAGGACTTCCTGGAATCCGGCGACTACGCGGAAATGAAGAAAACCGGCGACATGCTCAGCGGCCTGCTGCGCGAAGGCGCCCACGTCAAACGCGGCGAAACCGTGAAACCGGTGGCGGAGTTTGGCGAAGCGCTGGACTGGCTGCTGGCGGAAGTGAAGAAGGGCATGAACATCCAGCGCTATAAAGGCCTGGGCGAGATGAACCCGGAACAGCTGTGGGAAACCACCATGGACCCCACCGTGCGCCGCCTGCTGAAGGTGCGCATTGAAGACGTGATGAGCGCGGACGACGTGTTCACCACCCTGATGGGCGACGAAGTGGAACCGCGCCGGAACTTCATTGAGGGCAATGCATTGATTGCGCGGAATATTGACGTGTAAGGGTGTAGGAT